>JAJYHJ010000077.1 GCA_021784785.1 Actinomycetes bacterium | reverse complement strand
TGAAACAATTCTCATGCTTCAAGCCTATGAACCGTGGTGTTGAGAGTGGGGCCAATTCAGTCAATCGTGGTGGGGCCAGATTGGTCAAGTGTTTCCATTCGGAGTTCATTGACGAACACGCCTAAAAAGCAGTGTTTTCGTGCGCCAATCACAAGGCCGTACCATGAGTCGCAACGCTTACTTAGATGGCAAGGCCACCAAACCTTCGGATGCGAACGCGTAGCCGATGTTTTATTTGATAGAGTTGGCTTAACCGTAGCGACGTTTGGGCTGATCAGTAATGGGCCTACAGATTCGTAGTTCAGTCAGATATCTCTCGAGGCTTGGTTATGGCATATATATAATGGTCCCTCCAAGCATTGTCGATGAATAGAAGCCACCTCGCCAGACCCTCCCTGCGAAACCTTAACTTCTCGACTACTCTAATGGAGGCGGCGTTTTTGGGCATTATAGCTGCTTCGACGCGATGCAACTTGAGTTCGTCAAAGGCGAACCTTACCAACAGTCCAGCGGCATCGGTTGTATATCCCTGGTTTGCGTAGTTCTGATCGATAAAGTATCCAATGGTACACGTTTGAGCGGCACCTCTTTGTATATTCCTTAGTGCAACTCGTCCGACAAGGGTATGAGAGTTTTGCAAGAAAACTCCAAATCCAACAGCTGATCCTTGAGAACGGGCGTGTCGTAACTCTTGTATCATCTCGATCTGGCCCTCTAGCGTAAAGTAGCGATCAGGCAGGGGTGGATCCCACGGTTTAAAGTAACTCTTGTTGGATGTTCTAATCTCTAGCATTCTCGAAGCATCGCGCTCAGATAGCTGTCTAAGGTATACCTTTCGAGTACTTAGAGCGTAGGGATCTTCTTCCAAAGAGTTATAGTCTTGCTGTCTCTTAATCGCTGCCTCCTCGCATATTGACTCCTATTTAGCCCTGTACTGTCTATTTCACGAAGATATCATGAAGATACGTAGTTGGCTAGTTCTAAAAGAATAGCCGTTACTACGCCTAGCGAGTAACCCATGTCACTTGCGAGTCGATACCCCAAGGACTCTTGGGGCTTTCTTGGCTTCAGCACGCCTCTGACTACTATCATCGTAACTAGAAACCGTCTTAGTCGCCTTGACTTCGCAGATAGAAGCGTTAGCGGAAACAAGAGGGTTCGTAACCACAGCTCTGAGAGTTCTGTTGCGCTCTGACTTAACGAGATAAGTAGTATAACTCGTATATCATCGGTGCTTAGCTCGCGGTCACTGCGTCGGAGAGTCCGTACAACAGTTGTGGCTCGAGTCAAGGTGAGAAGCAGAGACGCTAAGGTCGGGCCTAGTACGAGATTGCTCAAGATAAACCAAGCTCGGTCTTTGGGTTTTGATGGCAAAATTGAGAACCTATCAGGGTGGAGTTTCCGTAGGTCTCTATAACTCAGCCCATATTTGACGGACTTCATTAGACTTTTCCGATGCCTCTGTGGGTCTACGTGGAAGGCACGCACGGCGGGAGCGTAGATTACGAATCCTTGATTGCTTAGTCTGTTAGTCAAATCGACATCTTCTCCGGCAAGGAGTGTAGGATCAAATCCCGATACGACGTTGAAAGCGTCTCTCCTAACTAACAGCACGGCGCTTGGTAGGTATGGCAACTGCGATGGCCCGACTATGCCAAAGCTGTCTCCCATGTCCAGCTCGAAAGATGTATTGCTAGCTGGATTTCCTACCTTCATCTTGGCGGAAAGGACTCTTGGGGCACAAGCGACGACCTTTTTCAGTTCAAAGAGAGTGGCAAGATTATGTAGCCCAGATGAATCTAACTCAACGTCGCAGTCGATGAAGGCTAAGAGCTCATTTGTGAGGTGGCGAGCACCAAGATTTCTGGCAAACCCAGGTCCGTGTGAACCTGCAAGGCGAAGGACGTCTGCACCGTAGCTTTTTGCGACGGTTGTAACGATCTCCGGACTCTCTGAACCGTCGTCAACTACAACGATGGGTGCACTTGGATCTATATTTTTGATCGACATCAGAGCCTTAGCGAAGATGGATGGTTCGGGGTTTTTGACGGGTATGACGTAACCGATATCTGGAGCCTTAGTGGACTCTGCGAGTTTTAGTTCTAGTAGTCGTTGTTCTAGAAGGAGCAGCTCGTTGTGGGTAAGGCCGCGTTCATCTAACACTCTACTGTAATCTCTCGGAAGGAAGTTAACTACAGCTAAGGGGTAAGATCGTACCGCTTTAGGATTCGATTCTTTGCACTTTAAGAAGCGAACCTTCGAATGAGTCTCGACTCTGACTGGCAACGGCTATCGGTGCGTATGTAAGTGTCTAGTCAAATAAGATCATCCCTCTTATGTTCTTTCCGCTTCGCATATCTGCGTAACCTTGTTCTATGTCTGCGAGTTTATAGGTCGTGGTAACCAGCTCATCTAGCTTTAATGCACCCGACATGTACCACGAGAGAAGTTTTGGAATGTCTGCACGTGGATTAGCGGATCCAAATAAGGATCCTTTGAGTTGTTTTTGGTATAGGGTCATATCTAAGAGCGACAGTGAGACGTCATTTTGAGTCCACGGTGCTATCGCTGTTACTACCACGGTGCCGTTCTTACCTACAAGCCCCATCGTAGGGGCGACTAGATCTCCAGTTCCTATTCCAGTGGTGATGATCGCTACGTTAGCCTTACGTCCTCGTGTGAGGTCGCCGATCATCGCTTGGACCTCTTCGATTGAAAAAGCGAAGTGAGTCGCTCCGAATATTTTCGCTTGATCCAGTTTGAACTGAACCGGATCTACAGCGATTATTTGAGTAGCACCGGCAATTTTGGCTCCCTGAATCGCGTTCGAACCGATTCCACCGCAGCCAATGACTACCACTGTGTCGCCAGCTCGTACTCTCCCAGCGTATATAGCGGATCCTACACCAGTCGTTACTCCACAGCCAACTAAGGAGGCTTTATCTAGTGGGATGTTGTCGTCGATTTTTATTACTGAGTCCTCATGAACTATCACATAAGGAGCGAAGGTTCCAAGGCAGCACATCGTACCGATGTCGGCACCTTTTGTATGTACTCTTTGCCCGCCTGCTAGCTCTTCTCCAGACAAAATGTACGCTCCCATCTCGCAGAGGTTTTGATAGCCTTGCGAGCAGGCTTCACACTTTCCACAAGATGGGATGAATCCCAAAACAACATGGTCGCCTTCTTGTATTCCCGTTACTGCGCTCCCTATGGCCTCAACTATTCCAGCACCTTCGTGTCCGCCAACGATTGGGAGCGGAGCCGGCAGATCTCCTGTCACCAGGTGTTCGTCAGAGTGGCAAAGACCTGAGGAGGTGAGCTTGACCCGGACCTCTTTGTCCTTTGGGTCGTCTAGCTCGACATCTTCTACGCTCCACGTCCCCCCAGTCTCCCATAGTACAGCCGCTTGAGTCTTCATAGTTCCCCTCCAATTTCGCCGCTTTAGCGTGCTACTTGCGATGCTATCGCAAAGTCAAGACAAGAGTGAGGTAAAGTGCCGTTAAAAAGTGATCCCTGAGTGTATCTCTCCTTAGAAGTAATACAGATTTGATGTTATTTCTTTATGTGGATAAACCCTCTATGTCTTAGTGTGGAGTAACGAGTTTTATCTGTGACGGAGCGATAATATGGGGAGCAGTTCGTTCGTTCATCTTCATACTCATACTGAGTACTCTATGTTGGACGGTGCCGCAAGAGTAAAAGATCTAATGAAAGCGGTGAGCGAGGACGGACAACCAGCGGTCGCTATTACCGATCACGGCAACATGTATGGAGTACTGGATTTCTATAAGTCCGCCCGCTCAGCTGGCATCAATCCGATTATTGGGATCGAGGCATACATGGCGGGCGAACATAGAAACGAACGCCCTACTCGACGGGGTCGTATCGATGACGGTGGCGGTGAGGGTGACGGTGGCGAGAAGCTTTACTACCACCTCATACTGCTGGCAGAGAACACCAAGGGATATAAAAACCTTATCCAGCTAGCGTCTTTGGCATATCTAGAGGGATACTACTACAAGCCTCGGATCGACTGGGAGCTTTTGGAGAGATACCATGAGGGGCTTATTGCGACTACGGGTTGTCTGGGTGGGTTGGTGCTCCAGTCCCTCCTCCGTGATGACTTCGAAGGGGCACGCAAGATCGCAGGAAGACTGCAGGATATATTTGGACGAGAAAGTCTCTTCGTAGAACTTCAAGATCATGGCATCAAAGAGCAACGGAGAACCAATCCTCAGTTAATTGAGATCGCCCGATCTATCGGTGCGCCCCTGGTTGCAACGAACGACTCCCACTACACCCATCGTGAAGATGCTGTGGTGCATGACGCCTTGTTGTGCGTACAGACCGGCGCGCGACTCTCAGATGAGAAGCGATTTAGATTTGAAGGGGAAGAGCACTACCTAAAGTCTGCTTTAGAGATGCGGGAACTCTTTGACGAGGTTCCAGAAGCCTGCGATAATACATTAGCTATTGCAGAGCGTTGTAACGTTGAGATCGAGTTCGGACATCCAAAACTTCCAGAGTTCGAGGTCCCGATTCAGTTCCAGTCGGATAGCTACGAGGAGTCGTCAAGCAAGTTTTTGCGCCATCTAACCATGGAAGGGGCGAAGAGGCGATACGGGACACCTATTTCGCAGGAGGTTCTTGAGAGAATCGACTATGAGCTGTCCGTCATTGGCGATATGGGATTCTCAGCGTACTTCCTAGTCGTTGGTGACCTCATCTCGTTTGCAAGTTCCCACGGGATACGAGTTGGTCCAGGTCGAGGCTCCGCGGCAGGGTGCTGCGTAGCGTACTGCCTAGGGATCGTTGACCTCGACCCGATCAAATATGACCTGATCTTTGAGAGGTTCTTGAACCCGGGTCGAAAACAGATGCCAGATATCGATATGGACTTTGACGAGCGTTACCGTTCTGATATGATCCGCTACGCATCGGAGCGATACGGACAAGATCATGTCGCTCAGATAGTTACCTTTTCTACGATCAAAGCTCGGGCAGCAGTTCGAGACGCTGCGAGGGTACTAGCTCTTCCCTATAGCATTGGAGACAAGATCGCAAAGGCTATACCTCCATTGATCCTTGGGCGCGATACTCCTATATCGGCCTGTTTGGAGTTGCAGGAGGGTTACGAAGACGGCTTTAAGATGGCCGCGGAGCTGCGTGAGATGGTGGAGTCCGACCCAGAGGTAGCCAAGGTTGTTGACGTCGCTAAAGGTCTTGAAGGACTTAGACGCCAAGACGGGATACACGCGGCCGCTGTGGTTATTACCAACGAACCACTTACAGAGTACCTACCGATCCAGAGAAAACCGGATCCAGGAGTGGATCCAGATACGTCCCCAGTGGTTACGCAGTACGAGATGCACGGCGTTGAAGAGCTTGGCCTATTGAAGATGGATTTCTTGGGCCTTCGTACGCTATCGGTTATCGAAAGAGCTCTTGATGTTATCGAGTCATCGACAGGTGATCGACCGGATCTCGACCATATTCCACTTGACGATCCAAAGACCTTTGAGATGTTGCAACGGGCTGACACTATCGGCGTATTTCAGCTAGAAGGTGGTGCAATGCGCACGTTGGTCAGATCTTTGGCTCCTACTGAGTTCGGAGACGTGGCTGCTCTTATTGCGCTGTATCGCCCCGGACCGATGGCTGCAAACATGCACAACGACTATGCCGATCGGAAGAACGCCCGCAAAGAGATCGATTACATTCACCCAGACCTTGCACCAATACTGGGTGATACTTACGGCCTTATGATCTACCAAGAGTCGGTAATGCGAGTCGCCCAGCGCTTCGCTGGTTACACTCTCGAAGAGGCCGACAATCTGAGAAAAGCATGTGGGAAAAAGATTAGGGCGATGATCGCCGCTGAGCGAGAGAAGTTTGTCAACGGATGTGTAGAGACGGGTTATGGCAAGGAGATAGGCACCAAACTCTTTGATATCATCGAACCTTTTGCGGACTATGCGTTTAACAAAAGCCACTCGTATGGATATGGTCTTGTAACCTATCAGACGGCATGGCTCAAGGCAAACTATACGGTGCAGTACCTTGCTGCGTTGCTGACGTCTGTCAAAGATGACAAGGAAAAGACTGCTGTCTATTTGAATGAGGCAGCTTCCCAAGGTGTTGAGGTTCATGTACCAGATATCAACGCCTCGATGGCTGACTTTACAGTTATTAAGTCCTCAAACGGAGATCTAGCCATCTCCTTTGGTCTCGCCGCGGTGAGAAACGTGGGCCAGGCGCTGGTCTCTTTGATCGTAACCGAACGTATGAACAACGGTCCATATCTGTCCTTTGGCGACTTTGTTATGCGTTCAGATCCTGTGGTACTGAATAAGAGAGCGATCGAGTCACTCATAAAGTCTGGAGCCTTCGACTCATTAGGTCACAGCCGCAAGGGGTTGTTGAACATTCATGAGTACGCAGTCTCTAAGGCGTTGGATGCGAAGAAGCAAGCGGCAAAAGGTGTGTTTTCTCTATTTGACCCTATCGACGAGGACAAGAACACAATGCTAACTCTCGAGCTAGATGTCCCAGACGAAGAGTGGGATCAAAAAGAGCTACTTACCTTCGAAAAGGAGATGTTAGGTCTATACGTCTCCAACCACCCTCTCAAAGGATACGAGGAGGTGCTCAAACGAAGTGCATCGACGACCATAGCGTCTTTGAAAGAGCTAGGTGATGCTAAAGGCAAAGAAGAGATGGTGACCGTTGCCGGTATCGCTACGTCACTTGCTCGTAGGTATACCAAACGTGGTGAGCTTATGGCAAACTTTGTTCTAGAAGATCTCGACTCCCAGATCGAAGTCTTTGTTTTCCCTAAAACGATGGCCGAGTATAACCAGATCTTGGAGGAGGATACTGCGTATCTGTTGAAGGGAAAACTAGATCTCAGAGAGGATCAACCCAAGCTAATCGCTATCGAGATCCGCATCTTGGAACTCAATCAAGAGTTGCCTCCTAACGTCCAGAGGTTAACGCTGTCAAAGTTACAGGCTTCTATTGACTCTTTGAAGCGACTCAAGAGTCTCGTGCTCGAGCATAAAGGAACAGTGCCGTTAGAGCTTTGTATTGAAGACAAGACATTTATATTAGACGAGTCTTTTTGGGTGGATGGTTCAGCGAACTTTGTGGGTGCAGTAAGGGAGATCTTCGGCGGTAGCGTCTTTGTTTAACGACTATTTGCAGATATAAGGGCCGCCTTGCTACTGCATAGTACGGTGATTAGTGGTAGCATGGTAGTAACGTTCACGGAAAATAGGAGTAGCTCAAATATGGCTATTGACGTAACGACCGGCGACGCAATCACTGTCGGAGATGCAGAACTTGCAGAGTTCGCAGAGCTTGCCTTATCTAGGGGAGCTGGTTTTGATATAGGTTTTCTATCGAAACTACGCGAAGACTGGGTACTTTGTTCTTACATTCGACAAGATGGTGAGCTTTGTGGGTTCGTATTTTATACACTCGAACGAATAGGCGGTACTCCCTGTATCTTGATTGGTCTGTCGGTGTCGAAGGAAGACTCCTTTGAAAAGGACTATCTCTTCGAACTCCTTGCTGAACAGTACCGAAAGGCGTTACTTGCTTTCCCTGATGAAGACGTGTTGGTCGGGGTTCGCATGGTCTCGCTCGATGGCTATGATCTGTACGCAGGCCTTGAGGATATCGTTCCTAGGCCGGGGCACAAGCCAACTGGTGAAGAACGAGCCTGGGCTCGAAGGCTAGCCAAGAGATACGGAGCTGAATCACAACTTGACGACAAGACCTTTATCATAAACGGCGATGCATCAACGGTTGGATACTTGGTATATGGTGATCTAACGCGGCGAGACTCGTCAGGGTATGGACAGTTCTTTGAGAACGTCAATGCGTCAAACTGTGATTCTCTTGTAGTTTTTGGCTGGGCAATGGCGGAGAAGCTCGCCGATGGCCTTCTCCCGCCTCAGGGATAAGAGTTATGGACTCGATATAGTTTCTGCGCTGAGAGTTTTTGCTCGGAGAATCTATAGCTTGTGATACACGGCAAAGCTTTTGGTTGTTAAGTTGTGACAGCTTATCTACGTTAAACAGACGACTTCGGTCTCGTCGCGGAAGGTCATTAGGTGTTTTTGGGCGTTGATCTTGTCGTTATCTCTGACATGGTCGCAAACAAGGTAATCTCAGCTCGTGAGGTGCTATCTGAGTTTGTTTCAAACTATGTGATGAAAAATAGCGAGATCGGAGCTTTCGTATCGGTAGATCTTGACCGGGCGCTTGCCGATGCAGATCTGATAGATCAGGCGATCGTTAAACGAGAGACTAACGGGAGACTGTTAGGTGTGCCGTTTGGAGTAAAAGACCTCGAGGATGTCAGTGGATTTACCACCACTAAAGGATCTGCGCTATATCGCTTGAGTCCGCCCTCAAAGGCAAGTTCTATCATGGTAAACAGGCTGATTGCTCAGGGGGCGATCGTCGTGGGGAAGACTAATACTTCAGAGTTTGGCTTAAGGTCCGAGACGACAAATGCTGTTTTTGGAGATACTAGAAACCCCCTGGACCTTTCTAGAACAGCTGGAGGCTCCTCTGGTGGATCTGCCGCGGCGATTTCAGGTGGCCTAACCCCCCTTGCTACCGGATCAGACGGAGGCGGGTCTATACGCATTCCCTCTGCGGCATGTGGTATCTCGGGATTTAAGTGCTCCTTTGGGCAGATCCCCGTAGAACCTTCGAATGGTTCCTGGGGTGACCTGAGTAGCGTGGGTCCGATGGCGGCGACTTTGAAGGAGATCGCTTACGTCCTTGATGAAGTGGTTGGCCCTGATGAGAGGGACTTCCGCTCCAAAGAGCGTCCATTTGGACTCTTTTATCAGTACTGGGCCTCACAGCGATCGCCATGTCGGATCCTGGCTTCAAAGACTCTAGGGTATGCACCTACTACGCCTGAGGTTTCGGCGGCGTTCGACAAGGCGCTGTCATTAATCGAGTCACAAGGTATAGCTGTAGAGGTAGTCGAGGATATTTTAGACGAAGACCCGTTAGAGCCATTTATGACTTTGGCTCTGGCCTACACGCTATCTGGGGTAGAGAAAGATCTAAGGACAGGTGGATGGGAGGTGGTCGAACCCGTAACTAGACAGTGGCTAGAGTACGTTATGGACCTAAAGGCACAAGACCTTCTCAGAGCGCAAAGTGTGTCCTATGAGATCTCACGGAGAGTTATCGATAAGATGCAAGGATTTGATCTGCTTATGACTCCGACGTGTGCGAGTACTCCTCCTGAACTTACCACCCAGGGCAAGGGCGAATTTGATGATTCAAACTGGGTGCGATTTACCTACCCCTTCAATATGACGAGAGCTCCATCGGCTACCGTACCTTTTCAACTAAGCAGATCCTCTTTCCCAATAGGCGTTCAATTAGTGGGTAGAGTAGGAAGAGACCTTGAGCTTATGGCGTACGGGAGCTTCATCGAGGCACTCTTCTCGAATAACATGTAAAGACAACACGACATATTCACGATATATGTCATGTTGTCTTTACATCTATGTTATATTAGTCTTCGTGTCAAAGATCAAAGATCGACGCCTTGAACTCGGTCTCACTCAGCAGGAGACTGCTTCTTGGGTTGGTCTATCTAGGCAGTCTTATATCGCTGTTGAGTCCATGGCTTCTGCTCCGAGAGTTGACGTAGCCTTAAAGATAGCTGAGGTTCTTCGAAGCTCAGTAGAGTGCCTCTTTGGCGACGAAGCGGCTTGTACTGAACCAGAGGCACTAGAGATCTCACGCTTCATGGTCGCTGATTTCGGTGGCAAAAGGCGGCTAATAAAGCTGCCTAGTGATCACCAAGGTACGACGATGGGCGCTGATTTATTAGGATATGAGGGTAAAGATGGCGTAAAAGAGATCTCGCTTTCGGGCTGGGAGTCGACTATCTACACAGGTTGTGATCCTGCTCTTGCGGTACTGTCGCAGTATGTGGAGATGTATGGAACGAAGGTCCATCATCGCTGGCTTAATAAGCCCAATCGTGACTCTATTTCGGACCTTAAGGATCGAAACACTCATTTTGCCGTTCTTCATCACTCCGAGGGGTCTCAGGTAGATACTCAAGGGTTCGAGTCGATCCCGCTACCGAAGTGGGAGCTTGTACTAGCGTATCGACCTGGATTCTCCACTTCGGGGTCGTTTATCGATCTAGTGGGATCTGATGTCGTCTTTGCGGGCCGACCGGAGGGCTCAGGAGTCTTTGACTTTATGCTTTCAGAACTGGCACATTTGCGTATGGATCCTCTGCAGGCTTTTGAACGTTTTCTTCGTTGCAAAGATCATGAGCAGGTAGCGACACAGCTAGTTGTGGGATCTGCCGATGTCGGTCTTACGTCTATTTCGTCGGCTCTTGCTCACGGACTACACTTTGTCAGTGTCGATTGGCAGTGCAGTGAGCTCCTGTACGACAAAGGCGCTATTGACGAGCGACTTTTGGCCAAGGTAGGTGAGGAGATCACTTCTCAAAGATTTCGCCTCGAGCTACAGGCAATCTCGGGATACCGTTGATTATGATAGGGAGGATTTGTCGTTGAGATGTTCTCTGGTGCGATCTGTCGGTACTTTTCCAAAGGTTATCTCCTTGGCATTGCTGGGAGGTATGTTAACAAGTGCTTGTGGGAATGGAGCACTGTCGGCAAGTGCGACCTCTGTCTCTCCAGCTTCAACTCAGAGCTCCGGTATTATTAAAGGATCAGGCCCAGTTGACGTTCTTTATGCTGGATCGTTGGTGGGCGCTGTGACTAAGGTGATTGGACCCGCTTTCGATAGAGCTACCGGCTTTACCTTAGAGGGACTGCCTGGTGGCGCCTCTGCGCTAGCAAATGAGATAAAAGATAGGGTTGAAGTTGCAGATGTCTTTATCTCCGCATCGCCTTCGGTAGACGCTACCTTAGAGGGACAAGCCAATGGAATTCCGATCTATTGGTACCTATACCTAGCGAAAGCACCGCTCGTCATTGGGTACAATCCAAACTCATCCTTTGCTGGCCAACTTAGGAAGAAGCCCTGGTATCAAGTCATGACTGAAAGAGGGTTTCTATTGGGTCGGACTGATCCGAAGCTCGATCCTAAAGGAGTTCTTACTATAAAACTTGTGAAAGAGGAGGCGGCGAAGTTGCATGACCCTGGACTTGTGCGCAAGGTACTTGGCCCCACCGAAAATCCCGCGCAGGTCTTTCCTGAAGAGACGTTGGTCTCCAGACTTGAGGCAGGTCAACTCGACGCGGGATTTTTCTACTCTAATGAAGCTGCACTTGCTAAGATCCCCACTATATCAACGGGAATCGATCTTGGCGCCACGTTTACAGTTGCGCTTGTCAAAGGAGCGCCTCATTTGAAGGGAGCCGAGTCTTTGATTCAGTTCCTCTACTCCCCAAAGGGTCAAAGTCTTTTAAAGAAGGTTGGACTCACCCTTGTTGCGCCGAAACTCTCTGGGGCGGTAGATCTCGTTCCAGCTCCTCTTCGATCGATCATCAAGTAAACGAAGTAGAGATTGGCCAAAATGTCTCGAAGCAGCACCTTTGGGGGAGGTTTACTAAGTGGGCTTGCGACCCTCGGAGTTCTCTATCTTGCCATCCCGCTGCTGGCATTTTTCTCCTTTGTTGTCGCAAATTGGAACCAGGTCAACTTCTCAGGCGTGAGCTCGGCAGCGTTTGTCTCGGTGGGTGCTACGACGCTTGCAACGATTATAGATGCACTAGTAGCTATCCCGTTAGCATTTTTAGTGGCAAACTCTACTTCTAAGTGGACGAGAGTTCTAGGTGATCTCGTGCGGCTACCACTTGGTCTTCCACCTCTAGTCGCTGGAGTTATGCTGTTACTTGCCTTTGGACCCTATACCCTGATAGGTCGTGCGTTTCACGGCTCGCTAGTGAACTCCTTTGCTGCGGTAACGTTGGCGCAGCTATTTGTATCTTTGCCATTTGTATTTGAGATCTCTCGTTCCGCATTTACTGCCAGCGGCCCCGAGACCGTTGCTGTGGCCAGTACTTTAGGATTCTCCAAAACTCGAACCTTTATAGCCTTCTCCCTAGTTGAGAGTTGGCGGCCGTTAAAGAGTGCGTTGGCTCTTGGATGGCTCAGAGCCTTTGGGGAGTTTGGTGCCACGATCCTTGTCGCCTATCACCCGTACTCCTTGCCTATATTTACATACGTTCAGTTCTCGGGTTTTGGCGTTCCATCTGCAGTCGGCATAGTACTCGTCACGTTGGTCCTTGGAGCCCTTGGCTCTGTTGTCTTTTTATCCCTTCCATCTCCAAGATGGGTGGTCAAAGCTCTACAGCGAGAGGTGCAGCAGGAACGCAATCGCTCGGCCGGTCCAAACGAGTTGAATGCAAGCTTTAACGTCGAAGGTTCCGTCAAGGACTTCTCGGTATCATTGTCGTGCGAGCAACCCTTTGAGTCGCTTTCGATCTTGGGTTTCTCGGGATCAGGGAAGTCATTAGCGCTTTCGTACCTAGCGGGAGTGTCGCGCCTCAACCAGGTCTCTAAAGCTAGCTATCTTAGGGTGTCAGATACTGTAGGGGTTCCCAAGGACGGCTATCTCGGTCGATACAAGGTGACTTGGGTTCCCCAGTCCTCGGGGGTGTCAAAGGGATATAAGGTAAAAGATGAGTTAGAGATTGTGCGAAGGAGAAATGCTACTTCGAAGATGTTCTTTGAAGAGCTTATTAGCCGCTTCGATATAGAGGAACTGTTAGACAAAGAAGGAGCGTCTTTGTCCGGTGGTCAACGTCAGCTAGTGGCTTTGGTTAGAGCGTTCCTAACCCGTCCTCACCTTGTGTTACTTGATGAGCCGTTTGCCGCCATGGACTTTGCTCTTCGAAAGAAGATCCAGCGTAAGGTTATGCTTTGGACAGCTGAAAATCCAACCATCTTGGTTCTCGTAACGCATGATCCAGAAGAAGCAGTAGTGTTAGGCGATGATGTTGTCGTACTAGCCCACGGTTGCACTATTTCAGCCGGAGGTGCGGAGGAGATCTTTGGTTCGCCAAGAACAGTAGAAGAAGCAGCGGTCTTAGGTGTTGAAAATTTCTTCCCTATTGAGTTTGTAAAACTTAGAGTCCCGGATTTGAATATCTCTGAATCGACACGTTACGTTGCGGTTAGAGCTACAGATTTTGTGGTTTACATCGATGAGAATAAAAGCGGGGTCCGGTTTTGGTTTACTGGCGAGATTATAATCTTTAGGCGTCTTGGACGGAAAGTGCGAATCCTCCTCGGTGTCGAAGGTCTGAGGGACGAGATCGTCGTGGAGTCAGACTTATCGATTGAGTTAAACGTCGGTGAAAAAATTAACGTGGCTGTTGCAGCACTTCTAGAGTTGCACTGAGCCAAGACATTGCTCCTTGGGAAAGGAGTTCTGTGTGTTAGGGTAAGGAGGACGTCTTATTGCTCTTTGAGCACCTCTCAAAGGTCTATCTGCCGTATATTACTCAGGCGCAGCAGTATGGTCCCAAAGGCGTTATCGAGTTCCTGGTCAATGAACGATGATGTCAAAAGGTCGGTAGGTGCCATCTCTTTTAGTGCCTCCCTCCACCTTGCAACCACGTCACCTAGGTATGTACGTCGATGAGCATTGTTAAATGAGATTGAAAAGGAGTACTCAATGTAGGCTCTCATGGTTGTTTTGAAGTTTTCGATGTGCTGATTGATTGCGTCTTCGATCTCTGCCTCGGTCTTTGAGTTTTTTAGGTCAGTTCTCAATGACTCGATCTCTCGAAACCTTATCTCGTCCATAATGAGTTCAAGAAGCTTTGCCGATGTCTCAAAGTGGTAGAGGAGGTTTCTTGCAGAGGTATCTAAAGAGGCAGCCAGTGGCCTTAGGCTCAAAGTTGCTACGCCGTGAGTTAGAACGTAAGATACGGAGTCGTTTATGAGTTCTTCTTTTCTTCGGGGGTCTGGAGTTCTACCCATGACGCCTTCCTTTCAAGGATGAGGCTGACCTTTGGTCTCTAAAGAGATGTTCTATAGGCAAAGGCCACGATAGTGATCCTAGTTGGACGCTATTTTAGCGGTGTTTTCAAAGTAATTACTGTGAATTTCAATAGAGGACTACATGAACGGTGTGCTGAAGGATCAATTGCTATCGTGATGTAACCGAATCCTAAAGAGTTTTTTTAAATCAAGCTTTGAACCGACTTACAATAATAGGAGATCGCGGATTTATCTAAGTTTTTCTCTATATATCTGACCAACTATCATGAATTAGTTTTTTTGGATTCGCTATAGTGATGTTATGACTAACGATTGGATGAGCTATAGGGCTTCCCATGACGATAGAACTCAGGTGGAAGCAGAACTTAGAACCGCCTACCAAGACGGGCGTTTGACCGTATCTGACTTTGAGGACAGGCTTGAGCGAATGCATCAGGCTTTGACTTATAAGGATCTTTCGGTATTGGTGAGCGACCTTCCAAGTGGGCCTAATCTAATTGAGCGTATCGGTAATCCGAGATATAAGATGCAAGTAGCTGCGCAGAAGGCGTGCCAACCCACGCAGAGACCACTCTCGTCGGTGTATCCGATGCTAAGTGTGGCGGCAGCGGCGGTAATGTTCCCGTTTCTTCTAATGGTGTTCGTTACCATTTTGCCACTTGCTCAAGGATTCGCACCGTTTCTAATTATGGCTGGATTTTTCTGGATGCTTAAAGGTCGTAGACGTTCCAGAAGGAGAAGCGGTTGGTATCGTTAGTCTTGGCTGTAATCATTGGAGCTGGTGTTGTCTCTTTCGTCCGTAGATACTCCGATAGGAGTTTTTTTGGTACGGACGGTTATATAGGGAAGTACCTTCCAGGAAAGTAGTAGGTTTGTTATGAAAAAGTTACTTTTAGCAGGAGCGGCTGTAGTCGTAGTTATTTTTGTAGGTTCGATAGTGCTTTCTTTTGCTTCGTTAGCCTTTCATGTTATTGAGATTGCTGCCGTAGCGGCTGTGGTCGTGGGTGGATACAGAGTGGCTAAGGGACGGAGCTCTAAGAGGTTAGGGTCTTCTAGTACTTCGAAATCTCTACGCTAGGAGTCCTTTATACTCCGACCAAGGGTGTAGAACTCTCGGTTTGGCTTCAACCTGCTCATGCCAGCGAGCCTGTTCGATAGCGCAAAAAACGCTGCAAGAGATCCGATGGTCCAGATGTCTTCATCTGTGAATCCGTGGTCACGAAGTGGTTCGAAATCTTCCTCAGATATGTCTTTTGCATGTGAGGAGACTTTGTGTGCAAAGCGCAACATCACTCTTTCTCTCTCGCTAATGTCGGCCATTTCGAAGTCGACAGCGAGTTGATCGGAGATCGTAGGGTTTTTTGACCGAACTCTCAGTATGGCTCCGTGTGCGATGACACAGTAGATGCAGTCGTTTGCCGCGGAGGTTGACACTATGATCATCTCTTTTTCTGTTTTAGATAGAGTGCCGTCGGCATTCATTAATGCGTCATGGTAGGCGAAGAATGCCCTGAACTCCTCCGGCCTATCTTTTAGGAGAGTAAATATGTTTGGGATAAATCCAGATTTTTCTTTTACAGTTTCTATGGTTGATTGGATATCTTCAGGTGTGGCTCCGTGTGAGGAAAGGGAGTCGAACCAGTAAGGAACCTTTGACATAATCCCCCTATTTTCTGCGGCTCTGTTGCTGTTTTGTATAGCGTCTACCTTTAATCTAGTCTAGATACCTCGTGCTTTTGAGCTACTGAGTTGAAATCTCTCGAAAGGACGCTTTGACGAGTATGGGAAGGGGTAGTTATTTGGGACACGAAGATCGCTGGAGCATTCACGTCGTAGAGTTCGCCGGCGTCATTCTCCCGGCTTTTGGGTGAACTTCAACGGGGAGTTGGTGGCGACGGGTGAATACTCCTCATCCTAAGAGGAACACAACAAGTGTTGATTGTGACTCAGACTTGCTGCATGATTTCCATTGGGCTCGGCTAAATACATTGCGGATGGTTTGTAAAGACCTGTGGGTTGGAAGGTATAAAGCTCTACCAGCTGGACTATCTCCAAGATACACGGGCGGGTAACTGTCTGCTTTTGCGTGAGCTATCAGAGAGAATCTAACTGAGTAGGCTGAGTAAAACATATGTCAGGACCCTGCTTTATAGACGAGGTTGTACCGGACTGACGTTTGTTTCTTTGCTTGTGATTCAACGAGACGTGTTCACTGATTTGTGGGTGATTACTTGCGGTATCTACGGTGACGATGGTTTCTCCATAGAAATGGCCTTGGAAGTTTTGGTAACCGTAGCGTTGACTAAAGAGTTCAAAAAAGCGCTACAGCGAGCTTTTTACAGTATCCATCAAACGGTAGAGAGTACGCGATAAGGACGTAACGTGGGTAGAAACCCAAGGTGCGCCTGATAGTTTTTTTGCTTGTGGCACGGTCTGTGAGGTCTAACTTTAGAGCCATGTCGAGCGATTTCGTAAAAGGGAAACTTTGGAAAATGCCATTCCAGTTGAAGCCGACGTGGTTTTCACCGTCTCTGCTGTTTTTAAAGAGGGCGACCTTGTTTTGAAGCTCGACTACGCACACAGAAGGCGTAGAGCCGTCAAAAAGAGTGTAGGAGGTTGACAGACCGTGCCTCCATGGTGATGGCTCCGCTGATGAGATAGAGAGCCGCTTTAGAGTCTTGATGAGACGTTTCTTGGTGAGAGTATTCTGTGCAAAAAAGAAGTCGCTGGCCAATAGTAGCTCTGGACGTGATTGATCAGATATGAAGTCGTTCCTAACGTCTACGAGTTCAAGTACGGATCCAACCTTCAGCGTCTGTTCATCAAAGGTGGATCGCTCCACTAGGGTACGAACTATCCTTAGAGTGTCAAGTTCGATGAGAAGGTGTTCCTTTTCGACTTGACCTATCCACACATACTTTAGTGAACGACCTCTCTTGTCTAGTGTTTTGGGAGCGTCAGTCGCCGTCAACCCAGCATCCTCTCTAGTTCCGTTGTGTCTCTCGTCGGGGTTTTACAGCTATACCCTTCGCATAGATAAGCGTAGCGCATATCTCTACCTTCGTAGATAGGCCCATTGCCAAACGGCCCTATGCATAACAACGTATTTGGAAGATATCGAGTTCGGCACAACTTTATCAGCTCAGCTGGTGCTTGATCGCCTACGACAAGTTCATTCAAGCCTCCACCGACTTCGTATATCCCAAGAGAGAATGAAGCGGCGCCAGAAGGCGAGGCTAAAGTGGCTCCATACCCCCATTCAACTGTCTTGTCGACTACCTTCAGAGTCTCGTGGTCGTCAAGCGCAACTCCAAGTCGAAGTAAGGCTCTGGTGATCACAGCGTTTGAAGATGGCGTTGCTCCATCAAAGATCTCCTTTGGGTTAGCTATGAGCGAAGAAGATCTATCTGAAAGGTAGAATCCTCCTTCATCATGGTCGAAGTGATGAGCGATGACATAGTCTGCCAAGATCTTCGATTTTGCAATGAAGCTGTGCTCTCCGGTGGCGTAAAAACCTTCCAAAAGCGCTGTGAGGAGCCAGGCGTAGTCGCTTAGGTATCCAAGTTGCGATCGTACTCCTAGGTAGGAGGTGTGAAAGACTTGGCCCTGAGGTTCTGTGTGATTGGTAATTAGAAAATCAAGTAGTACACGCGCTTCTTTGATGTACTGCTCGTTCTTTAGGACTCTACCAGCATAAAAAAGAGCCGTAATCCACATAGCGTTCCATTCGGTAATCACCTTTGCGTCGACCTCTGGGGCTTCTCGTTGTGATCTGTACTCCTTAAGTGTTCTTAGTGACCTATTTACCTCTTCCCCCAAGTTCAAAGGTCCACTCATACCTCTATGTAAGATGTTTCTGCCTTCAAAGTTACCTGCTCTTGTAACGCCGTAGTTATCTATGATGAGATGCGCTCTGTCTCCAAGAGCCTCTTTAATCTCCTCCTTTCTAAAGAGGTAGAATGCGCCCTCTTCGCCTTGTGAGTCGGCGTCTTGAGAGGCTGCAACTCCGCCATTGGGTAGGTATAAGGTTTCAGAGACGAAACGATGCACCTGGTCGATTACGAATACGGCGTCGTCACTTCCCTCTAGCGCATGAAGTGATGTCAATGCATGAACTAGACCGGCCTGGTCATATAGCATCTTTTCAAAGTGAGGTACGATCCAGAATCGATCGGTCGAGTATCTAAAGAGTCCACCCCCAACGTGATCGAAGACGCCACCTCGCATGATATGGTCGAATGTTTTGTTCACGATTGAGAGAGAGTCCTTATCGTGGCATAGTATCTGGAAGTTCATGAGAAGCTCCAAGATATGGGGCTGAGGGAACTTAGGTGCCCTTCCGAAACCACCCCAAGCGCTATCGAAGGCCGACATGAACTCCTTGGCTGAGGCCTTTAAAGGTTGGCTACTCTCGTTTTTTGTTGTGGGCAGGGGTGTGCCGTGACTGTAAGTGACCGTAGACCTATTTGAGATAGCATCTGCAACCCTATCCGCCTCTTCGAGGAGTTGTGATCTGCGGCTCTGCCACGCCTCGTCTACAGCTTCGAGGAGTTGGATAAAACCTGGCAGTGAACCCTTGGGTTCTTTAGGAAGATAGGTAGCTGCAAAGAACGGACGTCCTTGGGGAGTGGCGAAGATCGTCATAGGCCAGCCTCCTGAGCCGGACATAGAGATAAGAGCCTCCATGTAGATCGCGTCGATATCAGGACGTTCCTCACGATCGACTTTGATAGGAACAGTGGTTGAATTTATCAGCTGAGCGACCCGTTGATCCTCAAAGCTTTCGCTCTCCATTACATGGCACCAATGGCACGAGGAGTATCCGATCGATATGAATAGAGGTACATCTCTCTTTTTGGCCTCATCTAGCGCTTCTTGGGAGTACGGCCACCAATCGACTGGGTTAGTGGAGTGATGTCTGAGATAGGGAGATAAGGAATTGGCTAAACGGCTTGGAGAAGGCGACTCTTCGGTAGCCGTTATATCTTTAGGGTTCATATATACCCAGGCTACATGGATTTTTATCAGTTAGTTATTGGATAGTGTCACCGAGATGATAGCTACACCATAACAGGTCTCGCCCAAGTCGTGTGAGAAACGGGAACGGAGCCGGTAATGAGAGTTTTTTGTGCCATTTGAAGGCGCATGGGTCCAATAGGAGGGTAACTGGGACCATATTATTTGATGACTACTGCAATGATATGTTGCAGAGGTACCGTGATATAGGTTGCCGTAGTTCTGGTTCCAAGGTGACGAAGCCGGAGGTTGGAGGATTTCTAGTTCAATATCTAGAAATGGTTGTCATGTTTTAAACCTGAACGAATTCATTTTTTATCCGACGCGACTATGTTACGCTCACTTAGTCATCAAGGCTATGGCTGAGGAACACTTCAAAGGTGGCTGCTGGGGATACGCAACGCCCGAGCGCTAAAGCAAAGATGTTCTCGTGTATAGAGATCTGGCGTCGTATCAACAAGACAGGGCGATCTTGAGGTAGTTGAAGAGCTTTTGAAGTACTAACGGCTGCTTTCCCCGCTTCAATCTGTATCCGTTCCAGGAGAGGCGTCTTTGGAGCTAGCGAGATTCTGTTCACCCAGGCCTTCAGGAGGCTGTGAAAATTGAGTTCTTGTGACCAGTGAGCTAGTGCGTCTGGTCGGCCAAGGTTGGGCACGATTAGATCCCAATGTCCCACCCTTAAAGTTCCGATCATCACAACTCGTTCGACGTGTACAACGACTAAATCGTTAGAGTATCCAAACATCTCTGTCATTAGTGGGGGAGCGTCAATTAGTTCTTTGGTGAGTGTTTCGTAGTGAACTGTTGCTATGGGAGTAGCCGCAACGCGTTCATCTTCGCTCTGCATGCTTGCGATAGTTTCAGCCAAGTTGAGAGTTTCGTTCAGGAGAAGCGATGGAACTGAGAATCTAAGAGAGGTCCCAACCGCACGTCTTCTCGATAACAGTCCATCCGTCGTCAGTAGATTTAGTGCCTCTCGGAGAGCGGCTCTATGACAGCCGAGGTCTTTTGCAAGCTGGTTCTCATAGGGAAGACGTTTCCCTGGTTCTATTTGGAGTGTTTGTAGATAAGCGCGCAGCAGATCGCGAGTTGGGGCTGCCTCCCAAGATCCGTCTCTTTTATGCCGGAGTGAACTCTGACCATCTGACATAGTGGAAACTATAAATGCACAAAGTTTCATCTAGGTTTCGTGGAGTCCAAGCTTTGAACACTAAGCACCAGCCCTTTTATCTAACGCTGAAACGAAAAGATGGCGTAACAGCCCGTCGCATTGTGAACAGTCCAGCTCAGAGCGTGGTGAATCTCGAAGCTATTGGCGCAACAAACGCTTTACTCGGTTGAAAGAATTTAGAAAAAATTTGGCTCAATAGTTAGTTAATTCAGAACAAGACACTTCGCTAAGGAGAAAGATATGAAACTAGCTAATGATCCGGCGAAGGAGGACTACTCTCTTCGCTATACACCTACCGCTTTCCGAAAGTGGCATCCGTGGCAGGTTTGGATTACCGCAATCGGCAGTCTCGCAGCTATGGCCGGGTATGCGATCTCGGGGAGTTTTGCCCTTGGATTTGGATTTTCAAACGCCTTAGGGGGCTTTCTAGTAGCGGGATTCATAATCTTTCTTACCGCAGTTCCGCTGGCGTACTACATAGCTGATCGCAACATCGATATAGATCTTCTCACGCGTGGAGCGGGCTTTGGATACCTTGGGTCCACCGTTACCTCGCTCGTCTATGCCAGCTTTACGCTTATCTATCTTGCTTTTGAGGGATCCATAATGGCCCAAGCAATTACGGCGTTGACGGGACTCGAAATCCACTTGAGCTATGTGGTGGTTAGCGTCGCCATAGTTCCTTTGGTTGTCTACGGTATGCGATTCACCGCAAAGTTTCAAGCTTGGACGCAGCCTTTGTGGGTGTTATTACTCTTAATTGGAGTCGTCTCCGTTCTTCTGGCTCCCGGGTCAGTGCATGCCATGACCCATCTAGGTCCTGCCACTCGCGGAGCTAAAGGACCCTCTGGAAGCTTGGTTTTAGCTGGACTATTTGCAGTTGCGGCAGCACAGCTTTCGGGTGCTGCGCAATCTGGAGAGCAAGGTGATTACTTGAGATTTATGCCAAACCGAACCTCTGAAAACAGTCGGAGTTGGTGGGCAGCGGTCATTCTGGGAGGTCCAGGGATGGTGTTCATTTTAATCTTTGCCTTCCTGGCTGGACTTCTACTTACGGCTTACGCGCTTCCAAGGGTTGGACTTGCCTCTGCAAACGTACCTGTAACGATGTTTGATGAAGCGTTTTCACGGTTGGTCGGTCATAACGAGATCGCTCTAGTTATGGCTGGAGCCTTGGTTATTTTGTCTCAATTGAAAATCAATATTATGAACGCGTACTCCGGTTCTCTGTCTTGGTCGAACTTCTTCTCGCGCATTCTCCATCGCCATCCAGGAAGGGTAATTTGGCTGATCTTCCAAGTCGCACTAGGGCTAGTGGTTATGGAAGCGGGTATTTTCTCAGCGATCATTCAAGTTCTCGCAGTATATTCAAATGTTGCCATAGCGTGGATTGCTTGCCTTGTCTCCGATCTTGTCATCAATAAAAAGCTCCTGAAACTCAGCCCACCGCTCATAGAGTTCAAACGGGCTCACCTGTACAACTTCAATCCTGTCGGTTTTGGATCGATGCTTGTCGCCGCTGCCGCTTCCTTTACCGCCTACTTCGGCGTGTTTGGATCGACCGCAAAGGAAGGTTCAGCCTTTATAGCTCTCATTCTTGGCCTTATCCTTCCTCCAATTGTCGCGGCGATAACGAAAGGACGATACTATATCGCCCGTTCAAGTGAGCTTCCAAATGGGGACAGTGAGTACGACTGCTGCCGTTGTGAGGAGACATTTGAATCTCTAGATATGGCGGTGTGCCCATTTCACGTTGGCACAATCTGTTCGTTGTGCTGTAGCACAGATGGAACGTGCCACGATGTATGTAAGACCTCAACTAAGGATTCGGTATCCGTCGGACCCGGTATTCCAGTTATCACACTGACGGATCTGAAAAGTACCGTGGTTGTAAATAAACAACTATCCCACCTCTATGGAGAGGAGGCTCATGCATGACGGTAGATACTTCAGTCTCCTCCGTAACCGTAGATGACAACCTAAGTAGTGTGGCTGGGATTGC
>JAJYHJ010000145.1 GCA_021784785.1 Actinomycetes bacterium | reverse complement strand
TCTTGCCGAGTTGACTATGTACGTCTTGGGAAAACAGATGCGACGAGACCCATCGAAGGGCTATGCGCTTACGTTCCTGCGGCAGCTGGTAGGTTCAATAGATCAAATAGCCCAACGAGGCATAAAGGTCGTCGTAAACGCCGGGGGCCTCAACCCTGCGAGACTTGCACTAGAAGTGGACTCTCTTGTTAGATCTCACTCCCTAGACCTGACCGTTGGTTACCTCGACGGCGACGATGTGGTAGATCAGTTGCTCAACACCGCAGCCAACGGGATTCCTATTATCAACCTTGACACGGGCGCAGAAGTAGATATCTCTAAAAATACTGCGTTGTCGGCTAACGCGTATCTTGGTGCCTTCGAGATAGCAAAGGCACTAGAGCTCGGAGCCGATATAGTTGTCTGTCCTCGGATTACGGATGCATCCCTAGTGGTCGGGCCGGCGATCTACTACTATGGATGGAGTCGTAAGGACTACGATAGACTCGCTGGTGCTGTCGTCGCTGGACATATACTTGAGTGCGGCACTCAGTGCACAGGCGGGAACTACTCAATGAACCCATACTCACTCTCCACTCCCGCTTTACCTGGATACCCCGTAGCTACGGTGTTTGAAGATGGTTCTTGTGAGGTAACTAAGGTAAGTGGAAGTGGGGGACTGGTATCGATTGGGACCGTTACAGAACAACTTCTATACGAGATTGGATCTCCGAAGTATATAAACCCTGATGTGGTTGCGCACTTTGACACACTGAGCTTGACTCAAGTGGGCAAAGATAGAGTTCGAGTTGAAGGAGCTAAAGGATCGCCAGGACCCAGTACGTACAAGGTTGCAGTAAATCTTTTTGGGGGCTATCGAAACCAAGTCTTGTTTGCTCTCACAGGGCTTGATGTGGTTAAAAAGGCAGAGTTAGTAGAGACCCATATGATCGAGTCGCTTAAGGACAACAAACCAAAGGAGGTAGTTTTCCAACTTGTGGGTGACTTAAACTCTACCTCCATCAATCAAGATAGATCAACTTGTTTGCTTCGAGTAGCGGCCAAAGATCCGGAAAAGGCAACGGTAGGTAGGGAGTTTTCTAACGCTGCTGTTGAGATAGCACTTGCAAGCTATGCAGGGCTGTATCTAGTTAATCCCCCTCAAGACGCGTCAGAGTACGCTGTGTTTGTTCCGACATCGATCCACAAATCAGAGGTCTCGCTAACTGTACATATCTTAAATGGTGCCAACACCTTCGCTGTCACCGAGGATAACCATCTCCTAGAGACTTTGGGTGATCCGTTGGACCGTAGTGTGGAGCAAGAGGATTCCGTATACGTTGATTTTGCATTCATGCAAGGGGGACCTCGCTGTTGTGACCTTAGAGACGATGGCTATGAGGATCTACCTATCGGTTCGATATGTGGTTCCCGATCGGGAGATAAAGGGGGCAATGCGAACCTTGGCGTTTGGACCTGGGACGATCACCTGTACCGCTTCCTTCTGGGTAATCTGACGGTAGCTAACCTTCGAGAGCTACTGCCAGAGTTAAATGAATACGAACTCATAAGGTACGAACTTAAAAATCTGTATGCTCTAAACTTTGTAGTCGTAGGCTTTCTGGGCGAGGGAGTTAGCTCAACGTTGAAGTTTGATGCCCAAGCGAAAGCACTAGGAGAGTTCTTTAGAGCAAGAAGAACTCTTATCCCAGATCATATTGTTCGACTAGCAGACGGAGTATGGCGAAACTAGCGCAATAGGTCAATATGACCTACCCAGATACAGGTTCTCTCTGAGGATCTTGTCCTAGCGACTGGAGTACATGATACGCAGTTGGAGATGGATTCGGGAAGTCCCTACGATAATGACCTCCGCGTGACTCTTCACGCTCAAGGGCTCCCTTGGCTACGAGACGTGCTAATGCGAAGAGGTTAGCCACCTCATAGGTTGTTTTATCTATCTCCAGAGTGTATAGATCTCTGTTTGCAAGTAGCTGGAGTGTCTGTAAAAGTCCCTCGGAGTCGCGGGTTGAGTTCAAATACTTGTGAGCTAACTCTTTGATGCTATCTAGGTCTTGGTTAGGTATCTGCAATGGAGTATTCGCATCCCATGCGTCAAGCGTGTGGAACTTTACGGGCGGTGCATCAAGGGCGGAGATAGCGGCTCGGTGCCCCATTACTAGACCTTCGAGAAGTGAGTTCGATGCCAGTCTATTTGCACCGTGAAAGGTAGTTGATGCGACCTCGCCAGCACAGTAAAGTCTACTCAAAGAGGTGGATCCAAACGGAGAAGTGCTGATTCCACCCATGAAGTAGTGTGCAGCCGGCGCTATAGGAATGCGATCGTGATGTTGATCAAGTCCCAGGGTTTTGAGTTTTCTTGCAATGTATGGAAACTTTTCAGAAAAATTCGTAATTGGAGTGAGGTCGAGAAAGGTATCATGACCCCGGGCGAGTTGGTCTGAGATGGCTCTGGAGACAACATCACGTGGAGCAAGTTCTTCGTCAGGATCGTACTCTGACATGAAGGGATGTCCGTGGCCGTCTACTAACCTTGCACCTTCCCCTCTACAAGCCTCAGATATCAAGGTACCGTCATGAAGTGCGGTAGGGTGAAACTGAATTAGTTCTATATCTCTTAGTTCTGCCCCTGAGTGATACGCCAACAAAAACCCATCACCCGTTGACTCTCTCGGATTGGTTGTCACTTTGAAGAGTTGACCCGAGCCGCCTGTAGCAAGAATCGTAGCTCGAGCGACAACCTCTATCCGCTGATCTGGACGGTCTGCATTGAATCCTAGGGCTCCAAAGACGGTACCGTTACGTACTAGGAGTTTGTAAGCGACGGTATTTTCGTAACATAAAACCCGTTCCGGCATTGTTTTTTGAAGGACATCTAAAACAAAGTACCCAGTTCTATCCCCGCCGACGTGTTTTACCCTTGCCTTTGAATGCCCTCCTTCTAATCCTAACTCGAGATCGAATACTACGCCTTTTTCTTCCAACTTCTCCAGATGTATGAACGACTCAGAGATCAACGACTCCGCTGTCGTTGAGTCCGTCAAGCCGCGTCCAGCTACAAGAGTGTCTCGTAGATGCAGTTCAACGTCGCTGGTGTCTAAAGGAAACGCTATTCCCCCTTGGGCCCATTGAGTTGATCCCGACATGAGTCTAGTTTTTGTGAGAAGCAACACGTCGGCTCCCGACTCTGCTGCCACACTTGCGGCGTAGGTTCCTGCGATTCCACTTCCAATCACAAGTACGTCGCAACGAACCTTTGTCAATTGATCGTTGACCATGTTATCAACTCTAGGCAACAGCCAACATCGCATCAATTGCACGTCTAGCTCTTGAAGCGATCTTGTCATCTATCTCGACTACAAAGGTGTTGCTCTCGAGTGACCTCAGAATTTTCTCTGAGGTAATCATCTTCATATACTCGCAGATAGCGGTATCTTTGACAGGAATAAAGTGTTTCCCCTCAGTTTTTTTATTCAATCGATGTATGATACCTACTTCAGTGGCTACTACAAACTCTTTTGTTGTAGATCTCTGAGCATATGTAACCATGCCCTCTGTTGAGAAGACTTTAGCGTCTGGTTTAAGGTATAGACACGAAGATCCGCATCCACACTCTGGATGGATAAGAAACTCAGCGTCGGGGAAGTTGTCGAGTTTCTCTTTGAGTTCTTTTTCACCAATTCCTGCGTGTACGTGGCACTCTCCCATCCAGATATCCATTGTCCTGCCGGTCTGTTCTTTTACATATTCACCCAAGAACATGTCTGGAAGAAATAGAATATCTCGATCTGGATCGAGAGTTCTAACGACCTTTACTGCATTTGCGCTTGTAACGCAGATGTCTGAGAGTGCCTTGACCTCAGCCGTGGTATTAACGTAAGATACGACTAGACCGTCGGGATGACTTTCTCTCCATTGCAAGACATCCTTGGCAGTGACTGTATCTGAGAGTGAGCAACCAGCCTCTATGTCTGGAATTAATACCGTCTTTGACGGATTCAATATAGCAGCAGTCTCCGCCATGAAGTTGACGCCAGCGAAGACTATGACATCAGCGTCTGTGCGAGCTGCTTCGCGTGACAACCCTAGAGAGTCTCCTACGAAGTCGGCTATATCTTGAACCTCTCCGACTTGATAGGAGTGGGCGAGTATTACCGCATTTCTCTCTCGCTTTAAACCCTCGATCTTTCTGATTAGCTCCTCTGGATTCATCGTTTGCTCCATTCCGCAACCACTAAAGGCCAAGTCTGCGCGTGTCGTTGTTCGACTCCACGTTGGATATTTTCAAAGATAGATCTAACGCTTTGACCGAGTGAGTTAAAGCGCCAACAGAGATGTAATCTACCCCCAAAGAGGAAAGTTTTAGTACTCGATCAGCGGATATTGTTCCACTGACCTCGACAACTGCACGACCGTCTATCATTGC
Organism: Actinomycetes bacterium; assembly: GCA_021784785.1. Lineage (GTDB taxonomy): Bacteria > Actinomycetota > Acidimicrobiia > Acidimicrobiales > Acidimicrobiaceae > Ferrithrix. The sequence continues at coordinate 589 of JAJYHJ010000145.1, read as the reverse complement.
CATCGCGACTTCGACCTCTTCATTGCTCATGTTATCGAGGAGAATAATGGGTACATTAGAGTCCAAAGCCTCTTTCAGCTCCTCTTCGTTCGATACCTCCACCTCTATTTTCATATAGTGTGGCGTTCCATTCATCGCCAAGGTAACAGCTTTGCTAACGCTACCAGCTGACTTGATGTGATTATCTTTTATCAAAATTGCGTCGTATAGGCCGCTGCGATGATTTAATCCACCACCGACTCGTACTGCATATTTTTCAAGATACCTAAGACCAGGAGTTGTCTTTCGTGTATCGAGTACTTTAGTTTTAGATCCAGGAGCAACGGCGTCGACGAAATTTCTTGTAGCAGTCGATACGCCCGAGAGGTGTCTTAGGAGGTTAAGAGCCACCCTTTCACCTTCCAAGATCTTACATAAAGAACCTGAAAGAGTGCCGAAACTTTGGCCCTTAGAGAGATTATCTCCATCTTTCATAGCGAAGTTCACTCCAAGGTCTGGGTCGAGAAACTTGAACACTTCAGTAGCTACCTCTACGCCACAGAGAACGCCGCTCTCTTTAGCGTAGAACGTTGCTGTTCCGAGACGGTCA
>JAJYHJ010000107.1 GCA_021784785.1 Actinomycetes bacterium | reverse complement strand
CGCATACGGATACTTTGGTGGGCGCTGGGGGACTCGAACCCTCGACCTATTGCTTGTAAGGCAATTGCTCTAACCAACTGAGCTAAGCGCCCGTGAGCAAAAGATACTAGTCAGCTTTGCGTGAAAGGTAGCCATTTGGTCCCTTTTGTGCGGTAATTTCCATAGGTCCTAGATCTGTATACTTCTAGTTATGGCTAACTTGCCAAGGGTGATTGCGCATGTAGACATAGATTGTTTTTTTGCATCGGCGGAGATTGTTCGAAACACATCTTTAGTCGGCAAGCCAGTGGTTGTTGCGGGTTCGAGTCCAAGAGGAGTCGTTTTAAGTCCAAACTATGAAGCGCGGCGCTTTGGTATTCGATCGGCTATGCCTGTCGAAACAGCAAAGAAACTATGTCCGTCAGCAGTCTATCTAGCAGCTAATCACCATTACTACTCGGACCTCTCTAAGCGGTTCCGCCTCGTCCTTGAGTCGGTTACTCCATATGTTGAGATGATCTCAGTTGATGAAGCCTTTCTTGACCTTTCGGGAACCTCTCTCACCCTTGGTGCTCCCTCTGAAGCGGTAAAATATATCAGAGAACGGATTTTGGATGAGACGTCCCTTACCTGCTCGATTGGAGTAGGGAGTTCTAAGACCGTCGCCAAGATCGCTTCTCAACTTGCAAAACCTAAGGTGTCGAGAGACCAGGTTAGCTATGGTACTGGAGTCTTGATTGTCCAACCAACGGAGGAAAGGAAGTTTTTAGCTACACTACCTGTCTCTTACTTGCCAGGTATAGGACCGAAGTCAGAGTCCAAACTAGCGTCGATCGGGGTTGTAAAGGTCTCTGATCTCGAAAGAATTCCTCGGTCGACGATTGAAAAGATCTTCGGCAAATCAACGGAGTTTCTGTTGGACTGTGGAAAGGGTAATGACCTAAGAGAGGTTGACGTTTCACGTAGGAAGAAGTCGCTGGGGCATGAGACAACGTTTGATCAAGATGTAGGCGACGTTAAAAAGGTTCGGGCCCACCTACAAGATCTCTGTGTCGAAGTCGCTGAAGGATTGTTTCGTTCAAATCTTGCGGCCAAAACTGTGACACTCAAACTGAAGTATGCTGACTTCACCACCTCGACGCACTCGAGAACGACTGGTCAGATTCTCGTCACGAGCAGGGACCTAAGCGATCAAGTTCTAGATATGTACGACCGACTCCAAATGAAGGGTCCGATTAGACTTGCCGGCCTCTCGGTCTCAGGGTTGCTTCCACGGGTGCACGCTCATCAGCTTTTCTTACTCGATGAGACAACTGACAGAGATAGATACAAAGACCTTGAGGAGACTGTATTTGAGGTAAGGCGACGCTATGGTAGGGAGGCTGTCTACAAGGGCCCAAGGATACGACCTGAACGTCAATGAGTCGCTGATATTAGTGCGAAGGTTTTCTTTGTAAGGTTTGTGGTAGATTGGCAAAGTGGATATGTGAATGAGCGAACCGATCTTTAGGAGATAGGAGTGCTTAGTTGTTAAACGTAGATCGATCCTTGACTTTAGAGGAGATCGACCTTTCGTCTTTAGACTTTTGGCTACTGCCCCTTTCAGTTCGAGAAGGAGCTCTTGAGACCCTTAGAAAGACAAACCCAGTTGCGCACTTTGATGATCCTGCGTGGATGTTACTCAGCGAAGACGAAGGAGGATTTTGGGTCGTAACTCGGCACGCCGACGCGATGGCAGTATCTCGTGATCCTAAGGTGTTTTCTTCTGCTAAGGGAGCGGTGTCTATTCCGGATCTACCGCAGGAGTTCATTGAGTTCTTTGGATCAATGATAAGCACCGATGACCCCAGGCACGGGCGCCTTAGGAGGGTCGTATCTCGAGCATTTACCCCAAAGCGCTTGGCGCATATCGAGGATCGGATAGAAACTCTCGCACATGACCTTGTAGGGGAGGCCTCAAACAATAAAGAGGTGGATTTTGTATCGAAAGTCGCAGCGGAGCTACCACTTCGCATCATATGTGAGATGATGGGCGTGCCTAATGAGAAAGCTCACTTTGTTTTGGAACGATCGAATACGATATTGGGCGCTTTGGATCCAGAGTATGTGAGCCCAGAGACTGATATAGACGAGGCAATATTAAAAGCGGCGATTGACCTCGTTTCTTTGATGGAGGAAATAGGAGAGGATCGTATCGGATCGCCACTAGATGACGTTACCTCTGCACTTGTAAACGCTTCGGTTGACGGTGAGGTACTTTCGGCCTCTGAACTTGCGTCTTTTTTTATACTGCTTGTGGTCGCAGGAAACGAGACGACCCGGAACGCAATCTCATGGGGAATGGTGGCTCTTAATGAGAATCCAGGTCAGAGGCAACTACTACGATCAAATCTAAATGAACTCCTACCTTTTGCCGTTGAAGAGATCGTTAGGTGGTCCTCTCCGGTGATTTTTATGAGACGTACGACAACGAAGCCGACTACAACGCTTGGAGTTCGTTTGAGTGAAGGTGAAAAAGTACTGTTGCTCTATGGATCTGCCAATAGAGATGAAGATATCTTCGAAGATCCGTACGCATTTAGAGTTAATAGAGTGGATAATCGTCATCTCGGGTTCGGAGGATACGGTCCACACTTCTGTTTGGGTGCACATTTAGCTAGAAGAGAGTTAGGAGCATTATTTACGGAGGTGATGAATCAGATTCCAAACTACGAGGTGGTCGGCGAACCTGATCGACTTCGATCCAACTTTATCAATGGGATCAAGCACCTTCACATTCGAACCGAGGCGTGATGAGGAGAGGAGGTCATAATTTCAAGTAGAGAAGATGCAGTTGCCAACTTCTACCTTGAAGAGTTTCGAGGTTCTTTGAGATCTCTTGCTGACAATACCAAGAGACGTTACATGTACGAGGTGAGCCGCTTTGTCGAATCTATGGTGGATGGAGACGGTGGGTCTCCTCGCGATATTACTCCAAGAAAGATACGTTCTTTCCAGTCGGAGCTTGTAAGTAGTGGGGCTTCCAAATCTCAGATCTCGTCGAGTTCCTCAGCGTGTCGCAGGTATCTTCGCTTTTTAGAGACCAAGGGCTTCAACTTGGGGCCAGCACTTGCATTGGGACTCGCAAACTCCAAGGTTCCGACCCACCTTCCGAAGTATTTAAAGACTCAAGAGGTAGCAGATCTGATCGACAGGGTAAGTACCGGAGGTTATGGCGGGATTCACAAAGAACGTGACTGTGCAGTTGTGGAGTTTCTATATGCAACGGGCATAAGAGTTTCTGAACTGTGTAATCTATTGATTAGCGACGTGAACTTTAACAGTTTAACGGCGATCATTCGGGGTTCCAAAGGCGGAAAGAGTCGAACGGTAATTTTCGGCCAAAAGGCATTAGTTTCTTTAGAAGATTATTTTGTGTCCGATAGAAAGATGTTGCCGTCGTGTGTTGTGGGGAAGTTTAACGTGGAGATCACTGGTCATGAGCAAGAGTATCTGTTTACCTCTAGTCGCGGTCTTAAGCTTGATCAGAGAGAGGTGAGGCGAATCTTAGAGAGAGTTGGATCAAAAGTGAGTCCTCACGGTCTAAGGCATAGTTTTGCAACTCATCTTCTAGACGGTGGTGCAGATCTACGAAGCGTTCAAGAGCTTTTAGGACACAGTCGCCTATCTACTACCCAGATTTACACACACGTATCTAAGGAGAGGCTGATTGACGTGCATCGACAGTCTCATCCAAGAGGTTAGGGTGATATAGTGGACGATCTAACGCAGGAAGAGCTGTTTGACTTATGGAGTGAGTTCAAAGACGCAAACTCTAAATCTACAAAAGATCGACTTTTAATTCACTATGCTCCGCTCGTAAAGTTTGTTGCAGGCCGTGTAGCCGTGGGGCTTCCGCAAAGCATCGACCAGGCAGACTTGGTAAGTTACGGGATGTTCGGACTGATCGACGCAATCGAAAAGTTTGATCTGGAGCGCAAGATCAAGTTTGAGACCTATGCGATAGCTCGAATCAAGGGAGCCATTATCGATGAGTTGAGAGCTATTGACTGGGTGCCGCGGTCGGTAAGGGCCAAAGCTCGCATCGTTGAAAAGGCTTATCAGAAGTTAGAAGCTAAACTTCTACGAACCCCGACCGACAAGGAGATCGCCGATGAACTCGGTATCACCGACAAAGAACTTCAGACGATCTTTTCGAGAATCTCGTTTATAGGTGTTGTAGCCTTTGACGAGGTCATATCCAACGGAGAAAAGGGTGATGGCGCGGTCTCATTTGGGGATACAATAGCGGATAAGCGTGCTAGTTCTACCAACTCCTTTGAACGTGAAGAGACGAAACAGATGCTAGCCCAGGCTATCAATAGACTCGGAGATCGTGAAAAGGTTGTTCTTACGCTTTACTACTACGAAGGTCTTACGCTAGCGGAGATCGGCGACGTGCTTGGTGTCACTGAGAGTCGCGTATGTCAGATCCACACAAAAGCAGTTTTGCAACTGAAATCAAAGTTAGCTGAATCTGAACGAGAGCTTCTGTAGCTACTGAGACAGTATTTATTTAATGACCGTAACACCTACTTTGATTTGAAGCCGTTTACGAAGAGGTGGTAGTGGGCCGGCCAACCGCTATCTGAAACAAAGCATCGAGGCGTGTGCATGGACCCCCGAACACAGGAGTTATGGAGTGCGGAGTTAGTTTCGAGCCGTGGTTGCCCGAGTATACTGACGATTTGTAGATGACAGTAAAATTCATCGAAGAGGCTCTGACCGTCATGAGTTAGTGAGTCCTTTGAGGTTTAAGGCGAAGCGGATATGGGTTATTATCGAGCGAATATATAACTGTGACGAATGTCTAGCGTAGAAAATCCGAACTCTTTTTCTTTAAGTTGATAGCGCGTCTAAACATATCTGACAGTTGTACTTTCTCTTCTGGGGAATTTTGACTAACTCTAAGGCATTGCAATGGACCGCTCAGCAAAGTCATAGACTACGATCTATTGGACCATTCACATGAGTTAAATAGATATTTAGCGAACGTGACACCACCCGCCCTGAAGGGCGGAGCTTCGATGGCGTTGTTCACGCCACTCTGCTTTCGACGCGACCAGCGGAGTCGGAAATACTCGACCCCACT
>JAJYHJ010000035.1 GCA_021784785.1 Actinomycetes bacterium | reverse complement strand
TCACAGGTCCGCACCGGAACACTTCCCCGTATCCTTGCGACACTACGCAATCTAGCTATCGGAATCATTCGACACGTGACCTACCGATCAGTCAACATTGCAGCAGCAACCCGTCAGCTTGCCCGTCAACCCGACATCACCCTTGATTTACTTGGGATCCCACCCCTACTTTGAAAATGACCGTGGGGATCATAGCCCGTGGAGTTCCACGTCCTATTTGACGTGCCAAGCTTGGCCCTTTGCGCTCTTGGGAAGCTGCCTCCAAGGTAGAGTTTCTGAGAGGCTGGTCGGTCGCCAACAGCGGATGGTTTTCCTTGCCATAGCTATCATTATGTCACGGCCAAATCTATCAGTACATAGTAGCCAAATCTATCAGAGCATCTCCGTGACTTTCATCACGCGTTGGATGGAGGGCCAAACATGTTGTACAGAGATAGGGTTGTCGATGGTGAACTGGGCGAACGCTTGGAGGCGGCCGGCGCGGTACTGATCGAAGGGTCAAGAGCATGTGGTAAGACAGAAACTGCTCTTAGGGTGGCCAAAAGCTCTGTGATGCTTGACATTGACATGCAGGCAAAGCAAGCCCTGACCGTCGATCCATCGCTAGTACTCGAAGGTCCTACCCCGAGACTGATCAACAAGTGGCAGGAGTCGTCGAGCATCTGGAATGAGGTGCGCCGGATGGTTGATCAGCGCAAGACACTCCGCCAGTTCATACTGGCCGGATCATCGGTTCCGAGCGACGAGCCGAATCGGCACAGCGGAAATGGTCGATTCTCTGTCTTGACAATGCGACCCATGACATTGTTCGAGATGGGATATAGCGCTGGTTTGGTTTCTCTTGCGAGACTCATGGAGGGAGAGTCTCCGAAGTCTGGCCCGCACGAGCTTTCGCTTGAGAATCTCGCTGATCTCATAGTGCGTGGTGGTTGGCCTCGGCATCTCGAACTCACGTCGCGCGCCGCTGCCCGTTCGGTGCGTGACTATCTCGACAATATTTGTCATGTGGATGTTCAACGCGTAACAGGTGGACATCGAGACCCCAGACGTCTTGAGCGACTCTTGCGATCTTTGGCACGCAACGTCGCTACCGAAGTCGCCATAGACGTTCTAGGCTTCGATGCTGGAGGAGAGTCTGGGCCATTGGCTCATAACACGGTTGTCGATTACCTTGATGCGCTTGAACGACTCATGGTGATTAAGAATCAGCCGGCATGGTCACCACATCTTCGTTCGCGCACAACACTGCGTCGTTCGCCCAAGCGCCATTTCGTCGACCCGTCGCTTGCAGTGGCCGCGCTCGGAGCCACTGCTGAGAGACTCGCTAGGGATTTCGAGCAGTCGGTTTATTGTTTGAATCTTTAGTAGTTCGTGATTTGCGCGTGCTCTCACAACCCCCTGACGGTGAGGTGTTTCACTACCGAGACAAAGGCGGCCAAGAAGTCGACGCGATTGTGCAGCTACGTGACGGGCGTTGGGCGACATTCGAAGTAAAGCTTGGTGTTGGCGAATTGATGAAGGAGCCGCATCACTAATGAGGTTTGCAAGGAAGATCGACAGTGTCCTAACCGATGAACCGAGCATGCTCGGCGTTATTACACCAGGAGGGTACGGTTACATGCGATCCGATGGTGTAGCGGTAATCCCTATGACCACACTGGGGCCCTAACCAACTGCCGTATTGCAGGGGTTGTGTTGGGTGGTCTCGGTGATTCCAAAGTTCCGAGCTACTTCGGCTACCGTTTACTCCTCGCCTAAGCATCCAGTGACCAGCGACCGAGCCTTCCGATAACTTGGCTAAGAGGTATGCTTCTTACCCTTCATATGATTTTCTCCCATCTCTATTTTGGTCGATATTCTCGGTTTCTCGGTGGATCAGATAGGGTTCACCACTCCAATGTCATGGACAATTTGCACATAACCCGGTACACAACCCACCGACCAGTGAAAGCGGATCGATCGCGGTCCTGGTCACATTTGCTCGTTCCGGGTTGAGTGATCGCAAATTGGATAGCGTGCGTTGGCGTTGGTTGTTTTACCTACATCCACGTAGGTAAAAGTCAATGCACGATATAAACGCGCTTTTAACATGAACTATGAGCTCAATTTGCACGTTATCTATCTCTGCTACCTCGTAATGAAATTACCCTTAACTTTCAAAGAACATAAGAGGGCGTTGCATCGTTAGACTCACATATGTGAAAAGTAATATAATGAGGGCATTTTTAGGTACAGCTGTTGGAGCAATAACTCTAAGTGCTTGTCACCTCTCAAATGGAGAGTACGGACCCGCTGGAGCTGCTCCCGTAGTAGTGCCCGGGTCAACAAACGGCAAGGCTACTTACAAAGGTGGGTACACAGGCACAAATACCCACCTTTTGCAAGGAGCACCACAAGGATCTAATCCCTCTCTCGACAGTGGAGCGGGTTTCGTTGTACCAAACTACCCCTCGACAACACTGCCTGGATGGATTCAAGGCCATCCACCAGGCCCTGCAATACTTACATATCGCAACTCGCCTTACGGACAAATCTTGACGACTAATACCGGTAAAACACTCTATGTAAGGCTAGGAGATCAGTATCGACAGTCATTTTGTTCGAACATATGCGCTAGAGCCTTCCCGCCATTTTTAACAAACGGCGCACCACAAGCCTCCGGGGGAATACTCGCTGCCTACATTGGAGTACTAGAAGCGGATATCTCAGGACAAAGGGAGCAGGTTGCCTACGGACAACATCCTCTCTACACCTATTCGGGTGATACCGGCCCCGGTCAGTATCACGCTGAAGGTAAAGGGGGAATATGGTATGTAATAAACGTGGAAGGCATACCTGTCAAGGCACCACTTTCACAAAACACGACTACCACTACTAAGTCAAAGGGATAGACCTTTCGGGTAAAATCCGATACATCTTTGAAGTTCGCCGAATCACACTCCAGAGTTCTTGATCTAAGTTTGTATTCTGTTGCAAAGCCCCACCGATAAAGGGCTTGTTCTTACAAGATCGCAGATCCACTAGGTCCCGACCCAAGGAAGAAGCGCGTTTCAACTAGACCCTCTCTCTCCGTCCCGAGCATTACATTACAAATGACCCTAGTAAAACTCTTAAAATCACCTTATAGTTACCTTATAGAGATAAAAGTTCGGAAACAGGTGTTTACAAAGGAGACTCTATGTACGGAGCAAAGGTATTGTCATTAATCGTAGGCGCCCTCATAAACCTAAGCGGACCCGGATCCTATATCAAGTGGGGATTTATCCAGATGTCCGTGGCAAACTTAGTGCTTATCCTGCTCATGATTGTGGTCTTGGCACTCGCAATAGCAATTCCGTTTCCACACCGACCAGGAGGGAAAAAGTGATAAACGAGAAAGAGATTATGGATACAAACGTCGAGGACGAAGAGATAATTAATCGTCAATGGACGACAAAACTTCGCAGAAAAGCCGTTGGGGAACTACCTCCGCAGAAACTACTACCAGACAGCCAACCAGCGTACGTTTCAAGTTGGATCTACGTATTCGGTGTTTTGACACTTTCAGCCCTTGGTGTTGTAGCTATCTCAGGGGCTATCCTTGCGCTTTTTGGTCCTTCGTGGTGGCAACAGAGTCCTGAGGGACACTTTGTAAACTCACTTCATCTTTGGAGCGTCGAGCTGTTCTTCTTCTTCATGGTAGTTCACCTTTGGGGTAAGTTTTTCATGGCAGCCTGGCGTGGGAAAAGAGCGCTGACCTGGATCACTGGTGCTATCTCGTTCCTGGTTTCAATAGGTGCAGCATTTACAGGTTACTTGTCGCAGCAAAACTTTGACTCCCAGTGGATAGCGACGCAAGGAAAAGACGGCATGAACTCCATAGGCATCGGAGCATTCTTCAATCTTATGAACTTTGGTCAAATGTTTATGTGGCACATACTCCTTCTTCCGCTCTTAGTAGTAATAATTGTTGGTATCCACATCCTTGGAGTCCGTGCAAAAGGGGTTGTTCCACCCATCGGAGCGCTTGAGAATAAGCAAGAGTACGCCAAGGCCTGGAGCGGTAAGGTCAGACCCTACGACATCATCAAAGAGGGAACTATCGCACTCGTCATAGTATCGTTGCTTACAGTCGCGTTGTCGGTCGTGTTCTCGTCTCCCAACAAGGCACCACTTACTATCCAAAGATGGGCGAAAGCGGATCCTACAGACTTTGTAACCACGGCCGCAACAGAACTTGCCGGTACATCGTTCTCTGGTAGCTACGGACCTCCCTACAACAACGGAAACGGCGCACTCCAATATGTCGGCCCTATATCGCTGCAAAAATTAGCAGGAGTTCGCATTCCAATCAACTCAGCTCAGGACTTCGTGCTACAGCCTCTGGCAACCATACCTAATAATCCAACTCTCAAGGACGCTCTTAACACCTACGAAGCTGCAACACCGTCCTTGCAGAACATCTGGAATAATAACTTTGCAAAGGCAGACGCGAAGCTTGCCGTGAATGGAAACTCGATATCTGTTCCTAAGGGGAACTACGGGCCTATTCCGGTCCTCATGAAGAACCTATTAACCATGGCAAACACCGGCGGGTTAGACGCGGACCTAGAGAACTCTCATCAGTTCTACGGGACTGACTACACCAAACCCCTGTTGTTCATGGCTGACGGAAACTACATGGCTACACTAGCTCAGCAAGATCATCTTACCGGTGATCAATGGGGCATGATGAACGAAACGGACAAGTGGCCTGGTCAACCTTGGTTATGGCTTTACACTATGTGGTACCAGATTCCACCGATGTCAACATCGTCCAACGCAGACGCACTTGTAATGTCAATAATGGTCTTACTAACTATAGGCTTTGCCTCCATACCTTTCATTCCTGGGGTGAGGACAATACCTGAAAAAGTGGGACTCTACAAGTTGATCTGGCGTGACTTTTACAAGGATCAAAAGTCCACAAAGTAACATATTGTAACTAGAAAAGAAGACCCTGCTCGCATAGAGCAGGGTCTTCTTTGATATCAAGATGCGTTTCATATCAAATATCTCTGTCACATATCTATACGTTCTTGTGACGGAGAAGCTATATTATGGCGCAAACACATCCGAAGCCACACCGAGAAAAGGAATAGCCATGAGATGGCCTTTAGCTAGAGACAGAAAACACGCCTTAAACTTGGCAAACTTTGACTCTACGACTAGGAAAAAGGTCGTAATCGTCGGCGCTGGGTTTGCAGGTCTGTCGGCGGTCGAGACGCT
>JAJYHJ010000165.1 GCA_021784785.1 Actinomycetes bacterium | reverse complement strand
TGCTTTAAAGGGAAAGGAGCCGACGGGGGGTGTCGGCTCCTTAGCAGAGCAAGAACGGAGGGGGGATCCAGTTACTTGCATTAACCATTATGCTCGCTCGAAGCCGCTAACATCACACTATGGACGCGATAGCGCGTATCACTTTTTTTGCTAGGAATGTATATGGATGTAAAGCAGTTGAAGTCACTGGTTGCAGTGGACGACCATGGTAGTTTTTCAGCAGCCGCTGACGCCTTAGATACGGTCCAATCGAACGTATCGGCCCACATCTCCAAGCTTGAAAACGAACTCAATGCCGTCCTAATAGATAGAAGGGACGGTACATTGACCGAAAAAGGGCAGATCGTCGTAAAAAGGGCGCGATCTGCAATATCTGAACTCGAAGCCATATATAGCGACCTGTCCTCACTTTCTACAGACGTAAGAGGACGAGTTCGCGTTGGTTTGATTGGAACGACTGCACGCTGGCTAATTCCCCTCCTAACAGCCCAAATTGGACACGACCATCCGCACATGAAGCTTCACCTCTCAGAGGGAACCTCGTCGGCACTGCATCGATGGTTACACGAAGGAGTGATAGATCTTGCCATCTTGAATACTCCGATTTATGCATCTGATATACATTTTCGGGTACTATTTGAAGAACAGATGGTGTTGGCTGTCCCTCCTGATTACGACATCGCCAAAAAAGACCAGATATACGTCACCGATCTCGACAGTCTTGAGATCTTGGCTCCACCAAAGGGTAACTGGTTCCGAGACGAACTTGACGCGGTCGCCGCCAAATCAGGTGCCAGACTAAAAACTAAAGCGGAGATTGATGGATTGCGACTCATCGCAGCGCTCGCCACAGATGGCTTTGGTCCAGCCATCGTACCTGCCACTGCCATCTCGCCCCACCTTGGCGACCGTATCGTCACGGTTCCGATCGTCGATGTTGCCCCCAGGAAAGTGGGTATCGCAAGACGGAAGAACCAAATAGAGTCTTCGGCGGTAAGAGGGTTTACGATCTCCCTTGAGACACTACTCCAAAGACCCGGAGTTCAGCTTCCCAAAGGCGTCATGATCGGTCCACAAGGAAAACCTGGCACCACCGGGACCAAGTAATAAAATAATTCCATAGCAATCATTTGACACAGCCGTCTCGATTGGCTAACTTACCATACAGTAACTAAGTTAGAGGAGATACACTATGACCAAGTTCTGCGAAGATCGAGTCGTCATCATAACGGGAGCTGGACGGGGTATCGGCAAGGCTCATGCCCTTGAGTTCGCTCGTAACGGTGCCAAAGTCGTAGTCAATGACCTAGGTGCAGAGGTAGACGGTGTTGGATCATCTAGCGGACCTGCCGGTGAAGTTGTAGATGAGATCCGAGCAATGGGAGGATACGCCGTCGCTAACGGGGACGACGTCTCAAACTGGGAAGGAGCTCAGAATCTCATCAATACCGCCATCGAGACCTTCGGTGACCTACATGTTGTTGTGAACAATGCTGGCATTCTCAGAGACAGAATGATAGTCAATATGACCGAGGATGAGTGGGACGCAGTTATTCGAGTTCACCTCAAAAGCACATTCGTAATGACGAGGTGGGCCGCGAGTTACTGGCGCGAGCAGACTAAGGCGGGGAAAGAGGTCGACGCACGAGTTGTAAATACAGCTTCCGCTTCTGGAATCTATGGAAACGTAGGACAGACCAACTACGGTGCCGCTAAAGCCGGTATCGCCTCTTTTACAGTTATCGCGTCAACCGAGCTTGCCCGTTACGGAGTAACTGTAAATGCCGTCGCGCCGGTTGCTCTTACGAGAATGACGGAGAACCTGGGGGTATTCAGTGCGAGCGACGACCCTACTAAGTTTAATCCCGTGGCACCAGAGAACATCTCTCCGTTAGTTGTATGGCTCGGTTCCAAAGGATCCAAGGACGTCACGGGTCGTGTCTTCGACGTTGTTGGCGGACATATAGATGTTGCGGAGGGTTGGCATGCTGGACCAGCTATCGACAAAGAAGGCCGATGGACCGTTGAAGAAATCGACAAGCTACTGCCAGATCTTGTGCGCTCTGCGAAAAAAAACGCAGACATGAGTGGGAAGATTCCAGATTAAAAAAGGGCTTTCACCCACATCAACACATGACGGCAAAGTCAACTTCCGTCAAGAACTGTCGGCACAGACTCGATCAGAAACGGCTAAGGCATCTCCCCTATTAAACTTCGCAAATCAGTTCTATAGTTCTATAGGGCAGGTTTCTGGAGTATCCTAAACCTATAGAAAAATTGACTCGAAGGACAACTTTGACCGTACCACATCTCGTTAAAGCAATCTTTGAACTCTACGCACTTGTAGGAGATGCCTTTGCAGGCTCCACCGAAGCCCTTCTGTATGGCGATCGAATAATAGCCGAAAAGCTCATCGAGCGAGATCAGTTAGTCGATGAGCTCTACAAGGAGCTAGATCAAGAGCTAGCAGATCGACTTTCACAAACACCCCTTAGCGCCGATGAGATCTCTTATCTTGTGGGGTTAATGAAGATTGTTCCAGAACTAGAAAGAAGCGGAGACCTAGCTGAACACATAGCACAAAAATCTCTGCTCGGATTAAGTTCAGAGATGTCGCCTAGGTTAAGAGGCATTATCAATCAGATGAGTGCAACCGGCGGAGAGATGTGGCGACGCTCCGCAGAAGCCTTCTTGAGCTCAAACAAGAGCGCTCACAAAGTCATAGACGCTCTTGACGACGAGATAGACGAACTCAATCTCGCCTACTACACAGAACTCGCGTTCTCCTGCAAGGAGATAGTTCCGGCGATTGAACTCTCGTTAGTAGGACGGTTCTATGAACGCTTCGCGGATCATGCAGTCAACTTAGCCCGCTCTGTCTCGACGCTTCCCGACCTTCACTGATCTGTTATGTGACCTTTGACTCTAACATCGACCATTCCGGGAGGCAAGTATGTATGTATGTTACATCATCCTTACGTTTTGGAATGCCTTCCTAGGGAGACTTGCATACACTATATCTCTAAGAACTCAGACGGTCGGATCTCTTTGAATGTCGATGCCTTGCCCGAGATTATCCCGACACCCTACCGTTACCTCAACGAGAAGATCCACATTCCAGTTCCTAAGCAGCACAACGTACTCCGTTCGATAGAAGGGTCGGTCGTCGCCTTCGAAACAGGAGGGGTGGATCCTGAAAGTCTTGAGGGATTCAGTATTCAAGCAATCGGTGTAGCAGAGATGGTAAGCAAGTCCTCAAAATTAAAAAATATGTTCATCGGAAATCCATGTTACCTTGAGATCTATCCCGCAATCATCAAGGGATCGTTAATCCATGCACATAGGTTCTAATTGTCCCAAGCAATAGTCAAGAAGCATTGAGTACATAGACCACGCGAATCGGTAAGCTTTGTCGAGGACAACAACATCACTGGAAAATAAAATAAGCAAATTCATGATTAAACCTTTGATACGTAGCACCCTTGAAATGACCTCACTTCGAGGGTTGAGGTTCATCTGTACCACGACAATCCCTAGCTTTCGCACTAAGAACCCCACCAGATTCTGGTCGGCAAAGGACACTCCAGATAGAAGCGGAGCACAAATCCAACGAGCAATCTGGCGAAGCGAATTTTGAACTCAACGTATAAGTTCTGGAACAACAAATTACATCTTCCATATCAAGCCAACTCATTCAACATGGTCAAGTAAACGCATCTTAATCATTTCCTCTCGAAGTACCGGAGCATTTTCAATTGAGCTGAACTACAGAGGAACCTTCACACAACTAAGTTACTCTATGCAACTCAGTCAGCTCATATGCTTGGGAATTATACGTGATCTTTCGTGTGTGGGCTCTAAAGCCACACGTTTGCGTTGTTTAAGCGTTAGATTCCAGACGTAGCAAGCCATCAGAGAAGTGACGTATAAGAGTGGGTCGTTCCTCCTCTTGGGATACAGACGCTCATGCATACTCAAAGTGCTATTTTACCTAGACGGTGTTGTAGAAGTCGTATGACCTCGTCTTTAAGTGCAGGGTTTGCGCTACCGTGTGCTCAAGTGTCTGAGTTAGCTAGTCTGTCAGTCACGACCATCTACCCTGGCCCAAGACTTTACCGTGCGACAAGAACATTAGAACTTTACTTCAAGCGATATGACTACAACAGGACTCCTGCCCTAAATAGACACGCATCTATCAACCGAACTGCCTACCTAGGTAGGGTTAAAGATAAAAATCGGACAAGGCAACAAGAAAACAATTGATGTACCTAAAGCGCTATTAGCCACTTTCGACTTCACGACAGTCGTTCCAGCGTTACACCAGCGTCCGTACGATAGAGGCCTTTCGCCACTTTTCAAGCGGTAGGGGTAACCGCCTCCTTGATTTGTACTCACCCTTCTTCGTTTTACGCGAACTCATACGGATATGTGGCAAATTACGTCATAGATCGGTATAATTGCCTACATTACTTTACATTCTTACAAGGGAGCGAGATGGAGCCGTTAGCAGTACGTGCAGAGATTAAGCCGTCAAGAGGACGTCTTACTAGAGATGCCATAGTACAGGCTGCAATAAACATAATCGACGCCGAGGACATAAGTGGCTTCTCCACGCGCAAACTCGGCAAAAGTCTAGGTGTCGAGGCCATGGCTCTTTATCATCACTTCAAGAATAGAGAGGAGATACTCGCTGCTGTTGCAGAAGAGATCACCGCGGAGATTATTGGCATAGAGGTTGACTACCAAGATAAGAGCTGGCAGGATCAGATTAAAATAAGCGCACGCAACGCTCTTAATGTGATGCGTAGCCACAAAGGTGCCTTGTCGTTAATGTTGGAGCATGGGAAAATCTCAGCTCCGTGGATGATATGGCATGAACGGCAGCTAGCGATACTCCTAAAGGCCGGCCTTCCTCCAAAAGAAGCTATCGCTGCCTTTCGAGCCATCAGTGGCTACATCTTCGGATTTACAGGTTTTGAAATGAGATTCAGACCAATAATGGAGAAAAAAGATTTCGTCAACCTAATGATCGAGGAGTTCAAGCAGTCGGATTACAATTCGTTAAAATCTACGACGGAATACTTCCGTAGGGACTGGGACGATCAATTTGAAGCAGGTCTAGACCTTCTCATCGCTGGAATAGCGGCTCAAATAGAAAGCTTCAACAAGGTTTAAAGCGTACCTTTGCGCTCTATTAATCGAGCTCCGTAGGCGGCGGCCTCTGATCTATGGCTCATACCTAGCTTCGCCAA
>JAJYHJ010000153.1 GCA_021784785.1 Actinomycetes bacterium | reverse complement strand
AGCGAGCTGCAGGGGCGGTACTCCTTCACCGGTAAACACAGCCGCACCCACAGTTACAAGAGGAGGCGCCATCCCGCGAGCAATGGGATAGACCTTACTTAGATCGCCGAATCTGTATGAGTTCAAGAGAAATAAGTTGTAAGCAACGTGAATGCAGGTGGATGCCGCTAACAGAAGCCACGGTAGATGTGAAGGAACTCCAACAATTAGAACAAGAACCCCGCCAGATACTGACACCGCTGCATTGATAAGCCAAAAACCTAACACTTGATCGTCGATAAGCTTAGCCATGAAGTTCCAGATTGCATGGAGCAGCGCGGCTAGAAGAACTAAAAGGAGAACTGCCACCGTCCCTCCGGTAGCAACTCTTCCAAAAACTAAGCTACTAGTCATAACAGCCATTTCCCCAAAACATGGCAAACCTTCACCTACAACCAATTCCAAAAACGTCAGATGGAGGTATCTTCTTATCACCCGCATGGTTCATCGAAGATACCTCCATAGTCTCAACGCCTGGAGTTTATAGACAGACACTACTTCAGACAAGTAGTGAAGGGAATCGCATCAAACGCCTTTTCACCGCAGTGACTACTCGACTATTCTGTGCTCTTCCAGGACACCAGATCGGTGCTTCTGAACAGTCGAAAAGTAAATAGCTCCCAAAACCAGTACCAGTCCAACGAAGATTACCCCACCCCAGGCATCTATACCTGGCCCATATATCGCAGATCTGGGCCACAGCAGATTGAAAGCCATAACCACACCGTAGACAGCCGCAAAGGCGTTTACTACTAGTCCCCATCCCTTCATGTAGAACAGACCGGTCTTGCCTTTGTCCTGTGGCCACCCCTTCAGCCGACGTGACATCAAAGGTATCGTGACCAAGAAGTATGCTATATAAATGAGAACGACCGCAACGCTTGTAACGATCGTAAATAGCTGCGGTTTGCCTATGTTCACTAACAAAATAAGTGCTGCAAGCACTCCGCTCATCACCGAAGGAACTACAGGGCTCTGTGCTCGAGCTGAGACATGAGCCAACTTGGATCCGAATGGGAGGTTATTGTCGCGAGCCATGGTAAAAGTCATGCGGATTGTGCCTGTCTGAATAGCAAGCGTACACACAGAGATAGCTACAGCCACATCGACAAGAAGTATCTTGCCAAGGCCACTTCCAAGAGCCCCTTCGATTATGAGAGGCAACCCACCTGGGCCCAACTTTGCGGGATTCAATGTCGGGGAAGCCAGTAAGGCAAAAATCAGGATCAAGAGGCCACCTATGCCACCAGCTAGCAACGATGAAAGGATGGCTTTTGGGGCTCGTTTCCTTGGATCTTTTGTCTCTTCAGCTAGCGATCCGGCGGTATCGAAACCGTACATAACATAAGCAGGCATGATAATAGCTAAGATGAGTCCCGCACCGTAGCCGAAGGTCGAGTATCCGGGGAGCCCTGGACCAGTGCCTTCAGATTTTAGAAATATTGACGGGCTGTTGTGGATGTGTGCGGCCAAAAGAATGACAAATAAGGTCACACCGACGAGTTCAGCAGCTACCCCAACGTTGTTTACCACCGACATGACTCGAACCCCTGCGGCGTTTAATACGGTTGTAATAGTAAGGATTACAACCCCAAGAAAGACTGCATTTTGGCTCGTATTTTTAAACACCTCAAACCCTGACCACACTGGTGGTAGTACAATCTGTAACGCGATTGCCACCGCCGCCAGTGTAACGATCGATCCAATTAGCATGGTCCAGCCTGTAACCCAAGCTACAAGTGAACCACTCAACTGCTTAGACCACTGATACACCGATCCCGCTATCGGGAAGCGTGCGCTCAACTCTGCAAAACAGAACGCCACCGCCATCTGACCCAAAAATACAAATATCCACACAAATACTATCGGTGGGCCACCAAACCCGTATCCGAATCCAAACAGTTCGAACATCCCCGTCAGCACAGATATATAACTATAACCCGCGGCAAAAGCTGAAAAGGTTCCCAAAGATCGATGGAGCTTCTGCTGATACCCGAACTCAGCTAGATCTTTCGCGTCCATGTGGTGCTGATTTGTGTCTATACTTTCCATCCTCCACCTATCTACTTTTGATTCGTTTTATCCGTCCAACTCGCGGCAATTGCCGAAATCCAGTTGTAAGAACTAAAACACCCCTCTACAATCAACGTTAATATTCATACAAACAGCTAAATTTATGACACATACTTAAACAGTTCATTAGAATGTTGAAGGAATTATACGACTTGGTTACAAGAACGTCAACCAATTTTAGATAGTTTTCACGCCATTAACTTGGAAGATCTGCCATATAGTGTCATTAGCGCAGCTCAGAATAGTAAACCAGATATATTTATTTCGGTAACCTAAAACCGAGATGGTTGGCCATTAGATCTAATAACCAACTGCAGCTTTCGAGAGACAGACGGTCAACTCTTCTTGTAACATAAGGTGGAATTCGCTCCAAAGGCGTCGTTCCAACAACCGCAACTGGAACCATGCCAGCGGATTTGACAGCTGAAAAACCGGCAAGCGAGTCTTCGAACGCAATAATGTTCTCTGGCAATATATCTCGATCAAAGAATGTTATCGCCTTCAAATAGCCTTCTGGATTAGGTTTGCCGTTCGTTACATCCTCTCCAGCGACTACACAGCTCACGGCGTCAGCTAGACCAGCTTTATCTAAAGCTACGTCTACCTCTTCACGGACAGCTCCAGTTACTATACCAACAGGGACATGTTCCGAAAGTCTTAGTACTAGTTCGATGGTTCTCTCATGGATGCGAGGGGTTTGCACAATAGCCTCTTGGTACCTTCGCACCTTCTCGGCAAGAATCTCCGTCTCATTGTTTTGACGGTGATTCTCTCTTACGTTGATCACATGGCGGACTATCTCAATATCGCTTAGTCCAGCTAGGTAAGTAAAGTAGTAAGTCTTCGACATGTCAAAATCTAGCTTTTCTAGAAACACCGCTCTAAAAAGCTCATACAACAGTAATTCGTCGTCCGATAACGTACCATTAAAGTCAAATAAGACTGCGTGAACGATCAATCTCTCCACCAACTTTCCTTTGAAGGCACGAAGTCGGTGATAACAACGCCTTCGTAGTGAATACTTGCACTTCTCAAGTATCTAAGTCCCTTACGATTGAATGGAATATAGGAGACGTCAGCTCTTCTTCGGCTCTGGCATACTTCTCCATACCCCACTCCCAAAAGTCAAAGTCGATTGTGGCAACCGCCTCCTGAATAGATGCCCATAGCGTCCATCCATATTTTGACATAAGACCCCAAGCCCTAGCCCTCGCAATTTTTTCCCTAGTAACGGTTCCGTAATATAGCTCAACTAGTCGCTCCAGCGCATCAACGTCAAGATTCGATTCGCTCCAGATGTTGCCAAGTTCAAAGCTAGGTTCGTTGTTCCCAGAGTATTCGTAGTCTATAATCCAAATCTTTTCACCGTCGTCAATAAAGTTTTCGGCCAAAAGATCGTTGTTGCATGGAACTAAAGACTCTGGTCTGCGTGCAATAGCCTTCTTAAGCTCATCAACCTTATCAAGATACGATAAGTACCGAGGAGGCAACCTAAACCCTCGTTCTTGCACAATTCCAAGATAAGTTCTTTGAATCTCAAACATATCGAAGCGTCCTTTAAACTCAGGACCATTATGTAGTCTTTTACATGCCGCAACAATACGATCCAAGACTGCTTCTTCTCTAAGATCCCCGGAATTCAAAGTTTTCCCTGATACAAACCCAACAACAAGACCAATCGGGTCTAAAGAACAACCATACACTGGGACTCCGGCCCCTGAGTTGAACGCTGCCACAGAGTTGTAGAACTCTCGCTCTCTATCTATAGCTAGAAGCGACCCCTCCTTGGAGGACACCCTTACTACCAATCTCATCTCATCAAGATCAACAAGGTAATTCATATTCGTAAGGCCACCTGCAAGGGATTTGTACCTTACGATATGGATCTGCGAAGAGAACACGTTTTTAAGTACGGACTTGATAACATCTAGCTCACATGGGTCGTCATTAACAAACGACATCAAGCACCCCCATTCTTGTCCCCATCGCCTTCAAAGCGGCTAAAATACCATAGAATCCAAAGACGATAGGTAAGATTAGTAAAATACTAGCAACCATTCCCGCTAGGCGTCGGCCACTTATCAACCAAATACTTGAAAGTAACACTAATAGGATTAGCACTCATCAAATTCCGGAACCCGGTTCCAAAGAACATATGTCATTCGGAGATGACACTTTCAGTCTAGAGGTACATAATATACCAGGACAAATGGTTAGTTTCTTGCAACCTTTAGAGTAAATTGTAGACTTCCAAGACATGTAGCTGTGGATGTTATATAGTAGACCAGAAAGATATATTTGGTCAACCTAAACGTATAAAGGAGAGTGTTCTTATGCCAGACACCGACCTACCTAGCTCATCAAGGATTGTTATCATCGGTGGAGGTGTTGGCGGAACCTCAATCGCGTTTCACTTAGCACAGATGGGGTGCAGCGATGTCCTACTTTTAGAAAGAGACGAGCTAACTAATGGATCCACATTTCACTCAGCCGGCCTAGTGGGTCAACTTCGATCATCAGTGACCCTCACCGCGATGATGATGTACTCCGCAGAGCTTTACCGTAATCTCGCTCAAGATCCTGATCTTCATCCTGGTTGGGTTCAAAGTGGAGGCATCCGGCTAGCAAGCACACCTCCTCGACTCGAAGAACTAAGGCGTCAAGTCGGATGGGCAAAAACATTTGGACTACCGCTTGAAGAGATCTCGATCGACGAAGTTCAAGAGCTATTTCCTCTCGTCAACCCACAAGGCATACTTGGGGCTACTTATCTACCAACAGACGGTTACCTAGACCCGTCACAGCTCACTCACGCCTTTGCAAAGAGCGCTCGCAGCAAAGGCGTGGAAATTAAGACAAGAACCAGGGTGCTCTCCATAGAGACAAATGGCAACAAGGTCGTGTCTGTAACGACCGATAAAGGAAAGGTGCTAACGAACGTCGTAGTGGATGCAGGAGGAATGTACGCTGCTGAGATAGGAAGAATGGCCGGCGTTCGCGTACCTATAGTTCCAATGTCTCACCAGTACCTAGTAACCACTGGTTTCAGAAAGGATCACGAAGCTAAGCGTCTTCCAACGCTTAGAGACCCTGACCTCTTGGTGTACTTTCGAGAGGACGGAGAAGGGCTCGTTATGGGAGGGTATGAAAGGCACTCGAAGGCATTTGCACTCGACGCCTCGATGGTAGATCGCGTTCCACAAAACTTTAATGGGCAGCTACTACCTGAAGACTGGGAAAGGTTCGAAGAGATCACCCACAACTCCGTGGTAAGAGTACCAAAGATGGCGGACGTTGAGATTCGCAAACTAATTAATGGACCGGAAGCGTTCACTCCTGACAATGAGTTCTGTCTAGGTGAAAGCGACGTCGAAGGATTCTTTGTAGCGGCAGGTTTCTGCGCACATGGCATCGCCGGTGCGGGGGGAATTGGCAAGGTAATGGCCGAGTGGATCCTCGAAGGCGAACCGAGCATGGACCTGTGGGAGATGGACGTACGGCGTTTTGGACGACAGTATAGATCTCCGCGGTACACATTTAAGAAAGTAACTGAAAACTATGAGACCTACTACGACATCCGTTACCCAAATCAAGAACGTCAAGCTGGAAGACCATTGCGGAGGTCACCCGGATACGAATGGCATAAGAACAAAGGGGCGGTATTTGGAGAAAAGTCGGGCTGGGAGAGAGTCAACTACTACAAACACAACGAGGACCCTAGCTACGACAAGTTCAGACCTCGGGGCTGGGCAGGGGAAAACTGGTCATCAGCAATTGCAAAAGAACACATAGCCACCCGCCAGAGTGCGTGTCTATTTGACGAGACTTCGTTCTCAAAGTTCGAGCTCTTTGGGCCTGGAGTAACTGATTTTCTAGAACATATGACCGACAATAACGTGGCTGGCAGAGTTGGTAAAGTCACCTACACGCAAATGCTCAATCGACGCGGAGGTATAGAGTGTGATTTCACCGTTACTCGACTTGAAGACAATCGTTATATGATAGTAACGGGAACAGCCTTTGGCGCACATGATATGGGTTGGATACGAAAACACCTTCCGAAAGACAATACCGTCTTCATGGAAGATACCACGTCAAAGTATGCTTGCATCGCTATCTGGGGCCCAAAATCACGCCAGATTCTATCTACCCTCACTTCCTCTGCGCTAGATAACGAAAGTTTCCCGTATATGTCGGCACAAGACATGAGCGTGGGAGACACTCCTCTCAGAGCGTTGCGCGTTACGTTTGTCGGGGAACTAGGATACGAACTTTACTGTCCAAGTGAGTACGGATCAACGCTGTGGGAGGCTCTAGTAGAAGCAGGCAAACCGTATGGCCTGTCAGTCGGCGGCTACAGGGCCATAGAGCCTCGCCGACTTGAAAAAGGCTACAGGAGTTGGGCATCTGATATCGATGCCGACTCTAATCCCTTCGAAGCGGGGCTCGACTTTTGTGTAAAGCTTGAGAAGACTTCAGGCTTTGTCGGAGCCGAAGCTCTCCAAACAGCCAAGGAGCAAGGACTGAAGAAGCGACTCAGCTGCATCGTGCTCTCCGACTTGAACTCGGTAGTTCTAGGAAATGAGCCCGTTCGCGTTGGCGAACAGGTTGTCGGAAGAGTTACGTCAGGAGGTATCGGCTATAGCATCGAACGCTCCATTGCCTACGCTTACCTACCCGTGGCACTATCTACGCCAGAGACTGACGTAGAGATCTATATCTTTGGCGAGTGGGTCGCAGGAGAAGTCACAAGTGAGCCTCTGTTCGACCCCGAAAACAAAAGAGTAAAAGGTATATATTTATAGAAGAAAGACGCTGGTAAAGGAGAGCAAGTGGCTTCAGCACAGGCAGCACCTAAAGTACAAAGACATCGAATGGAACAACAAAGCGCCTATCGCATCTCGACAATACTCGACGCTATCGGGGACACCCCGCTTATTAGAATCGAAGGCATTTGGGTCAAGCTTGAGTATTTTAATCCATCAGGTTCGATAAAGGCGCGTATTGCGAAGTACATGATAGAAAAAGCCGAAGAGGAAGGTCTCCTAAAACCAGGGGACACCATAGTCGAAGCCAGCAGTGGAAATACTGGAAATGCCCTTTCCATGGTAGCTGCAGTCAAAGGATACAAGATGGTCGTGGTCATGCCCGCAGGTATGAGTCCAGAACGCTTGGCCATGTCAAGAGCCTTCAACGCCGAGGTGGTTACAGTCGGAGACTTTCACGTCAACGACGCTCTCGCCTTTGCTAAAGAGTTAGGTTCTCAACCGGGTTACTTTTCACCCTCTCAGTTCGAATCCGAATGGAACATAGAAGAGAACGAGACCGTATTCGGACCTGAGATCATGAGGCAACTACCACCAGGTGTCATACCTGACTGCGTTGTCGGAGGCGTGGGCACCGGAGGGACCATAGTTGGAGTGGGTAGGCACTTTAAGTCCGTCAACTCCAGGTGTAAGGTTGTCGCCGTCGAGCCCAACGAGTCTTGCACTATTATGTGCGGAGAAGTGGGTAGACACCTCATGGAAGGTATCTCCGATGGGTTCATACCCAGCATCCTCGCACGTAACCTAGATACGATCACTGAGTTGCTTCCGATCGATAGCCAAGACGCAGTTTCCGAGATGCGACGACTTGCAAAGACATATGGACTTTTCGTCGGACCTACCTCTGGAGCTCACTTCCTTGCCGCCAAGCAGATGCTGCAGAGATATCCAGAGTTAGAACATCCCGTCACATTCTTTTGTGACGAAGGTGAAAAATATATTAATCAATACTTCTTATGACCAGATAAGTGTTTTCAACTACAGATACGGAACGATTATAACCATGCAGCCTCGAAACGCTGAGATAACGATAATTGGTGGTGGATCCATCGGCTGCGCTGTGGCATATTATCTTGCACGAGAGGGATATCGCGATTTACAGATCTTAGAGCGGTCGGAGATCGCTTCTCAAACAACTGCTCAAGCCGCCGGTTTGGTGGGACAGGTTCGTCCAACGAAGGAACGGACCCTCCTGGCCATGGAGTCAGTAAAAACCTTCTCTAAACTTTACGAAGAGACGGGAGTCGACCCCGATTGGAGACAGACTGGCAGCCTGCGGCTTTCTTTGAGTCACTCAAGAGACAAAGAGTTTATCGCGTTGGCGGAAGTCGCGGCATCGGTTGGCCTTGAAGTAGAGTTCTTAGATAAGCACCGAATCAAAGACTTTGTCCCCCAGATCGGATCCGAACTTATAACTTCAGCTATTTGGTGCCCTAGCGATGGCTACCTACAACCTACTAGTCTCGTGAACTCTTATCTAGCAGGCGCTAAAAGCCTTGGCGTCTCGATCGCAACGAACTGCGAAGTTACACAGATTGAAGTAAAGCAAAACACGGTTGTCGCACTTCAAACTAACCAAGGGAAAGTTTCTACATCTTTGGTAATCAACTGCGCAGGTCCCTGGGCTCGAGACATTGCCATGATGGTAGGGGTCGATCTCCCAGTAGTTCCAGTGAGACACGAATACTTCATTACCGACACGGTCGACGGATGGCATCCAAGCCTCCCAGTACTTCGTATACCCGACGTTAGGCTATACGTCCGGGCGGAGCTAGATTCAATACTTTGTGGAGGTTGGGAAGCTAGCGCAAAATCGCTTCCCCTAAACCATCCCACTACAGCTTTCATGAGTCCCGATACCGACTTCGAAGTTTTGAACCAATTTCACACAGATCTTGCTCGTTTGGTCCCAAACATAGACGATATCGGTCTCCGATCCGTCCTCAAAGGTTACCCAACATTTACTCCTGATGGTCGGTTCATCATCGGTCCAGTAGCTTCGCCAAAAGGGTTCGTAATGGCTGCCGGCTGCAACGCACATGGTGTCTCTGGTTCCGCTGGAATCGCCAAGCATCTCGTCGAGTCCCTAACTTCGAGTCCCTCTGCCTACGTGCTCTCGCTAACGCCGCAACGCTTCCAGAACCAACGAACAAATGACAATGAGCTTGAGCAGCAAGCAAGATCTCACTACGAAAACTACTACTCTAACTCGCTACTACGTTAAAGGAAGATCAATCGTTGAGAGAAAGAGGCTCCCGCGTATCTCTGGTACAAAACAACAGTTCCTTCGTGAACAGTCTCTAATTTCATTGATGTTTATCCGCTACCAAAAGCGGCATCAGTGAAGTTTCGTTTCCAATCCTCGGATGCTCCAAAGAGAGGTTAGCCCGACTGTGACAGTGCGTAGTTTTGCGTCGCTCCTTCGCGAGGCGCAGCTTCTCAGTGTCGTCGGGTTTAAGACTCCAGCGAGCTTCAAACCTTTCGTCAAGGCGTCGGATGACGGTCTACCTGCTGGCGTATGGATATTGCAACCCCTGCGAACGTCGCAAGGATATAGTGCGCGATCCATTGGTGTCAGCATTGAGACGCTTGTGGCAGAATCCGCAGACAAAGTGTGGACCCTTGCGATTTAGTTTGGAGACAAACCCACACCCCGAGCACTCACGGCTCGTGTTGGCAGGATTGACCTCGTGTATCTCGATGCCTTGTGTCTCAGACATCGACTTAAGTTTTTCTTTGACGGCTGCTCTTCCGGCTCTGGTGAGTATGCGGTTCATCCTTTTGGACAAGGAGCCACTCCGAAGGTCAAGAGTCTCAAGTGTGATCGACTTTACCCGTATCGCTTGACCAGTCGGTTGAGGATTCGACCAACCTCGTTGCGCACGTACTCGCAGATTCTCTGGTTGAACCGTCGATAGCGGGCGTTCGTCTTCGGTTTGATTCCTCGACGCTGTAGCTCAGCGGTGAGCTTGGTCAGTTGGGCATCCACTTTGCGCAGCGACGGATAGAACTGCCTCCCTAGCTGATCTCCGAGATCGCTAGCAAACATGGAGTTGAGACCCTAGTCAAGACTGATGTCTTTGCCTGTTGTGACCGGCGAGGCTCTGTTGGATCGCTTGACAAGCGTGACCTTAAGCGCTCCATCTCGAGACACCGTAACCTGCGCGAAGTTCGACAACTCGCCAGGCGCATCATCGAAGAACTGGTTTTTCTTTAATGGAACCTATACAGGATAACCCACGTTCAGCGTAGAGATGCGAACCCATAGTTCATACATGCCACCTCGTGCTGGTGTGACCTGTGCTACTGTCCCATCAAGTGCTATCGTCTTTGATCGCCATAGTTGAGGAACGTGTACACTGTGACGACGAACGTGCTTCATCATGGTTCTGAGAGGGCTAGCGTCTCTGGTGGCGCAGATCGGCGTTCACCGGAGTCGGTTCTGACGTCGTCTGGATAGATCCAAACCGGAACCGTGGCTTCCTTAGCGTAGTGCGCTTTGCACCTGTTGAGCTACCATAGGTCAGCCTTTGTCTCATCGGGCAGTTCCGAGTGGGCGATGATCTGGCAGATCACCTGTTTGGACAGCCATAGCTATGAGTCAAGTCCTGCTACCACTTGACTCTGAACGGATCGCGTATAGCGTTCGGATAGCTTGGTCTCGAACTTGCCAGGATCTCTGCGATTCCAAAACTCAGTACCATCTTGGACAAATGCCTGCATCTGATTGGCCTGGATGATCTTTGCGGCTCTTTGGTACTCGGGCAGCACTTCGGCTATCTGAGCGACCTTGCCAGCGTTCGCCTTGTGCTGTAGCCGATAAGCACGGACGACTAGCGGTTTCTTCTTTCTCTTCTTGACAGCGGGGGTAGTGGTGTTCTCAACGGATTGCGTCACTGCGAATCATCCGCCGTATCCACCAGAGCCGTCATCGCCAGTTTGACTCTCTTGGTTCTGTGTTTGGCCGAGCGCAAACCATACATACGGACAGCGAAGCTATAGACGATAGCCATGAAATCCGCTATAAGATCGGACGTATCGTCCTGTGCGGGATTAGCGACATCGATCTTCTTACCCTGTGCTTGGAGCAGCACCTCAAACCATCCAAACCCGACTCGGCTGAGGCGGTCCTTATGCTCGACAACCAATGTTCCCTATTCAGGATTAGCAAGCAGCTTGGTCAGGCGTGGACGCTTGTCATTTACGCTGGACGCGACTTCTTTCACTACCGCTACGACCTGATAGCCACGGGCGTTGGCATAAGCCACAAGCCTGTCGATCCAACTCATCCTTTTGCGGGTGCGAAGACACCCTCGCATACACCGCCGCTATCGGCAAAGCATCGACTCCGGTTCAGGAACATAGATATGACCAGACGGATCGAAGGTGGCTCCTGGTATCCGACCATTATGGAAACGATCCCACGCTGCTCTATATCCAATGCCTTCTCTCTTGGCATACGTCGATAATTTCACAACATCAGGATACTTCATCATGGAACTGAAAACAACATATCACCTACATTATTCAATGAATCTTGGGACTTGTTATTAACACCGACAGTGCAGCGCTACCTCGTGCTAGTTGGCGTTCAGGGGGAGTTGCTGCCCTCCACCTCCTCGATCGTCCGAGAGAGCAGGCAGAACTCATTGCCCTCAGGATCAGCGAGGACGACCCAACTCACATCTGGAGTCTGTCCGATGTCCACCTGACGGGCGCCTAGCTCGTACAATCGTGTTAGCTCCGCCTCGGTCGTCGACTCGGTAGCTCTTAGATCCAGATGAAGGCGATTCTTGATCGACTTGGTCTCTGGCACGAGGAGTATGTCGATCACTGGACCCGTATGCACCCGAGACCCGATGCTCACCCCGGTTTCGTCTTCGTCGATAATCTGGTATCCGAGCACTTCGCACCAGAATGCTGCCAACGGTCGAGGATCGACTGAGTCGATAACCACTGAAGATATGCGCAAACCCATAGCCCCGATGCTATCACCGGACCCGACTTCGCGAGCTGCGCTTTAACCATTGTCACGCCGAGGTGTTGATTCGCCAATTGGTGTCAAATGGGCGGTTAGTACGTGTCAGGATATGATGGACGACAAAAGTCTGCCCGGCGAACTCGAAATCCAAAGAATGGCCAACTCGATGGTGGAGAGGCCGTTCTGGGTCTCGCGCGAGATCCGCCTGCCCTTCGTTGGGACGAACCGGTCCAAATGGGCGGCGGGCGTAGAGTCCTCAGATGCGTCCGCCGCAACCCATCCAACTTCCAGAGCCATATCGCTCATGATCGCCTTAGGGGTGCAGCCGCGAGGCTGTCCCGCTATGGCGATCACTGTTTATGTATGACCAAGAACAGCTATGATGCTGCGCTAGTGTCTTTCATCGTAACCATTCAGGTGGTCAGAAGTTGACCACCTGAATGGTTACGATTAGCTAGGACCGATTCAAGAGTTTGTACGTGTTTTGAGTTTTAAAGCTTTACGTAATTGCCCTATCTGTCGTTAATGTGGCGGAGCTATTGTTTCGCCATGAGGTCCGGGGTTCAACTCCAAGAGTGATTACTTGCACTACAAGCAGCATCCAATATATGGCGGCTACTATGAGGTGTAGATCGGCCCAAAACGGGGCGGATCTTGAGATGGCGACGAGAGCTCCGACTGCAATGATGGCGAGTAAGTCTAGGATCATCCACTTACTTCTATTACGCCATGATCTAGTTGAGTGTCGCCAACCTTTATACAAGAACGTTCCTGTAAGGGCGGTGGAGATGAGAACGATAGCTCTGTGAGTGAGTGCAATAAGTGGTGATAAAACTGGGTTTCCCGGAGTACATACGGGCCAGGTCGTACACGATGGTCCAGAGTTTGACAGCACGACTGTTGTGCCCGAAATAAAGATGGCAAGGACTCCTATGCACGCTCCAACGCCCCATGTCCTGCTGATATTGCTCAATGACTTGAAGCGTTGTTCTATGACTGCGAACGTTGCAGTGGTTGTAGTAGAAGCAAGAAAGATCAATCCAACTATCAAATGTACCGACACAGTCCACGGTGCATTCTTGGCCAAAACGGTAAGTCCGCCGAGAAGTACTTGAAGCAGGACTAAACCTGCAGAAATCGTACTCCACAGACGCGTAAGTTTCAGTTTTGGTGTTTTACGGGTAGCTAAAAGTGTAGCTACAACAAAGACTGATACGGTAGCAGCAAGGTAGCGATGGCTCTCCTCAAGTATCGCGTGAAAACTATAAATTGGCCCAAGTTGTCCATAACAGAGAGGCCATGAAGGACATCCCATGCCGGAGTTGGTTACTCTCACCGTGCTTCCGAGACCTACCAAACCAAGGGTGATGATTGCGGTCACTGGTGCCAATACTATAACCAGGCGTTGTGAGGGTTTAACAGATGCGTGTAGGGTCATGATGTTCTCCAGATGAGTATGAACTCAATTTTCAATCCATCCCTAACCAAGCACGAGCATGTTCAATGTATAGTACTTCATGGGCGCAGTCTTTTACAAATCATGTGGCGATTGAAAGGAAGTATTGCAAACTCCACTAAGTGAGTCATTTCACATGGATATCGTATCAAGGAATTGTGAAACAAAAACAAGCAGTTACAAAATAGCCAACTTGAGTGGTTCCAAGTGGACTGTGCGACGCGTGCGGTACGTCTAGTCCTAGCTGCAACTGTAGTCTTGATGGGACTGTGAAACTAAGCGAAGTGGAGAAACTCAGAGAACCCGTGTTTGGCTTCGGTTCGTGATGCTGAGGAGGTGGTAACATCGAGGACATGCGCTCGAGGCGTTTTGCATAAATCCTTATTACTTCCACGCTCGAAATCACATACAGTTAGGTGGCTTTCGCTGCGTCCTAGAACGCATCCATCAAAGCCAATCAAGCGTTGGACACTGAGCTTTATCGGAACACTAGATAACCGCTTCCAAAGATATCTAGTGTTCCGAGTAAATTGAATTACACGTTTTGCTACTTAGGCGCAACCTTTAGCACTGTAACGGTCGCAGATCCTTGGTTGGACACGTAGGCATAGCCCGTCTTTTCGTCAATTCCGACCCCTTGAGGCTGAACTCCGGTCGGCAAAGTCGCTAAGACCTCGTTGTCTTTCGTATCAATTACCGTTACCTGATTTGATCCGCTATCGTTCACAAACAAGGTTTTGGTCTTTGTGTCCAATGCCAGACCATGAGGCGACGCCCCAGCTGGTATATCTTGAACCACCATCGAATCTTTTACAACTGCGACTTCGTTAGCGCCAGCAAGACCGGCATAGACTGTATTGTTTTGGGAGTCAGCCAGCGCCCACCACGGATGAGCTCCGACTGTTACTGTGTTTTCAACTTGGTAAGTCATTGCGTTGATCTCTGAAATCGTATCTCCATTTGGGTTGGCCACGCCTTGTAGGCTTATCCCAGTATTCGCGGCGTATACCATATGATTCGTTGGATCATAAGAAACTCCCCAGGGATTCGGGCCAACATCTATCGTAGTTATCAACTTATTGGATGGGATCGAAACAACATCTACCTGGTTCGTTCCTATGTTCGAGACGAATAGCTTATGTAGGGAGTTTGAAATCGCTATTCCATGGGGATTGCCGCCTACATTGATGCGAGCTTCAAGTGCATAGGTTTTTGCGTTGATAACGTCAACCAGCCCTCTGGCGATGTCTGTTACATATACCGTCTGAGTCGACTGATCTACCATGACCGTGTGAACGACTCCGCCTAAATCTATAGTGTGAATCAGCTTTCCATCTTTAGGATTGACTACCGTAACGGTTCCTTGTGCAAGATGGCTAATAAATAGTTGATCAGTGCGTTGATCTACTCCAATAAAATGAGGAGTAGGTGCACCTGCAGGTAGCGTATTAACTACTTTCACCTGTGGTGGGTTCTTAATATTAGTTTGCGCATAAGCATTGCTTACTCCGAAAGCAGCGACTGACACTGCACTTAGAGTAGAAAGACCAGCCGCCAGAGCAGTCTTCTTTGACCTCTTGAAACGCATATTCCTACCTTTCTGATTGCACCTTGTACTTGTACGTACAAGATACCGTGAACGCAATAAGGACTTGATGAACCTCAGATGCATGAGGAAAGTTCTTTACGCTCATTTGACGATTTGATACTTTTTGCATGCT
This sequence comes from Actinomycetes bacterium, assembly GCA_021784785.1. GTDB lineage: Bacteria > Actinomycetota > Acidimicrobiia > Acidimicrobiales > Acidimicrobiaceae > Ferrithrix. The sequence goes on along the minus strand of JAJYHJ010000153.1, from coordinate 8,588 downwards.
ATGAGACCGGGTCTGGAGCAGGCTCATACGTCCTAAGGTCGTACGCATCGTTGCCGTTACGTTGGGGTTTCCGGTGTGAGGTACATAAGCCGAGGGGAAGGTTTCACGCACTGGCCATAGTTGGGCACTTGAACCTATCGCATCGTCAGAGATGGCGGATTGGCGCTTCGTTAGCTTTGAAGTCCCGTTGCATCTAAGTGAGTGACTCACCATTTATCACTCAGATGCAACGGCCGAAGGTAAAAGGGGCTATTTCTAGGTCTCTGGACTAGAACGTTGTTCCTATAGGTTTGGTTTAAAGGACGTTATTGACAGAGGAAGGTACGTCCAGAGACTCGGTGTATGCAAAGCATCAAGCTTTTCTGCTATCGAGGAGTTTCAATGGCGCGGAAGTCTCAAAGACCATATTTGTGTCATCAAGCAGTGATGCCCACGATGAGGTCGCAGAGTTAAAGAGACCTCGTGACTTGGGTGAAGATCCAAAGAAGATGCAACTGTTCAAGTACAAGGCGTGTCCAATGAGGGAGGTAACGAGCATCTTTGACTCGTCAGCTACTTATGAAACTTCGGGGAGTCGGGCAGGCCCAGGTCAAATGGATTATTAACGGAGGTTTAATTACTTCAGACACCAGATACCTGGCGAAATATTATCCAATAGAGTCCAATCAAATTAGTCGTGCGGGCGGCTGAGCGCTACGTAATGTAATGGATGGTGGGATGCGGTGGAAGATATTGCAAGCGAAGGGGCGTTAGAGCGGCAAGCATCCTCTAAAAGCTCCGATACGTCAAAGAGGCAAGAGTTATTCAAGTTGGCCAAAGTGGTTGGAATCACAACAATAGTGGCCTCTGCGATTAGCCAAGAGTATGCCTCTGGTGTGAATCTAATAGCGCCTCAAAGCGTGGGCGTATACCCACGAATAGAGGGCCTAGTCGCAGTTGCTATGTTTGTTACAGGTATTTTTTTATTGCCGAAGATATTTTTGTTCGCACGTTTTTCTTCAACGATGCCATCGGCGGGATCAACTTATACGTGGATTAGCCGCACTATTTCGGGACCAGTCAGCTTCGTGGTCAGCTTCGTCTGGTTCGTGGGAGTCGCGGCGGCCATAGGTGTGATTGCCTTTGCCTTTACCACCTTTTTGAGTGGCGCTTTCGCTTTGGCAGGCTGGCCAGGTTCCACTTTTCTGCTTAGCGCAGCTGGACGTTTAATCATCGGTTTGCTGGCTATATGGCTTGCTGTTTTTGTTAATCTACGGGGTGTAAAGCACTATAGCATGTGGATTAGAGTCTTTCTCATTCTCGTGGTAGTCGCCGCCGTGTTGGCAGTCGCATACTCTCTTGGAACTAGTACCACCCATTTTCTTTCGTCAGCTGAAACCCGAACGGGCGTGAAGCTAGCCGCGCCTGCCCATCAAAGTACTACAGTGGGTGCGTTTCTGTCGGTTTGTACATTGTTCGTGTTTGCCTATGGCGGTGTTAATGCCGCCCCAACTCTCGGTGGTGAGACTCGCGAGTCAAAGACGACGATGCCTCGTGCAATCTATGTCGCATGGACGTCTATCGTCATCATTTATACTGTCGTCGTAGCTTCAATTTTCCAACTTGTTCCTTGGTGGGCTGTTGCTGAGTTGACGGCAGCGAAGCAGACAGATGCGACATCGTTAACCGGGCTAATCAGTATTGTTGCACCGCGAGCGGTAGGCGTTATCTACAGCTTCCTTGTTGCGGTTATTGTGGTGAAAGCGTTATTGCCACAGATACTTGGATGCTCACGGACAATGTTTGCCTGGGGGCAAGATCACATTCTGCCTGAGATTATATCTAAGACAAATAAGAGGAATGTTCCTAGTGTTGCGATTATCATTACAGCGACGCTAGGGTCACTCTTTCTTTTCGAGTCTGTCTTTACCGGCTTTACCTCCGGCGTTATTGTGCGCTCATTTTCCGTACTGTTGGTCATGGCGGTTCTTGGAGTAGGCGTGCTGAATGTTCGCTTTGGTCAGAAACTTCGCTTTCTTGACAAACCTTGGGTTACCGAGGCTGTGCGTGGCCCGGGCCCCTTGGTCGCTGCATTGTTGGCCATAGTTATCGCTGTGGTATTGGTGCATGCGACGTTGACCATAGCTGACAAGCCACTGATCGACCAACCGTGGCTGCAAGGACTTATTATTTTACTAGTAGGAGTTTCCCTCTCCATCTTTGGCCGCTTTGATGCCCGCAGGCGAGGCGTTGATATGAAAATGGTGCTCGAACAGGCACCTGTCGAATAATAATAGTATTGGTGGCATGTATGCAAAACCTGTGGATGTGATTACCGGCCTACTAACGTCCGAATGGTACTTTGAAAAGCTCGAAGTACGATGCATTAAAGTTGGAGATAGATCAAGATCTAGATGCTGGTTAGAAGCGACACCAGATTCACTCATCGACGAACTGGGAGCTTTGAGTGCCTGTTGAGAACGACGAACTGCAATCAGTGGTGGGGATCATTGGTGGCTTGGGACCACTGGCGGGGGCTTTGTTTTATAGGCGCCTGATAGAGTTGACGCCTGCACAGGCAGACGAAGGGCATTTGAATGTGATACTTCGATCAGATCCTACAATTCCCTCAAGGATTGAACATCTAATGGGCTCAGGACCGTCGCCGGTACCAGCGTTGATTAGGGTCGCCCGCGGCCTGGTCGATGCTGGAGCGACTCTGCTCGTGATTCCCTCTTCTACGACTCATGCATACTATGACGTGTTGCAGGAGTCGATAGAGCGGCCGATCTTGAACTTGCCCAAAGAGATTGCTGCTTACATGCGTAACCAAGGGCATGTTCGTATAGGAATGTTGGTTACGGAGGCGACAATCCAGGCACGAGTATATCATGGATTTTCGAGGGAAAAATTAGTGCCCATCTTCGGAAGCGATGTGGTTAGAGGTCGCTTAAATAACGTAATAGCAGCAGTAAAAGCCGGCGGCGACTTGAAACAGGCGTCGGAGACACTCAGAGAACTGGTCGTAGATCCTTGTTGGGAAGAGTGCGACTCACTTGTGCTTGGTTGCACGGAACTTGCTGCGTTGGACCCGGTCTCAGCGCCGGTTCCAATAGTTTCTGCGGACGATGTGTTGGCCTTATCTGTTCTTAGATCAATTGGGCGAACGCATTTGGGATCGTAAAGGTATGACTACAACATATCTGCTATGACTCAGATGCCTTCGACCATGAAAGACCACCCAGTGAGAGAGCGACTTGGCTTCAATCTGAAAGATCGTCTACCAGGAGGCAGATATCATCTGTGTCCACCTTCTAATGGGCATACCTTCATAGTACAGACAGATGGAGATCTGGTTGAGTGCAGCTCTTTCGGACAAGACTTAGGAGTTAGGTATACTGCTGGTGAGCGAGGCAACTATCGTGTTGTGCACTCTGATGGCCACCTAGCTTTCTACTCGTCTTCTCGACAGGCTCGTTGGGCAAGTGATGTATATGGAATCAGTGGAGACTCAACATATCTATCTTTGCAAAACGATTCAAATGTAGTCCCATATGACTCAGGTAGTGCCCTTAGGTGGTTCTCCCCTCGGACATCTGCAAAGGAGAACCTCTTCCATCTCGGATGGTCAATTGTCCAGTGGAATGATCGCTATATGCTAAGGACGGATGAACGAGGCTGGTGTTGGTACGTCTGTGACGATTATCCCTTCAGGCCATACTTCCCTAACTACCTATACCACAGTTACCTACGGAGTTCCTCAGTCTTATCTGGAATCGAAGATGGGCTCTGTAGCTCCTGACTGGACCACGTATCCATTTACCCAAGCGAACTGTGAGATTGAGTACAGTCAAGGAAAATACGATAGACCTGTGGCAGCAGGGAACTAGGACGTGAGTTAAGGGGGATACAGTGTTGAATACCTTTAGTCAAAGTGAGCGTGTTTCCAAGAACAGGATGCAGCTGCGATCTAAGATCATATGTTTTTTGGCATTGGCGATACCGTTTTCTTTATCTGGGTGCGGAGCCGTCTCCACAAACTCCGTACAAACCACTCCAAGCCACGCAAAGTACCAATTTAAAGTAGAGGAGAACGTACCAACAGAGTTCGCTAAAGTCAAGTGGCCGTTGGTAGTTCTCCCCGGTAAGGATGCCGTAAGTCCGGGCATGCTTTCAACGGCGCACTGTAACATGGCGCTTTTATCACCAACTAACCCTGAAATAACTTATCTTAGCGGACGTAATCTGTCGACTTTAGCAGTGGTCCCTGGATGGTGTGCTAGTTACAACCAAAGCCCGTACAACTTGTTTGTGTACGAGGTTGGCACAAATAAAAGTGCACCTAAGCTTCTTGAGGTTCTCTATCAAGGGTTGCAGATCGGAAGACCTTTAACAAACGCGGTGCCAACTGCATCTTTGGCCGCACTAAAACCTTACCCTTATTCGGGACTATTTTACTGGAAGAGCATATCGGTTCACGGTACGACAGTTGCGCTTGGAGGACTCGTTATACCCAAGGGTAAGAAGCCGCCTATTCCATACTACTCCGAAAAGGGGTTATCTATGGCTACCTACTACTACGGCTACATCCGTGGTAAATTCGAACTCATCAAGGTGGTTAGCCCAGGTGTATCGCCTATTGTGCCCAGCTAAGGCAGGCGCAGTTCCAAAGACTCTATGACTATTTTGCACAACTTTAGGGACGCAATCGAGGTAGATCGTGATGACAACGCTTCATAAAGTATCCGTGACTGGTCACATATCAATCCTTTCCTAGTTGAGACCAGCGCCTTGTCCGTCCCCAGGCCACTTGGTACGGACGGCAGTTCAAATGATGAGTTGACTCATCACATAGAGAGAGCACGTAAGACCACTTGCAATACTGACCGTACTTGGAGTAGCGAGAGTGACCCTCGGAGGAGTGAGAATGAGACCCTGGGGAAGAACCTTGAGAACGGTGCATCTGGTGAGTAGACTCGCTATTTATCATTCAGATGTAACGAATTAATAAGGGGACTAGATCCATTGATCTGAGTAATATCCAGCACTAAGGTAGCCTCCAAGGAGGTTAGTTATGAAATACTTCGATATAGCAGTGTTGGGAGGTGGATCTGCGGCTGAGTGGATCTGGTCTCGTCTGCCGGGTAAATCAGTGGCCGTGGTGGAGGTAAATCGTGTTGGAGGCGAGTGTCCGTTTGTCTCTTGTGTTCCTTCCAAAGCGCTTCTTCGATCGGCGCAGGTGCGTAGCTTAGTTAAGGAGGCGCACGACTTAGGGGCATACTCTTGCCCGATAACTCTCGACGATCCAAGGGAAGCGTACGCTACTGCAGTGCTACGACGGGATCGCATCGCAGACCAAAGGAACGACGGTGAAAACGTAGAGCGACTTGTAGAATCCGGGACTTTCCTTTATCGTGGACGGGGTCGGCTAAGGGGCCCCGGTCGTTTGGTGGTTGAACAAAGCAGTGGCGTGACAGAAGAGATCTCTTATGGCGAACTTGTCCTTGCGACTGGCTCATCACCTGTGATACCCCAGATCTCTGGACTTGATCTAGTACAGACATGGACGAGTGACGAAGCGCTGAGTTCAATGGAGCTTCCATCGTCACTGGTTGTCCTTGGTGGAGGAGCGGTTGGGTGTGAGCTTGCTCAGATGTACGCGACGTTCGGCGCCCACGTTACCATTGTTGAGGCCGAGGAGCATTTGCTTCCGAGGGAGGATTCAACTGTAGGTGATATCCTTGCTGAGACGTTGCAGCGATCTGGGATTAACGCGCGAACTGGTAATAGGCTGACCAAAGTAGAGCCACATGGAAGTGGGACTCTGTTGACACTTGATACCGGAGAACATCTTCAGACGGATCGAGTACTGCTTGCTGTTGGTCGTCGTCCAAACCTCGACAACATCGGTCTAGAGACACTTGGCGTGATTCTTGAGGATAACATGTTGAAGGTTGACGCGCAAGGTCGGGTTTCTGGTGTGGACCACCTATGGGCAGCGGGGGACGTAACTGGCATCGCACCGTTTACACATACTGCTAACTATCAAGGGAGGATCGTCTCAGCGAACCTGAGGGGTGAGGTAAGGCGTGCGGACTATCGAGCTATTCCTCGATGTGTCTATACTGACCCACCGGTGGCTGCGGTTGGATTGACGCCAGGCGAAGCGCACTCCTTAGGTTTAGAGATACGTGAAGCATCGATGCCTCTTTACGATACAGCTCGTGCTGCTACGGATGGAACACACATCGGAATGGTGAAATTGATAGAGGACGTACGGCGAGGGATCCTCGTAGGGGCGGCTATTATAGGCCCGGGTGCTGATGAGATGATTGCGGAGGCGGCTCTTGCCATTCGGGCTGAACTTCCAATCTCACTTCTTGCCGATCTTGTGCATGCATTTCCTACTTATGGGGAAGCCTATGAGCCTCCACTACAGCGATTGGAAGTTCTTTCGAAGTAGGAACGTCCGACGTCTTTCTTTAGTAGTGTTCCTAAACCTTATGTCCTTGACTGTAATTGACCGGCAAAGTTAGGCTGAAAAATGGCCAAGCGAGAGCAGCCATAATAGCTTGATTAAGCTATTTAAGTATCTCGAAGAAACGCTCGGGATCGCTGAACCTATCCCTTTAACGATTTGATATAGTTGACGGTAGGGCAAAGTATAAATGCTTGGCCGGTGTGGCGCTTCAGACGCCTTGAACCATTCTTGTATGACACGCCTCACTGCAGTCTTCTGAGACTGAAACGACACACTAGACAGACGAAGTGCAACGAAAGTTTCTATCAAGGAGAGCAGCGAAAAGATGGTATGGGAGTCGATTAGTAAGAGTCTCCAGCTTGGGAAAGGTCGAGACCTTCTGCTCCCGATGTTTGCTGAGTTTGCAGGAACTGCTTTGTTGGTGGGTATAGGGTTATCATTCGTGATACTCGACTTTGGATCGTCTTCACCCATTAAAAGCTACATTCCAAGTTCGAGCGAGAGACGACTACTGACTGGATTCCTGTTCGGATCAGTTGGAGCGTCGATCGCTCTTTCTCCGCTGGGACGGATCAGTGGGGCACATATTAATCCAGTGGTGACATTAGCATTTTTCTTTCGTGGAAAGATCTCGTCTGCGACGATGATTACTTTTGTTGGCTCACAAATGTTTGGTGCTCTCGTGGGTTCTTGTGCTCTTTTATTGTGGGGATCGTTGGGTCAAAGTGTGGACTATGGCGCAACGATCCCTGGTTATGGTGGGTGGGCGGCGTTGGCAGGTGAAACGGCGACAACGTTTTGTCTCATCCTTTCCCTCTTTGGTGTTCTATCTATAAGACGAATTCGATCGTTCGCGCCTTTCATTTTTCCACCCCTTTATGCAGCAATGGTGTGGATCGAAGCACCGATCTCTGGAACGAGCACAAATCCTGCTAGGAGTTTTGGACCAGCTGTTGTATCAGGCGTTTGGACCGACTTTTGGATCTACTTAATTGGACCTCTGATTGGTACCGTGTTAGCTCTCGCGATGTTCCGACTTTCAATTCTCAAGAAACTTGAGCTGGAGGTCGCAAAGGTGCATCACTTCCCTGAGAAGCGGTAAGTTAGGCTTGTTTTCGAACCTTAACTAGCACTTTTGTCATGGATCTAGCTTGACTTTTGTGTCTAGCTGGAGATTGAGAGCGATACCAGAGTTTTCGTTTTGAGAGGTTAATTCACATAGGCTTTGCATAATAGTCTCTGCCACTACTGCTGGGGCGGGGGCACTTTGGAGAGGACGAGTTTGGTGAGGGCTAACTTAGAACACTCCTGAGGTGGCTAATGATCAAGTACGAAAGGAACCGGCTTTTCCCGATTACCTTTTAGATAAGGCTCGATGGTCGAGGTTGGGTCACTTGGCCTGGTATAACGCAACTACCCTGTTATTGATAATCCGAGGGGTGTTTGTCGAGAGACCTAGTGCCGCTTGTCCTGGACAAATAGGGATATCGTTGTGGAGTGATTCTGGTTCTCGTCGTAACGTGGGTGTCTGAATCAGTTGTCTGCCTGTGGCCTCAAAGAAGGAAAAGATAGCCACTCATGGAATATCTCTGCGACATCTATTGTGGTCTCGATGTAGGTAAGTTCTCGCACTACGCCGTTGCAATCGGAGTGGATGGCGGAAGACTCGCCGATGGAGAGTTTCCCCAAGACTAAGTAAAGATGTGCGAACTCTTCATCCGGTTGATTAGCCATAGTCACGTCCTGATCGTTGTCGACCAGCCCAAAATGATTGAGCTCTGTCTGTTGCGGTAGCTCAAAACCTTGAAGTAGACGTCGCCTCCTTGCAGGGTCTAGTTATGCGCAGGGCAGCCGATCTCTTTCTTGGCAACGATGAAGACCGATGCCTTCATCATCTCAGCCACCGCTCGCCTTATGCCTCACACCTTACGAGCCATCGTCAAAAAGCGCAAGGTGCTTGCAGCTCTCGAAGTACTCGCTGGCTTGACGAGGATCTCACACATGAATGCACAAGACCAATCAAAAGGCTTCGAAATCTTCTGTTGGGAGTTTCATCTACTCTAGAGAGGATGTCTTTGGAACTCCTCTGACCTAACCCCTGGTGCTTGAGCTCTTTATCAAGTACCAT
>JAJYHJ010000055.1:4380-5327 GCA_021784785.1 Actinomycetes bacterium | reverse complement strand
AAGTACTTACACGCTTAATCAAGGAGCAAAAGTTGACCAATACAGGCGCTAACACTACGATCGAAACCGATCTCAAGGCGAAAGTTAAAGAGCTATTAGAAAGCTTTCCTCCCAGTACGGCAAACCCTGTTGAGTTCTGGGGGCGGCAGTTTGACGATCTCTTGGATTAGCATATGTCCACTTTCCGAAAGGACTCGGGGGGCTTGGGTTACCTCCCTCTTACCAAGAACTTGTCCAACGTGAACTTAGGGAAGCCGGAGCACCAAACAACTTCTTTCGAAATCCAATAGGTGTAGGCATGGCCGCTCCCACCATCTTTACCCACGGATCCCGAGAGCTTGCTCAAAGGCTTTTACGCCCTTGTTTTACAACAGAGGAGATCTGGTGTCAGCTGTTCTCCGAGCCGGGGGCCGGGTCAGACATTGCCAGCCTTGCAACTAGAGCAGAACGAGACGGAGACCTCTGGATCGTAAATGGGCAGAAGGTCTGGACTACTTTAGCACATGTTTCTAGGTGGGGTATGTTGTTAGCCCGCACCGACCCAGATCTTCCCAAACATCAGGGGATGACTTATTTCGTCGTTGACATGCACGCTCCTGGCGTCGAAGTACGTCCCCTTCGCCAAATCACCGGTGACGCGGAGTTCAACGAGGTCTTCTTCAACGAGGTCAGAGTTCCAGACTCCCAGCGCTTGGGCGAGGTTGGAAGTGGTTGGTCAGGAGCGATCACTACGTTGATGAACGAGAGGCTCTCTATCGGTGGGAATATAGCTCCACGAAACTCTGGTGCCATCGGAGAAGCATTAAAGATCATTAAGAACTCTAACCACGTAACTCCGGAACAAAAAGCCGAGTTTATGAAGTTATGGACGAAAGCCGAAGCGGGAAGGCTGCTAAATATCAGAGCGGGACAGACAAGAAGTGCCGGAACCCCCGGACCAGAGGGCT
>JAJYHJ010000055.1:0-4370 GCA_021784785.1 Actinomycetes bacterium | reverse complement strand
GCAAAGTTACTATACGCCGAGCTTAACAAAGAGATCTACTCCTTTGCTATCGATCTCCTCGGGCTAGACGGGCTCCTGTACGAGAGTTACGAGATGCATAGCCCCGACTTCACTGAGGAACAAGGCGAGCGCCTTCGCACAAGATACGACCTTCCTAAAGCGTTTTTGCGATCTCGTGCAAACTCGATAGAGGGAGGAACCTCCGAGATCATGCGGAATATTTTGGGAGAGAGAGTTCTTGGCCTACCAGGGGAACCCAGAATCGACAAAGAAAAGTCGTGGGCTGAGACCCCACGAAACTAACGTTCTGCAGATCATAGAATAAACGCCGTCACTAGTGCAACCATTTTTAGAATTATGACTTGCTAGGTTATAGTTAGAAGATTGAACCTGTTTCTATTGCAAAAACTTGACGGAAGGGTAGGTAATGGCCAAAATTTTAATTGCCGAGGAGATCGCACCGAGTGGAGTAGAGCTTCTCCGACAAGGTGGACACGAGGTCGTGGTAGATTTAAATCCCACTCCAGAGCGATTGCTTGTACTGATGTCTGACATCGAAGGGGTCGTAGTCCGCTCCGCCACAAAAATTACTAAAGAGGTTTTCGAAAACGCCCCAAAACTCAAAGTAGTAGGGCGCGCTGGAATTGGGCTCGACAACGTCGATGTGAAAGTAGCCACCCAGCGAGGAGTCATGGTAGTAAATGCTCCGCAGTCCAATATTCTTTCAGCGGCAGAACATGCAATAGCTCTTCTACTCGCCCAGGCGCGAAACATTCCTCAGGCGCACAACTCTTTAGTGCAAGGAAAGTGGGAGAGGTCTAAATTTGAAGGTGTCGAGCTCTATGGAAAGACTATGGGAATCATCGGGCTCGGCCGAATCGGAGCCTTGGTCGCTCAGAGATGCCTAGCTTTTGGCATGACGCTCATCGCTTACGACCCCTATATCTCCCAAGAAAGAGCGGAGAAGATGGGAGTAGGACTCCAATCGCTGGAGGACCTAGTATCCTCTGCCGACTTCATATCCATTCATCTTCCTAAGTCAAAAGAGACCCTTGGTCTTATCAACAAAGATCTACTAGCAAAGGCTAAGGACGGGATACGAATCATCAACGCGTCCCGTGGTGGCATCGTCGATGAAGACGCACTCTATGAGGCGATATCGTCTGGCAAAGTTGGGGGCGCCGCTCTTGATGTATTCGCTGAAGAACCACCACATGGGTCACCTTTAGTAGGGCACCCCAATGTCGTTGTAACTCCTCACCTTGGTGCTTCGACCACTGAAGCACAGGACAAGGCCGGCGTCACCATAGCAGAGCAACTCATTCTCGCCTTCTCGAACGAGTTCGTACCCTTTGCGGTGAATATAAACGCCTCAGAAGCTTCTCCAGTGATCAAGCCTTTCCTTGGTATCGCAGAGGCCTTAGGAAGGTTTCTTGGGTCTCTTTCAGACGCCCTCCCTTCGAGCATTCAACTAGAGTACCAGGGAAACATCACAACAGAGGATACTCGCATCTTGACTCTCTCTGCGATAAAGGGACTCTTTGCGGCTGGAACCAATGAACCCGTATCCTACGTAAATGCTCCACAGTTAGCGGCGGAGCGTGGACTAGAGATCTCCGAGACTACCTCTTCAACTCCGAAAGACTACGTTTCTCTTATCTCGATTAGGTCAGCTGAACACTCCGTGTCGGGAACGACGATAGGTCCGTCACACACTCCCAAGATAGTCGAGGTTGACGGTCACACAGTTGAGGTTCCACCAGCTAAGTACATGCTCGTGGTCAAAAATGACGATCGACCCGGCAAAATAGGACTCGTAGGTACAGTCCTAGGTGAAAATGGAATATCGATCTCCTCGATGGGTGTCAGCCCAACAAGCACGGGAGGGACCGCACTCATGATCATTGCTACGGACCGAGAGATACCTGAAGAGATAACCGAACAGCTCTCCGCTTCCGACGGAATCATCTATGCAAAGTCCGTTAGCTGCGAAGACCAGTAGACATCTTCTCGGCTTCATACCACCTATAATCCGTTTGTGGATGAAACCTTAGGACAGTGCCCACTTATGCAAGTTCATCGCTTATCATTATAGTGTATTTACCTATCAACAGCTGAGACCCCCTTATGGGGTCTCTTCGAGCTTGACATCGGGCAGACGCTTTGAAATCCGCATCAGACGATTTATAGCATCTAGATAAGCCCTTGCCGAGGCTTCAACGACGTCGGTCGATATTCCTCTTCCAGACACCTTTCTCCCATCGGATTCAAGTTGAACAACTACATCGCCAATAGCATCAACTCCACCAGTGACGGAAGACACCTGATAACCCGAAAGCTCCACCTCGACACCGGTCGCTTTGGAGATAGCCTTTCCGGCTGCATCGATCATCCCATTACCTTCAGAAGCGCTCACCAGAGTCTCATCATCTTTGGCTATTACAACCTTGGCGGTAGGCATTACCCCAAGTCCACCACTAACCGTCAGGTCCAAAAGGCGAAAAGTCTCATGATTCGACGTTCCCAGCTCTTGCGCAACTATCGCCTCGATATCAGCTTCAGTGATCTCAAACTTCTTATCGGCAAGCTCTTTAAATCGGCTGAAGCAGGAGTTCAATGCGTCTCCTTGGAGAGATATCCCCATCTTTGCTATCGTATCGCTAAAAGCATGGCGGCCAGAGTGTTTACCTAGTACTATCTGCGACCCCGCCTGACCAACACTTTTAGCATCAATGATCTCATAGGTACTTCTATCGGACAACACGCCGTGCTGGTGAATACCTGATTCGTGTGCAAACGCATTTCGACCAACTACAGCTTTGTTGTATTGAACTGGATATCCCGTCAAGCGACTCACCAATCGAGAGGTCCTAGATAGCTCCTCCGTCTTGATCTGAGTTTTAATGCCCGGGAAGAGATCTCCCCGAATGGCCAGAGCCATAACGACCTCTTCGAGTGCCGCGTTTCCAGCCCGCTCACCTAGTCCATTTACACATACCTCTACCTGCCTCGCTCCATGTTGCACTCCAGCCAGTGAATTAGCCGTAGCAAGACCTAGGTCGTTATGGCAGTGTGTAGAGATAATGTAGTCACCTTTCACCTCTCGCCGAACGTTTGCGATCAAAGTACCGAAGTCCCATGGTATGCCGTATCCCACAGTATCGGGGATATTCAAAGTAGTAGCGCCGGCTTCAACAGCTGCGTTTAACACCTCTAACATAAAGTCATATGGTGTTCGCGTCGCATCTTGCGGCGAGAACTCAACGTCATCTGTATAGTGACGAGCTCGAGTTACTCCTGAGACCGTCTCTTTGATTATCTGATCGGGAGTCATCTTCAACATATGCTCTAGATGTGACGGACTGGTCGAGATAAAGACATGGATTCGAGCTCGGTCAGCGTATTGGAGTGCGTTCCAGCATCGATCCACATCACCTAGGTGAGTTCTAGAAAGGGCCGCAATTGTCGGCCCTTCTATACGCTTGGCTATCTCCGAGACAGCATCAAAGTCTCCTTGGGAAGCCACAGGAAATCCGGCCTCGATATAGTCCACATTCAGCCTCGCGAGCTGCTCAGCTATCTCCAACTTCTCGACTGGGTCAAGTGATATTCCCGGAGATTGTTCCCCATCTCTCAGAGTCGTATCGAATATAACTACCTTCTCGTCCATGACTGCGCCTTTCCCACCTAAGTTAATCTCTCCACAAATGAAAAACCTCCTGGTCGAAAGACACAGGAGGTTAGGTAATCGCCGTGGCGATTACCTCATAGAAGAAGTAGTAGTGAACAATTAGCTACCATTACTTAGGATCATACAGCCCGCGACAAACATGTCATGCACACCGTAAGACAAATTACCTCTACGAAGCATCGTCTCCAGACAAAATTCTATAGATCTTCTTCTTTGTTTCGCCTAACAGTTTGACAACCGCTTCAGCTTGTTCTCTCTCACCGCTAGCTGCAACCTGCATGACAGCAGCTCCTAGTTGAAACATACGATCACGCAGCTCTGTTACACCGCCGAACGGTCCTTCTTGGAACTGTTCCCATCTAACACCGCCTCCGGGAAGATTCTCCAAAAACTCATTGCCAAGGTCCGTAATGCTGTAGATTCGTTTCCCATCTGAGTCCGACCCAGACAATAGTCCCTGATCTTCAAGAACCTGAAGTGTAGGATAGATCGAACCAGGGCTCGGCTTCCACGCACCGTTTGAGCGCTGCTCTATCTCAACAATGATGTCGTATCCGTGTCGCGGAGCTTCCTTTACAAGACTTAGAATGGCAGCCTTCACGTCACCACGTTGAGCTCTCATTCTCCCACCTTTGAATCCTGGACCGAATCCTGGACCGAATCCGCGACCAAATCCTGG
>JAJYHJ010000157.1 GCA_021784785.1 Actinomycetes bacterium | reverse complement strand
TATGGTAAACGTTGCCACCCTACCGAGTTCGCTAGGGTCTTAGCTGAGTGATTGGCAACGTTTTCTTTTGAGGCTTTAGGTGATCGCGCATGACAACGAAGAGACAATGTATTCATGATAAATGATGCGCTAGAAGTCATGCGAGATCCTCGTTATCGCATGCGTAGCGAATAGAGATCTCGGTGCAGTCTTGATGAGTCCTTGCAAGTTTATCAACGATGCTTTTATTAATCGTTTTCACGGTCTATGCCAACTACACAAGGCAGCTGTAGCTAACTGCATGGGAGTGATCAGATCAGTTCGAGCGCCCCACCATCAAATAGGGGTTTGATGCCAAAGTTGTGAACGTCGTTCTCCATCGACTCCTCTGATGGAGCTTCGATCTCGGAAGACGCTGTCTCAAGGATTTTATTTAACAAGCGGTAGTCGCTTGACGTGTTGAGAAAGATGCCATCTCGGCCGAGAACGAAACTCACCGCTCGCTGGATCGCTGAGTCTTCTTGTAGCGGCTCATACCAACTGAAATGTGCGGTCTCTGGGGAGCTACCGTTCCACCTTCCTCGCGCTACGGACTTTATGGTCTGAATGGCAACGTTGCGCCGTGTGCAGATCTCTATCAGCTGTTCGACGTCGTCTCGATAGTTTGGATTAGACACCATTGTGTAGTTATATGGGAAAAGCACGCTGTCGTATGGGAACTCTGCTAAGGAGCGAATGTGCATAGCAGGTATCCGGGTTCCGTGACCGGTCACGCCGATAAAGTCCACAAGCCCCTCATCTTTTGCGGCGACAAGAGCTTCCAACGCGCCTCCTTTTTGATGAACCTGTTCCCATTCATCGGACTCGACAAGGTTGTGCAGTTGAATTAAATCGACTTTATCTACCCCAAGTCTTGTGAGTGACCTCTCTAGCGACGCCCTTGCACCAGAGGCGTCCCTATTTTCGGTCTTCGTGGCAAGAAAAAATTTCGAGCGGTGACTCTGCATCCAAGGAGCGATGCGTTCTTCTGCGTCTCCGTATGAAGCTGCAGTATCAATGTGGTTTACTCCAAAGTTGACTAAGGTCTCAAATACCTCATCTGCGAAGTCTTGAGAGCAAGATCCAAGACCAGCGGCACCAAATATTACTCGAGTGCTCTCGTGTCCAGTATTGCCGAAAGGATGTTTAGTAATCATGATTTCACCCTAACGCAGCTTGAAGACGAACGTTACACCCGGAACTATTTAACAGGCTTCGCCAATATGAATGGAGCTATGTAGTCTCCGTTGAGGTTGCTGAGAACGGAGTCAAAAGCGAATGCTTGTAAATGGACTTTAGATAGTGTGATTGATTGAGGAGATAGTAATGGTTTACCTAAAGTACTTACGAACAGATCAATTAGGTGGTTTTAAAGAGCGATCTGACTCCACGAGCGTGATTCCCAAGGTCGTTCCCAACTTGGTTACGCTCCTTGTTGGAGCTCTCTTCCTATCCGTTCCGCGTTTTGTCGATACTGCTTTGGGTGAGATACTTGGTGTATCGGTGCTGTTCGTGGGCTTAATCGTCTTGTTTATAACATCGGTAATCCTCGCGAAGCCATTGTCGGGGCTTGGTGGACTTTCGGGGTTCTTGATTGCATTAGTGGGAGTGTTGCTAGTGCTAAATCCAGCAGCGGGTGTAACAGTGGCGGGCGCGCTGATGGGGTTGCTCTTGGTGCTGCAAGGTATAATGGAAGTTAGGGTTGGTTCTTCGAACTTATCGACCAATGTCGCCAGAGTAGTAACAGCCGTGGGTGTGTTGTCGGTGATAGGAGGGTCAGTGTTCTTACTATTCCCGATGCTATCTCTTTCGGCACTAACTATGGCGGTCGGTATCTGGATTGTTGTGGCGTCGGTACTTAGACTTTCCTATGGAGTCTGGGTTCATATGAGAATTCAGTAAATTTGAACCACCTCATCGCCATCGATTGCCGGCAGGTGATGGCAACATTGGGTAAATATAAGGAATCGTCAGTCCGATACATTCAATGGCTAGGTAATAAATATAAGGTAAGGAAGGAACTACTCGATGGAGAATTATTTTGAGAGAAAGAAGCCTTTGCTCTACGGAGTTCTTCTCGGGCTTGTAGTCTATGTATTCCAGGTGCTACTGTTCTCGGGTATGGCTATAGAGGTGATGGTTATCTTAAGCCTGCTTGTAACAATCGGCGTCGTAGTCCTAAGATCGGCAGAACCAATATCAACTCAGAGAGCTGGGTATCGAAGATAACTTCGACTTGAGAATCGGCTACCTGTAGTATGCGCAACGATTGAGCTGAACTACCGATAGCCGTTGTGCTCTAGATAGATCGCTTCTAGCTCAGACTTTAGTACCTTTCCTGAAGCTGACCTCGGAAGTTTGTCAAGTACCATGACTTTGATGTTGTGAGAGGCACTGTTCCAGAGCTTTTTGAGCTTGTAAGTCAGTTCAGCAACGGTGATGTCGGACTGGGGTTTCAGAACGACAGCAACGAGAATTGCGGCATCTCGATTCGCACCGTCTATCCCCACCACTGCCATCTCGGAGATCTCGTTTTGTGTTGCGAGAGCCGTCTCAATCTCTTTGAACGAGACATGGATGTTTGCGGGTGGACTTATGTGGTTTGAACTCTTGACGTATAGGTACCCTTCTTTATCGAGGTAACCGATGTCGCCGCTATGGAGATTACTTTGTTTCAAGACTTGCGATGTTTCCATCGGTAGCCCCCAGTAGCCTCTGAAGACCGAGGGACCTTCGAATACGATCTCTCCTGACTCTTCGTCTGTGAGAACCGTGCCGGTCGAGTTTTCGATTCTGACGTCGACATCAAACAGCGGTTGTCCTCTGCGTGTTGTCTCACTTATACCTGCCGTTGGCTCGTCGATGGTGCTAACTCCGCATAGCTCCGTTAGACCATAGGTGTTTGCAACTCTAACTCCTTGTGCCTCTAATTTTTGGTAGTCATCACGACTTATTAGCCCTTCAGTGCACAGGGCGTATCGCAGCGACTGTGGACTGAGAGTTTCTCGATCTAAGTGCTCTGCGAGACTATGCCACTCTCGAAAAGATAGAGAAAGCACGCTGGGATCTGTTCGATTTATTGCGTCTATGTAGTCGCTGGTCTCTAAGTCTCTATCGATGTGTAAGGTTCCTCCGATGTAGAGTAGGGGTAGCGCAAGGGTAGTAAGCCCAAATAGATTCGTGAACGGTTCAATTGCAATGGTCTCGTCTTTCTTGGTCAAGCTAATTTGGCTTGTAACCATCGATACTGTGTGGGAGATCACGTTACTATGGGTGAGAACTACCCCTTTGGGGCGCAAAGTGGGACCAGTTGTATATGAGATAATGAGAAGCTCTGATCCACTTATCTGTTGCCTCGGAAAATCCGTGGCGCCGTCGCTGGCAAAGTCGTTGTATCTCGCAAAAGAACTGCTCTCAGATCGTGATTCGACTACAAGATCGAGCTCCATCGATGTCTCTTTCATAGCCTTTTGCAGGATCTCCGAGTGAGCGTCGGACGTGAATGCTACCCTGGGTCCCGAGTCCGTTAGGATGAAGCTAACTTCATCGGGCGTCAATGATGGATCGATGGGAACCACCACTGCTCCGAGCTTGGCAGCAGCGAACAGGATCTCGATCCACTCCTCGGAGTTTTCCAAAAGGAGAGCGACCCTATCCCCAAAGCGGACCCCAGCCGAAGCGAGTGAGTTAGCTAGTCGATCAGTGAGTAGATCTAGCCTATGGTATGAGATCGCTTCGTCTTTGGTGCTTATAGCTATGTCTCGACCATCGAGTTGCGATCGTCTTCGAATCCAGTTGCCTAGTCCGTAGTCCATTTTGACCCCCACTTGCGGCTGTTTGAAGACTGAGTCCGCTTAGTCCAAAGATAGCAAGATGTAATAAAACCTACAAGTCGTTTCTACATGGGTCGATGTGGATGACGAAATTGCCATCTTATGATCTTTGATGTCTAACTTCAAGTGCTAATGTGGTAGGTTTCGACGAAAAGGGTCCATGATGAAACTAATGTATATAGCTCATTCACGGTTCATTTGAGGTTATATGGCGACGTTCAATGTAAAGTTTTTTACCCAGGTCTTTATTACTTTGCTAGTCATTATGGATCCACTTGGAAATGTGCCGATATTCCTCTCTTTGACAAGTTCGGCTAAGAGTGCGTCACGCAAGAAGCTTGCGCTACAAGCAGTCGCCGTCGCAGGTGGCGTGATCGGAGTCTTCGCACTCTTTGGCCAGGAGATTTTAGCCTATTTGGGAATTACCATACCGGCACTTCAGGGATCAGGAGGGTTGCTTCTACTGTTGGTGGCACTTGAACTTCTTACGGGGCAGGCCACGCAACCTAGTGCTTTAGACGAAGTCTCTGTAGCGCTTGTCCCTCTTGGCACACCTCTGATAGCAGGACCAGGTGCAATAGCTGCCATCATCGTCTTTGCGAAAGAGGTAAGAGGTGGTGGTGACGTAGTCGCGCTTGTCACAGCGATACTGTTAGTGCTCATAGTCCTATGGCTGTCGTTGAGGTTCTCTCTTCAACTGCTTAAACTTCTAAAAGAGGGTGGGATTATGCTACTTACCAGAGTCTTTGGACTACTGTTAGCAGCAATTGCAGTCCAACTAGTGGCTGAGGCTGTGAGAGGTTTCGTCGGATAGTTTCTCATAGCGGCCCTTTGGGGAACCTCAGAAGAAGCTACCAGAGCGTCAATAGAAGAGGAACCGTGTAGCTGTCCCTCGGCAGGACGAGATCTGGCGGGCGAAGACAAAGGACAAGCGTAGGTCGGTTCTCGTTGCTACTCGCCACGAAGCCAAATCTGTACTAACTGGAACTGTAGTAGGTCTTTGTGGCTCCAATGACAGGAGAGATGCCAAGCGAACTACGGCTCAGAACGGACGAAAACCTAGAGGTGAAATGCGAAGCCTCTTTCGACAAGCTACAACGGGTTGTGGGTTCTGCACATGCCAAGAGAATTGGGAGTTTGGTCAACGTAGCAGAGAACTATTTCGGGTAATGCAAGCTATGAAGGGCCATTAGAGCTTACCTCGTGCCGATGAATACTCCCATTATCTAATGCGCATGAGTACCCGTTCTCAATGCCTAAGACCGGTATCCACAAACGCTTTTACATCTGAGACCTTTCAGTGAAGAGGGCCGCAAGCACGGATAAGGGGTAAATGTTTCAAAGCGAGGACGGGTCAAGGGTCGGATCAGCCGTGATTACTAAGACGTAGATACAGCCTTATTCGCCAAGTCAGTGAGGTTAACCAATGATCATTTTGCTAGGTGGTTTATTAGTTTCATCGTCGTGCTTTACAGTTGGAGCATGAGTTCACTGATTAGTCGTCGGTATTGGCGTGGGTAAAGCATCGACGGTTG
>JAJYHJ010000132.1 GCA_021784785.1 Actinomycetes bacterium | reverse complement strand
CGGCTAGAACCGCATTAGCAATTATCAAAGGACGAGGAAGCATAACTCCACCACGAGTAAAGTAAGTACCAAAGTTCTTAGATTAGGCGTTTGATGATTAGAAATAGATACAAATCCCAAGCAGAGTTTGATTTATCAATCACGAATCTTTCCCGTGGATCAACAGCCGCGGGAATCCGCAGTCTTGACGGCAGAGATGTCGTTTTCGTAACCTCACGACCATCGTCCAAACGCGGAGCATTAAATGAGTCGGACGGGATACGGATAGCTGAAGGAGCTCGACTAGCGCTGAAGAATCGCCTCCCTTTGGTTCTCATCCTTTCCACCTCGGGAGCGGAAATCACCGATGGCATCGGCGCTTTACACGGTTGGGGTCTTGCGGCCAAAGAGATCGCTCTCTGTTCTGGCAACGTACCTATCCTTGCTGGACTTATTGGACCAGCAGTCTCAGGACCTACGCTGCTTCTTGGACTGGCAGACTACGTCTCTGTGACTCCGGAGTCTTTTGCATTTTTATCTGGCACTCAGATGGTTGCTAACTTTACCGGCATCAACCTGACAACAGAGGAGCTAGGGGGATCAGGTGTCCTTCTTTCCAAGTCCGGAGTAGCCTACGAAGCCGCCGACAATCCTAACGAGGTTATCGATCGAATCGCGTACCTTCTCTCATTTCTCCCAGATCATACGGACAGTCTGCCGCCAAGGTCAGAGGAGTACGAGCAGGGATCCGATATGCGTCCCAATCTTGACGCCATCATTCCTAGTGAACCTACGTCTTCCTATGATGTCAGAGATATAATCACAGAGCTCGTCGACTTCGGAGAGTTCCTCGAACTCAGGCAGTTTTGGGCACCTCAAATTGTCACGGGTTTAGCACGAATTGATGGAAGAACGGTAGGAGTTGTGGCTAATCAGCCCATGATCATGGCCGGGACTCTAGACATTCCAGCGGCTCAAAAAGGCGCTCGTTTCGTTCGCTTTTGCGATGCCTTCAACATTCCGATCGTTACCCTTGAGGACACTCCTGGATTCCTTCCCGGCAAGGACGTAGAGTGGCGAGGGATGATCCGTCACGGAGCAGAGTTGGCCTTTTCCTATGCCGCTTGTTCAATTCCTCGAATATGCGTAATAACAAGAAAAGCCTATGGAGGCGCGTACATTGTAATGGACTCAAAAGGTATGGGAAACGACTTTACCATCGCATGGCCCACCTCTGAGATAGCGGTCATGGGTGCCGAAGGAGCGGTACAGATACTGCATCGGCGAGCAGACGCAGATCAAAGAGCCAAAGCAAAATCTGAGTATGAGCAAACCTATCTAACTCCTTGGATAGCCGCCGAACGTGGCTATGTCGATGCAGTGATCGAGCCCAGCGAAACCCGTCTAGCAATTGTTAGAGCTCTAAATCTCCTGATCAGCAAGAAGGAAAAACTTAGACCTTCAAAACATGCAAACTCGCCGTTGTAACTGGCAGTGACATCCACTCCGCGCTGAAGGGCCAAGTCTGTCGGTGTGTTTGATCACCAGCCTCACGGCGTTCCTATCCCATTTACATGAAGTCAATGGAACTTGACGAAATTCTTGACAGCAACGCCGCCTATCGGGGGTTCACAAAGGAGCCGATCCCAACGAGCGTCTTATACGAGATCTTCGACCTCACCAGGTTCTCCTCTTCTGGCGGTAACAGAAAAGGTTGACACCTGGTCGTAGAAGAAGATCCGGAACTCAAAACAGAGATCAAGGGACTTTATCAGCTCGGTTGGAGAGAGTATGCAGTACATGTTCAGCAGGATTTGGTACCTTTTGCACCCTTGACTAATCGGAACTGGGTCAAACCATCTGTCGATCTAATAACCGCGCGCCACAACGAGGCAGCTTCAGGAAACGTCTTACTGGAATGCGTGGAAAAGAGTTTGTGCAATATTCAGGACGCCACTAGAGGGAAGGGGATGGTGCACAAATCCTGATGAACATGAGTCAGGCAGTATGGGTTAGGAGTTGCCGCACCCGTGTTCCGTGACCAGAGCAGGGACAGTGGCTGCAACGAGCCCCATTCGATGGCCTCATGAGAGGAGCTTCTAACGGCCCCGACTCACATTAGGGCTGGACTGATTCTGAGGGCTTCCGTCACGTGTACGACAACTGGCAGAGGCCTGTATATAATAGGTTAATCTCTGAAATCACCTTAAGGATTACGAATGTTGGACGATATTGACCTTAGAATCGTCGAGTTGCTCACTGCCAACGCCCGAGCAACTTTCTCCGAAATTGCCGAGCAGATCGGACTGTCAGGTCCGTCCACGGCCGAACGGGTGCGAAGACTGGAGGAGCGACAGATCATACGCGGCTACGCAGCTCGCGTCGATTCCGAAGCCCTCGGGCTTGGCTTGACCGCGTTCATCTCGGTCACACTGGTGGCGTCCGCGGATCGACGACACTTCCTCAAAGAAGTGGCCAACCTCCATGAGGTGGTCGAATGTCATCATGTAGCCGGCAATGACGACTATCTCCTCAAGGTCCACGTCTCTGGTACACGCGGACTTGAGTCCTTCGTGAGTGACCAACTCAAAGCGCTGCAAGAAGTCGCGCGAACGCGCACCACCATCGTACTCTCCACGGCGATCGAACGTCCTCTCTCGCCCGGAAAGAACTGAGCGATGGGTCCCTATGCGGTCTTGTTCGCTCGAACACTTGTCCTTGGCCTTCTCGTAGCCGTACCTGTCGGCCCCATGGGCATCTTGTGCATCCAACGAACCATGGCGAGCGGATGGCGGGGCGGGGCGGTTACCGGTATTGGCATCGCTTCGGCGGATGCAATCTACGCTGGACTCGCCGCGTTTGGCCTAACCACCGTGTCGCATTGGATGGTTGCCTACCAGGCATACATCAGTAGCGTTGGTGGCCTCGCGCTTGTGTGGCTCGGATGGCGAGCTATCGCGGCTCGGCCGACTCAAGACGTGGCCAGAGCGAGTGATTCGAGACGCCTCAAATCACTGTACGCCAGCGCGATGGGCCTAACCCTAACCAATCCGATGACGATCATCTTCTTTGCCGCAATCTTCGCCAGCGCAGGGCTGTCTGCGCAGGCAGGGACGGGGAGCGCGCTCGCCGTGACACTCGGCGTTGCGGGAGGCTCGCTCAGTTGGTGGCTAACGCTAGCAACTGGAGTGTCTATCGTGCGCCATGCGGTAAGTGAAAGGCTGATATCGGTCCTGAACCGTATCTCGGGCGGGTTAATCATCGCCTTCGGAGTGTTTGCGTTAGTCAGCGGTGTGCTGCGGTTCTAGTGAAACGGGCCGGACTCCACTCTTTAGCCACTCGATGGTCGAGCCGCCCATGTAAGGTGTCGCACCTATTGTGTCAGCTCAGTCCGAGCAGACCTCTGCATCCGCGTTTAACAGCTGTCCACTCGCCGACGACCGGCGCTTTGTTCAGGTGTCAACCTAGAATTGCGCATGTTCGAGAGGCGATCGGGCGAGGTTGATTATTGGCTGGGGATTTGGTATTCCGGTTCTTATTGCGCCCTCTAGCTCGGCCGACTAACTGCATTAACCGGCCGAGCCCTACGCGTGAGAACTTTCCTGACGTATTCAATGAAACACCGACGTCTCAAAATGGGTCGCTTGATCGTCGTATCGACAAAGCAACTCGGCTGCACAAGGTTCGATGACAGGCTTCGTATAGGAATCACCGGCGAAGGCTCGAACTGACTCGAGCGAGTCAAATCGGGTAAGCGTGATAAACGCTACCTCATCACCTTAGACACGGCGCAGTACTTCAGCGCCACAAAATCCAGAAATCGCTCGCATGGAGGGAAACAACTCCTCCAACAAAAAGCGTTCGTATGCGCAGCGTCAGCCCTCGTTGTCCACCCTTTCCACAATCGAGTAATCACCTCTCCTCCGATCCTGTACTTTTACGAGCCGTTCGATCGGGCTTGACACGCCTCGATGAGACCGACCAGGAGGGGATGCGGGGCATCGCGGCTCGAGGTGGCTTGGGGACATAGAGAGTGGCGAGGAAGAATCCGAGATCGGGTAGCTCGAGGTTGCGGGACTCTCCATCGTGGTCGAATCCACTAAAGCGCATGTAAACACCCTCGAGGGCACCGCGGTAGCTGGGGTTCAGGCCGTAGCTGCAGCAGAACGACTCCATCGACTCGGTCGTGTTTTAGAGGCGGCGACGATCATATCGGGACGAATCTCGATCTGCCGTTGTTGTCCAACGAGCAAACGGGCGATCGGACGACGAGATTCAGTGGTCGAAAGATTGAAAATTAGTCACATACGTAACCCAATGCCAGGCAACGACGTACTCGGTAGTTCGAGCAATGAGGCAGACCAGTGAGCCAACGTGGTACTATCCAGGATAACAGCGTGGTGTACCTCACCAGTACACTCAGGCTCGGGACAACGTCCCAGGGCAAAGCTGTCTGCGTTCGCCAGGTACGGTCACCGTACGCTGTTGCCAGCCCAGCTTGCGACTGCTTGGCGAGCAGCCATGCAACAAACCGTTCGAACTGCAGCGCCTTTGCTATGTCAGCTCTTGGCCGTGTGGCACTTTTACCGCATACAACACACAGCCACCGCGGCGTACCGGCTGTCGTTACCCCATCAACGAGTAGCCAATGAAAACCGCGTACAGGGCAAACAGTACCACACCTTCGGATCTGCTCAGCCTATGGCCACTCCACATCATAAAATACAGGACAACAGCGCATGCTACGGCAAAGATCGAAGTAAACACCACACCACTTACTCTGGTGTGAGGATCAAGGAGCACGGCCGTAGGAGCTGCTACCAACGAGTTAAAAAATGAAGAGCCCAGAGCGTTACCAATCGCAAGATCGGGCGCCTTTTTAATCGCAGCCTGGATAGCCGATGCGATCTCAGGAAGTGCAGTTCCAAAAGACAAAATCACAGAACCAGCTACTACCTTAGGCATTCCGATAAGACTTGCCATACTCATGGATGCATCAAGAAACACCTGAGCTGCAAGTAATGTACCTACTAGTCCTCCTAGACACAGCATCCCAATCACGAAAAGACTTCTTGAAGATGACTCTTGCGGCACTTCTCCCTCAAAGTCCGGATCCAATCCAGAGCTCCGAACAATCAGCAAAGTAGCTATCACGAATACTCCAAGAGGAACCAAGGCAAAAAGAAAGGGGAGATGCAGTACTACAAAGCCAACTACAAAAATTACAACCCCGATAGCAGATACCAAGCCTTCATGCTTTAGCGTTCTAGAGCTAATCTTAGGCATAGCAGTTACTGCTGTTATGGCCGCTACCACCGTTAGGTTTATCACTGTGGCTCCAAGAGAGGATGCTACACCGACAGAAGCGTGATGACCTAGCGAAGCAAAAGCCGCGGTGGCAAGCTCAGGAAGTGAAGATCG
>JAJYHJ010000111.1 GCA_021784785.1 Actinomycetes bacterium | reverse complement strand
CTGGCATCAAGAGGTAAAAGCATCAACATGGTCAGAGGGTCGAGTGGAGATTCGACAAAGCCGTAGTGCGCATAAAACGCCTTGGCTTCCTCATCTTTGGCATGAACCAGCAATAGTCGAACTCCAATAGCTGCAGCCACGGCGATTGCCTTGATCATGAAGTGTTGTAGTAGGGCTGAGCCAAGATGCTCACCCTGGTGTCTGGAGTCGACCGCCATGCGACCCAGGAGAATCGCAGGTATCTCTTCTGGCTGGTTGCGAGCGAACTTTTTCGGGGTACGGGTGCGAAGTATAGAAGCCGTTGATGACGAGTAGAACGCTACAACCCGCTTTGACCCGCCTTCAGTAATCACCCAAGTTCGGCTGGTACCGGTGGCCTGGTTTCCTAGAGCTCGCCTAACCAACCAGTCGTTCAGCGCTGGTTTCCCACAATCAAAGCCATCAAGGACGTGTTCGCTGTTCAGCAGGCACAATCCTTCATAGGTCACTTCCCTCGTTCCTCAAGCACCGAAGTTTCAGACAAAAGTCTGATCATTGCCTCAGGCAGCACTGGTGAAGCATCTACTAGTGATTTTAGCTCCATCCAAGTTGTCTCATCAACCACGAACACACGCCGATCAGCAAGATCCATCTCAGCGGCTATGACGGCATGTCGAAGTACATAATCGCTTGTGGATTCGCCGCGCGCTTCTGCGGCACTCCGGAGTATGGAATCCTGCGTAGATGTTAGGCGAAGGTTCAGACGTTCAGTTTTAGAAGCCATAGCTAAAGTGTACACTGAATAACGTACAAGTCTTGCTAAAGTCGCAAGTTTCGATATTCAGTGGTCGCAAGTTGTAAAATGGCCGACAAGGACTTCGCCGTATAGGGATTTCAGAGACTCTCTTATGCTGTCTTCCAACTCTGAGTTAGTATTTGAGCCGGTACATAAGTTTTGGAAGACCTCTTATTATCACCTCCACTCGTTGTCCTTATCAAGTATTCTGCCTTGCAAACCGGATACATCTAAGGTGTAATGCCTTCTACAAGGGGTAATAAGGGCGACATGACCTAAGCATCAGACGATGCTGGATAGTGGTATGGGTCTTGTGAATTGTTCAGATGCTCGCAAAACATCCCGTTTATAGTGAGGCTGTGGTGACTCGCATAAACGAATGCTGGAAGAAGTCAGGGTTTATCGCCTTCGTGAGGCTTCTGACATCACTGAGGTGGAACTTTCTAGTCGCCTGAAGGTCAGTCAGAATCGGGTCTCGCTGATTGAGTATAGCGATATCGAACGCGGTCAGCTCGATACGATACGCAGATATATTGAGGCGGTCGGTGGTGAATCGAGAGTCGAGGTGGAAATTGGCCACGAACGTTTTCTGAAAGCGTAACCTTTTTGCAGAAATGGTTGGTCATCCTAGACACCTGGTAGGGATATCAGTCATTCAACCTTGCTGGGTGATGCATCGGCATAATGCTAGCCGAATCTCAACTAAAGCACTGAATCGAATCTTGTTATCTCGTTTCTGAGGGGACTTTCTCCTCCCACAGGAGCCACTTGGAGTTCCTGTGGTGAGGTTGCCCTCCTATTATCGCTATATAGGTACTACATTTAGAGTTTCGAAGGGATCTACTCCCAGAGTTGCCATTCGTTTGAGGTTATGGGCTGCTGCTAGAAGAAGAAGGCCGCAGTCACTTTGGCGATACCTCTTACTCTCGCTTCATGAAGGGAGCGCTCATGGGTTCCGATCTTGATACTGCGCCCTGATTTGGATTTAGTGCAGCGCTCAAGAAGTGGGCACACTATACGTACTTCTTGAAAGAAGCGACATGGCCTCCTCTTTTTTGAGGCTTTGCTATAAGTGTTATACTTATAGGGCAGGTGACAGTTAAATTGTCTCAGTCAATGACAATTACGAGACAGTAGATGGGCATCGCGTTAGCGCGTGTGGCTACTCGAACTGCTCGGTATGTAATAACCTCCAACCATTCCCTCGATAGCGGCTACCACTGTATTCACTTTTGCTACAGCGATGGCAAACACACCGGAAGACTAAGTAATACATACTTATAAAGAAGGGCAAGCCAAGCCCGATCCCTTCATCTCGACTGGGGTGTGAACCTGAATCCAGCTTGTGAGTCTTTATAATAACTATGTCTAAATAATCGTCGATGGTGCTTGCGAAGATTAAATATTTAAGTCACATCAGCTGACTCGGAAATTCGGGAGTTCCTCCATATCCAGGATTCAGCATTTCAATGGAGTGCCAGATGGTCGCTGCGACACTGTCTATGACTGGTATACCTAAACGGCTCCGAAGCTGAGGTGCCGAACTAGCTCCATGTAAGTTCGTACACGCCACAACGACTCCGTCTGCTCCGAGTGTATTCGCCTCGCAAATCAGCGAGACAATAGTCTCCTTTGAAACAAGACCGAACTGATAATTATCGGAAATATCTAGATGACGTTCCGCTATGACTTCCATTCCTTGGAGTGAATAGATAGTACATATCTGATTCACTACGTTAGCCAAGTACGGCGTGACCAATATTATTCTGTTCACATTCAAAAACTGACACGCTGCCATGAGCGCCAATGTTGACGTCGTAGCGGGGATGCCCGTCTTCTTGGTTAACGCAGCCGAAATCGCCAAATCATGTTCCAATCCAAGCCAGGATCCGGCTGTGCCCGCCCACACACACCCATTTACACGAGCATCGGCGAGCAGCGATGCAGCATCTAATATTGGCCCAAGGGCAAACTGATCAGTATCACCTGCTTGTAGACTTATGGAGGTTACCTTTAATCTGGTCATATGGAATACAGCAGTTGAAGCTGGGATACTGAGCCTAGCTAACTCGGTTTCAAACGCTATATTTGAAGATGGAACTATCATGCCAATGTGTAAAGGAGATCCATTCACGTCCCCACCGCCGAAGGCCTTTCACTGCCCAAAAACGGATACATTTCACGAAAATAGCGAGCCGAGTCCTCAAAAGTCACAAATCGCACACCTTCGTGTCCTGCCCAATACTCAAACAATCGTTCTAGCATTAACAGGACCTGCGGACGTCCGCTAACATCTGGATGCAAGGTTACTGGGAACACCGCATAATCCAGATGATCATAGACCCAATCAAACTGATCCTTCCACAGCTGCTCAATATCCCTTGGGCTAACATAGCCGTGGCTGTTAGGTGACTGTTTTATAAACATCATTGGAGGAAGGTCGTCCACGTACCAGTTGCCGCAAAACTCTACAAGCTCAATTTCTTGGCCCCGAACCAATGGCTTCATCCAGTCACTGGCTTCGTTCTCAAAATTTATGTTGGTCCAGCTATCCCCTACTCTGGCGTAAAAAGGAACAAAGTCGCTGTAGTTCTGGGAGTGATCATATAAAAAACCATGGTCAAGAAGAAGGTCAGCCGTGCGCTCCGACATCTCCCACCAAGGAGCTACGTACCCTCTAGGACGTTGACCTGCAACCTTTTCAATTAGGGCGATTGAGTACTCCAATACCTCTAGCTCCTGCTCTGAATTCATTGAAACTGGATTCTCGTGTGAATAGCCGTGAGCGCCTATCTCGTGTCCATCACTTGCAACTTTGGAGATCTCATCAGGGAAGGTCTCCAAAGAGTGTCCTGGAATAAACCAACTGGTCTTGATTCCTTCCCTTCGAAATAGATTTAAGAGGCGCAAGGAGCCAACCTCGCCAGCAAACATCCCTCTCTGTATGTCATTAGGTGAATTTCCTCCTCCATAAGAGCCGATCCAACCCGCCACCGCATCTACGTCTACGCCAATACATATATCTATGTGCTTGTTATTACTACTCATAACCTCTTCCTCAAGAGTTCGAATTCCGTCTTATTGTGAAAACTGTTGGCCATTGTTGAGGTACTACTTCGCAAATCTATCTGAAGTTCATATACATTCTTCGCTCGACTTAGAGTTGCAAATCTACAGAAATTCCACCTCTTGCATCACTCACTCAGATATAGAGCCAAGAGGCGTGATATTCTTAGCTCCCTAGAGCTGACGAACTCTTTCCAGTCGCAACCTCAAGAGGGTGATAATCGACCATTGACTTCAAAGATGATGAAGTCACTGGTGACGATATCAACCCGTCCTTGTACATAGCCGAGGCGATTGCCTGGATCTTATTGAATGGCATCAATACATCAGGGCTAACCGTTTTGAGCGCTGCATTGACAACACTTGCAGGTTGATTGTCGTATTTTTCAACAGCAGTAGCATACGCCTTCTCTCCACGTGGAGTGTGTAGATAGGGAATCAGTTTGGACATTGCACTAGCTATCTCATTCACAGCCTTTGGGTTGGAACTTAGGAATGACTTTGATACAACTACAACATTCGTAAGGTCGCCTGCTGGTTGATCGTAGGGATAAGCAAAATGCTTTCCTAAATGATTCTGCAGAATATACGCAGCGAATGGCTGAACCTCCGCGGCGGCACTCACGGAACCGGATTCTAAAGCGGCACCCATCGCCGGATACGGCACATTTACGATATTGACTTCGTTGAGTGGTATACCTTTCAGTGGCAGCTCCAGCCTTAACTCAATATCTTGGACTGTCCCAAAATAAGAGGCAATGGTGAACTTGTGCCCTGCTGCTGCATCAGATGTGACCAGATGCTTGAGGGCGGTCCAATCACTGGGCTTCACATTCACGTCCGGACCCACCATTAGATCCGAACCCCCATTTACCTCTCCACTTATTGCAACTATTGGTAATCCAGTTGAGGCTGCGCTTACCAAACCTGTATAAACAATTTGCGCAACATCGACCTTGCCAGCCGCTACGGCGGTGGTGGCATCTGGAGCATTTGCAAACTGCTCATAAGTAACGTGTAGATTTGGATCGACATTTCCAAGTAGCGACATTGCTAGGCACTGAGCGCAACTCGGGGAACCCACGGTCACGTCTATAGGAGCCGTTGACACTGGGCTACTTGACGATGCGCTGGTGCTTTGACTGGTTGCGCCACACGCGCTTAAGGTTGCTGAAAACCCTAGTACGGCAGCGATTTTTAAGTGCGACATTTTAAGCATAGATACTCCCTATCTTTATT
Organism: Actinomycetes bacterium; assembly: GCA_021784785.1. Classification (GTDB taxonomy): domain Bacteria; phylum Actinomycetota; class Acidimicrobiia; order Acidimicrobiales; family Acidimicrobiaceae; genus Ferrithrix. The sequence continues at coordinate 347 of JAJYHJ010000111.1, read as the reverse complement.
CCAACTTCTGAACTTGATTCTTCGAAATTCAATTCAATTTTTAGGTTTGCAACGTTTGCTAGACGGTTTATGAACTCCAACTAACCAAACCAAACCAAACAAGTGGTTAAGTCCAGCGACGGATATACACTGGCCCGACCACTTTCCTCATCTGATATAGGTATAAATCGAGGTGTTATAATTTGCCCTAAGCTCTCCGGTGCTCAGATGCAGTGACACTCTTAGCAGACACTGGATTGTGGCCACGCAATACCACCAGACAATCGGTTAAAATCAAAATTACGACTATTGGCGGTTTTCTCTATCTGATCGCACCCCCATTTCAATATGACGACTTATCTCTCTCC
>JAJYHJ010000080.1 GCA_021784785.1 Actinomycetes bacterium | reverse complement strand
ACGAAGTGCACTCTCAGCTTTAAGCTCCAGCGTGAATTTCCGACTCGTCGCTCCCATTGTGGCATTCTTTCCACCAATATCGTAAGTTGGCATAACGGGTGTCTAGAGAGTCTTGAGAGCTTCGAACCTCTTATCCGAGTTCCACGTCCGTCTCCCTTACGGGCAATCATATGTTCTTTTCAATGTGATGTCTCTAATCGACGCGTGCCTACGAGGTATTCGGAGTATGAATCGTATTTGGTCCTCACTTTTAAATGACGATAGAGAAAGAGGTTGTGAAGCAATACTTCGATCGAAGTTGCATGAACTGTTTGGCATGGCGCACTTTTTAATTTTCAAACGAGACGTGGAGGTTCTAACTAATCGTGGCTTTGTGTTAGCCTCGCATGCAAACACCATCTTTATACACTTTGTGAATTCGGTGTTTTAGGTCTTTTAACGTGGGTCCTATTGTTCCTTCAACTACTACAAAGTCGGCTTGTTTTCCCGGTTCGATGGTGCCGAGACTGTGTTGTACGCCTAAGAGTTCTGCTGCGGAGGAGGTTGTTGCTCTTAGAACCTCGTTAATGTGCATGCCCCCTTGTTCCATGAGGTAAAGTTCGTCGAGGTTTGTTCCGTGGGTACCTACGCCAGAGTCTGTACCCATCGCAATCTTTACCCCAGCAGAAACAGCCTTTGCAAATGACTCTTGGTGAATAGCCATGACCTCTTTAGCTTTTTGGACCGAGCTTTCAGGGACGGAGAGCCCTGACTCTGCTGCGTCGATGACTGCTCTTGGAGCAACGAGGGTTGGAACCAACCACGTGCCTTTAGCCAGCATCATCTCGATTGCTTCGTCGTCTAAGAAGATTCCATGTTCGATTGAACGTATCCCACTCCGTATCGCACTTTTAATACCGTCTGTAGCTTGGGCGTGGGCCATGACGAACATGCCAAGTGCGGTAGCTTCCGTTACGATAGCTTCAAGCTCATCGTCTCTGAAATGTGCATGCCTGGGATTGTCTCTCGGGGAGAGAACGCCTCCAGAGGTGAAGACCTTTATAACGTTTGCGCCTGATCTCGCGAGCTCTCGTACTTTTTTTCTAGCCTCCTGCGGACCATCAACAATACCAGCGGGGCGCCCTGGGTGAGACAGAAAGTGAGGTATTTGGCAGCCCGAGGGCATCCATCCATCCCCATGCCCGCCCGTTTGGCTTAGTGCAGTGATTGAGATTTGTATACGGGGACCAGCTACTATTCCATCGTCAACGGCTTTTTGAACTCCCAGATCTGCACCTGAAGCATCTCGAACTGTGGTGATTCCACAGTCCAAGGTTGCACGAAGATTTAGTTCCGCTTGATAGAACTGGTACGAAAACGGTGTCTGTATGTGCTTCATTAGGTCAATTCCAGAGGACATGATGTGGACGTGACAGTCGAACAGACCGGGCAGGATTGTTTTGCCGGACATATCCACGGCGTCGTCGGCATCGAGTGAGGTGCCAACCTGTACGATCTTGCTATTTTCGACGACTAAATCGCTTGGATAAGGTGGAGTACCCGTGCCGTCGAATACCTTCGCTCCTTTTAATAGTACTCGTTTGGTGGTCATGAATCTTCTCCTTGTCAGTGGTTGGCTAGGAGGTAAGTTTACAATCCAACCACTGACAAGTGCTGGCAGAAGAGGCTATTCTTACCTACTAGACAGGTATGAACGACCCGCTGAACGTCGTAAAAGAGTATATATCTGGCATGGTGCAGCGGTGATATCTACCACGATGCCGTGCTCAACAACGTGTCATGATCGTTTGCTGCGGTTATAAACCGGTCGATTGACCACTTTAGAGGGGACCAGATTATCGGATGGAACGCCGTGGGGACGCCCCGCCCGATTCCATAGGTTGTAAAACCAGCTCGTTCATAGTCATATAAATCCATGCTACCAACTGTGTCCAGGACAACTCGACCTCTCATGAGAGACCGGACCTGCTTTGCGGGAATCCTTGCGAACTCATCCCAAGCCGTAGTAATCACTAAGGCATCAGCGAGAATTAGTGCATCGGCCGCAGTGTCAAACCTTAGAGCTCTCAAGTTTTCGACCTTCGCTAAAGGATCGTAGCACTGTACAATTGCGCCCTTATCCGTTAGAGCATCGATCATTCGAAGTGATGGAGAGTCTCTCGCATCGTCTGTGCCAGGTTTGAAGGCAAGCCCCCAGACTGCGATGGTTTTACCTGATAATGAGAGAAGCGCCATTTCGAGTTTGTCGATCATTTCGCCTGCCCTTTGGTTATTTATCTGGGCAGCAGTTCTTACCAATGGAGTGGAAACATTTAGACTGTCGCCTAGAGCCTGAAAGCCGGCCACATCCTTTGGTAAGCACGAACCACCATAACCAGGTCCGGGACGTAGGAATTCCTTGCCAATCCGATGGTCGGACCCAACTCCAGCCAAGACTGTGATTGTGTCAGCGCCCAAAGCTTCGCATACGCTTGCGACCTCGTTGGCGAATGAGATCTTTACTGCAAGGAAGGCGTTGGCAGCGTATTTAATGAGTTCGGCACTACGACGGTCGGTTAGGATTAGTTCATCAGACTCTGGATAGAGTTCCGAGACCAACAGAGCGTCGCCTTCATTTGAAGCCCCTATTACGACTCTATCTGGATTCATAAAGTCATAGATTGCCTGGGACTCTCTTAGAAACTCCGGGCTTGAGACGACTGAGATCTTGAGCTTGTCTTCGGTGTAATCGGCGCACAAAAGTTCAATTGCTTCACAAGTTCCTGGTGGGACCGTGCTTTTTATGACGGTGACGAGATCTGAAGTTGCCCAGGCTGCTACTTCTCGAGCTGCTTTGGCTAGCTGAGTGAGGTCCGGATTGCCCATGTCATCCTTAGGGGTTCCTACGCACAACATAACTACCTCGATCCCATCTAGAGATCCTTGAACTTGGGGAACAAATCGAAGATTTCCACGCTCGAGACCCTCTTTTAGGAGTTCATCTAGACCTTCTTCGTGGATGGGACTTTTCCCCTGAAGGAGAGGTCTTAGGCGCGCCGGATTGCTCTCGACACATAGAACCTCATGTCCAAGGTGAGCTAGACATACCGCCGATGTGAGACCAACGTATCCAGCTCCTACGACAAGGACGTTATGACTTGTGTTACCTTTATGTTTTTTGTTCATCTCTGATCCTTTTACTATTTATCTATGCGTTGGCTAATTGCTTGTACCAAGATGGTGTATGCGCCTTTAGGTGCAACCTCTTTAACCTTGGACACTCGCAAAGTCTTTGACTTGGTGTAATTTGAAGTAATCTTTTCCTAATGCGAGGAGGTCTTTATGACTTCCTTGCTCCACGACTTCGCCTTTGGATAAAAGCGTTATGCTGTCCGCCTCTAAGACGGTGTCTATGTGATGGGTGATGTGGATGAGTGTTCTACCGTCAGCTAGCTTTTCCAAGGACCTAAGGAGAACGGCTTCAGTGGCCACATCTAACCCTGAAGCCGGTTCATCGAGAAGGATAATGGGCGCGGTCTTGGCGACTGCGCGAGCAAATGCGACGCACTGCTTTTGTCCGCCTGAAAGAGCTCCCCCCCGCTCTCCAGTGAACGTATCATAACCGTCTCTTAATGACTCGACAACTTCGTGTACGCCTGCCTGCTTTGCAGCCTTGATCGCCGTCTCCTTTGATATAGCGGAGCTGCCGTAGCAGATGTTTTCCCAAACCGTGGCGCTCATCAGAAATGGTTCTTGGGGAACAAGAGCTATTAGTGATCTCAGGTAGGTGAGTGAAATATTAGTTATAGGAACTCCATCTAACCTTATGAATCCGTCAGTTGGGTCCATGAGACGTGGTATTAGTCGTATAAGGCTAGACTTTCCCGATCCAGTGGCACCAATTATCGCGTGCATCGTTCGTTCTTTGATCTCAAGGTCAATTTCTTTGAGAGCTAATGACGAACCATCGTAAGAGTAAGAGACCTTTTCCATGGTTAGTCGCCCCTCAACCCTTTTGGGGCGTATCCTTTTAGGAGACTCTTTAACCTCAGAAGACGCGTTTAACACCTCAAGGACCCGGTCAGCGGAGGCTTGACCCCTGCCAAGCATTCCTGCGGTTTTAGCTAGCTGGCGAATCGGAGTGTAGATCCCTCTCAGGTAGGCGCTGAATATGATTAGGTCGCCAGGGGTGAGGTGTCCAAGAACTACTGCCCGTGCTCCAAAGTAGACAACGACAGTTGTAGATATAGTCATTGTTGCGGCCACAAGAGGGATGAATCTCGACTGAAGTAAAACAGATCTCTTGTTGGCACCGAGCGCTTTATTAGCTAGTTGGGCGTAAACCTCGCTCTCTTTTTCTTCGGTTGCAAAGACCTGAACGACAGGGAGGGAGATTAGGACCTCTTGAGCCTTTGCCGTCGCTAACCCTTCGACGTTTCGAGCTTCTCTTTGGGAGAGTTTGATTGCGGCAAGGTAGTGCCTTATTGCAAAGTACAAAAGCGGAGTAAGTGACAAAAAGATAAGACTGTATCGCCAATCGATGAAGAACATGATCGTTATCATCCCGAGCACAGTGAGCCCATTTTCTACAAAGATAGGAACGACGTTAACCATAACGCCCTGTATGGCTTGAATGTCGCCGCCCAAACGGGAGAGTAGGTCGCCAACTGGATGTCGAAGGTGAAACTCGGCAGACTGCCTCTCGAGGTGATCGAAGAGGCGACATCTTAAGGCAAATACCATTTTCTGGCCGGCATTAGCTAACGAAGCGTTCGTTCCATAGTTCGTGATTGCCAGCAATACGGCGATTGCGATAATGATCAAAGATAATATCTGAAGTCGTGCGAGAGGGGCCGTGGGTAACTGCCTAAGTTGTGATGGCAAAGGGTGATGCGACAGAACCGAGTCAAATATGAGCTTCAGTGGCCACGGCGCTGCCCACTGGAGCATAGCTCGAACTACAGAGAGTGAGACCCCAAATATAAGCATCAACTTTACCGGCCTTACGTCCATTGCGTAGCGCTTTGGGGATATGGACGTTAACTTTGAGCCGATTCGTGATTTGGTCGAACACAATCCTATACTAGGCGGCACGAGATGCCTCCTCTGAACGTAGGACTTCCAGCGTTGCACTAGCGACGTTCGTCCAGTCGTGACTTGAACAAGCAAGGGTTCTTACCTGTTGGGCAAGGTATTTACGAAGTGGTTTGGATCTTGCGAGTCGGTCTATCTCGTTCGCTAGACTCATACTATCTCCAGCGGGGAAATAAACTCCTGCTGTGCCTCCAATCTCTCTTATTGGTGGAAAGTCAGAGGCGATAAAGGGCTTGCCTGCGGCCATTGCCTCGACGATTTTAAGAGGAGAGAAGTAGAATTCCTCTGTTGGTAGGTATGGGGCTAAGGCGATATCTATAGCGGACAGGTAAGCGGGGACGGTTTTGCGATCTACGGCTCCAACTGCTATGGTTGGTATTCGTCCTTGCAGATCTTCTATTCGTTGATTGACTCGGCTTCGTAAAGGACCGTCACCAACAACTAAAATCGCAATCTGATCTTTGTAGCTAAGGTGTTCGACGGCATCGAAGATGGTTTCTACTCCGTGCCATGGTTTTAGGCTTCCTATGAACCCTAGTACGACCTTGCCGGTTAGCCCTAGAGATTCTCTTAGCCGATCGCGAGTCGCATACCATCGTTCTGGACTGAAAACGTCAACGTCAGCGCCGTTAGGTATCGACTTAGAAGATTTGGCTCCGCGACTCACTGCCCATGTGGCTAGAGGTTTAGAGACGCATACTACTGTGGCATCTTTGAGCGCTTCGTATTCTTTTCCTAGAGCGACCTCTACGTTGGCTAGGCCGAAATGCTCCATGCGCTCTTTTGTGACCGGAGCGTTTACCTCGACGACCCGGGGAAGATCGAGGCGCTGTTCAAGTTCACCGCCTCCCGCAAATAGCGAGAGTCTCTCATATATTGCATCAAAGCGGTGGTTTTTCATGTAAACCTCGACTTCTTCGTAAAAGTGTGTCAGCTTTTCAATGCGATCCATCTCGCCAGCAAGACCTTTCTTGAAGTTTCCGAGATCGATATTTATAATGTCCGCTTCTAGCTTTGGCTCACCTTCTATTTTTGGGGCGAAGATTGAAACCTCAGCTCCTAACCGAACTAGGGCCTCCGTTAGCGATGCTACGTGGACCGAGGCGCCTTTGGTGCCCCCGATCGGTATCCCTGGATCTGGAATGAGATAGGCTATTCGCACGTCAGAGCGTTCCGTGTTCTAGTTTGTCTGAGAGAGATCGGTCAATCTCGCTTACCCACTGGAGAAAGGTCTTAGCTACCATCTGGCTACAAAGATCCTTCGACAGCTTGGACTTAAGATGATTCCTGGCATTGTGTCCTAATCTGGCAGCTAGAGATGGATCGTCGATCAATCTCCAGAGGGCCTGAGCTAGAGCGTGGGGGTCGTTTGAGCTAACTAGCAAACCTGTTTCTTCCGATTGAATCAACTCTGGAATACCAGCTACATCGCTACCGACAACAGCGAGACTCGACGCCATGGCCTCAAGAAGTGCATTGGGGATTCCATCTCTGTCACCGTCCTTTAAGACGATGGATGCTTGCACGAAGATCTCGGCTTTTTGGTACTCTCCGACAATGGCCTCTTGCTCCAGTGCACCTAGCAACACAACGTTATCAAGGATTTTGAACCGGGTAATTTCTTTTACGAGCTCTTCCCTAAGTGGACCTGCACCTACGATGCGACATCTAAAGGGTACTTTTGCCTGAGATAGAAGTGCCAGGGCTTCTATGAGAACGGCGTACCCTTTCTTTGGAACGAGTCGTCCGACAACCAAAATGACAGGCCCTTCTACCCTGTGCTGAGATGATCGGGGATCCATAGGCGTAAATCGATCTAAGTCGACACCGTGGTAACGTAGTAACACCTTTTCATCTATGTTGTCTCTATAACTTTTGGAACTAGGTCTGTTAGTCTTAGAGATTTTTAGTACTTCGTCTTTAGCAGAGTTTGAACAGACTAAGACGAATCTGGCTTCTTCTATGCGTTTAGCAAGTTGATGGGGGTTAGAGATGTATATGTCTTTGGCATGGCCAGCAAAACTAAAGCTGACTCGCGCTATCTTTGCGGCAACGCTTGCGATTGCAGCAGGTGAGTGGGCGAAGGCGGCATGAATGTGTTTAGATCCCACCCTTTGTACATGCCGTGCTACCCAACTCCCGTAGACAATATGTTTAAAAGATGCGATCGGGTCCTCTTTGGATGGTAACTCTCTTATCATGGCCGCCAAGGCCTTTGGATTTTTGCGGACACTTGATAGTACTGCCAGCGTAAGGTCGATAATCCATCTTGGGTCCAGTCGAGTCTTGTCCGGTGGTTCGATGTATGTAACTTCGCTTTTTACCTTTTCGGATCTTTGTTGAACTACCTGTTCTTTTGGATTGGCGATTGCAACGAGAGACAGTTCTACTCCGTTTTGCTCAAGGCCGATTATCTCATCTAGGATGAATGTCTCAGAGAGGCGAGGAAATCTCTTTGTAATGTACGTAATTGGAAAGGGTTGGTTAGTTAGCCTATCTGGCATTGTTCCTCCGCATGCAACACTGTTCTTTTTGGAGAGTCAATCTCTGACGTTGCAACTTTCTTAGTGATAAGCGAGTTAATCCTTTGAACGGCTTGAACGTTGCCCTCTAGGTCGATAGTTGTCGTTGGATTTTTGGCAGCGCTGATGGCATGTTTGATCGCACTGACCAGCTCAGAAATTTCCATGTCTTCCCCTGATGCGATATTTTGCAGCAACCCTAGTGCGCTGAAAGCCTCCACACGCATCACTTGTTCCGCCCTTGGCCACCGTCTAGGTACCGCCACGATAGGTACCTTCAGATAGAGCAGTTCGGCCAGAGTGTTATACCCACCTCTGCAGATGACACACACAGCGTTCTTTGCCAGAGTTCCAAGTCCGTTCGTTAACTCTACAGCGATAGCGCCAGGGTACGCGGGGAGAAGATCGTCTAAGAGTCGCCGATCTCGTTGGTTCATAAACGGTCCGGTGACAATGACAGCCCCAAGATGAAGTAGTTTTGCAGCTTCGAGGGTTCCTTTAAGGACTTCTGTGCCGTCGCCTCCACCTCCAATAGTTCCTAAGAGATATGGACCTATAGGCGTTGTGGGGATGTCAGTCGAGTCCCCGTTTGGAGGGTTTGTGACGTAACCGCAGTACGTATACTTATTTGCCAATTTGTTATCGATGCCGTAGTTGGCTATGACGTCGAAAATCGCTTTGGACCCGTATATCAATACTTCGTCGTAAACTTCCTCCAAAGTCTCGTAGACGCCGTCTTTCTCCCATAGTGTACGCACATACTCGGGGTTATCGACTATATCTCTCAGGCCAAGCACTATCTGAGTATTGAGCCCGTTCTCTTTTATATGAGAAAAAACTGGAAGTAACTCGCCCTTCATTCCTTGGGGCGAGTGATCCACTAGCAGTAAGTCAGGATGCCATCTACTGACTACATCGATTAGAATTGCGCTTCGTGCTCTTCTTACAAGGGATAGAGACATTCCCTTTTCGACGGCCCGATACTCGTCAACTCCGACCTTTACAACAGGAGGAAGTTGGACTAGTTGAATGCGTTGCGCTCTGTGAAGCTTCTCCACTATCGATGATCCCGTAGCAAGCAGGACTTGAACCTCAGGAATCGTTTCAATTAAGGCCGTTGCGATAGCTAAGTTTCGGCGAAGGTGGCCAAGACCGTAGGTATCGTGCGAGTACATCATTACTTTTGTACTCATAACGTCACCTCTTTGTGGCTAAGACGTTCGTTGCGACTCAACAACCAGTTGACCTCATTGGAGACACCGGTTTCGATTGAAACCGTAGGCTTGAACCCAAGTGCCGTGGAGGCAAGGGTTAGATCGGCCTCGGTCCGGTAGACGTCGCCCCTTGCGAAGTCCCCGTATCTCACTCTTATAGGTTTTTCTATTAGTTGACCGATCAGGTCTATAACTTCTTTCAGGGCCACGGAACTCCCCCCTCCGACGTTGATGGCCAGAGAGCTGCAAGGGGCGCTTGCGGCAAGAACGGTGGCTGTGACGATGTCGTCTATGTATGTAAAATCCCGTACCTGGGTGCCGTCACCTAAGATTTGTATAGGCTCGTCTTTAAGGGCCTTCTCTATGAAGATCCTTATACCCATGTCTGGGCGCTGCTCTGGACCATAGACCGTAAAGTACCGTAAAGCCGTTGTTTCTATCTCATCCGATGCTTTTAGAACCATCTTTTCGGCTTCAAGCTTGCTTTGCCCATAAGGTGAAATAGGCATTGTGTCTCTATCTTCAGAAAAAGGGGTCTTATCGTTACCATAAACTGAGGACGAAGAGGCGTATACGATTCGTCGTACATTAGATGCTCGGACTGCGTCGATAAGAGCGGCGGTTGACGCGACGTTGTCTTGGTAGTAGCGCTCTTCGAGAGAGAAACTTGGTCTTACCCCTGCCCGACCAGCGAGATGAAAAATTACGTCAACATCTTTAAGGAGGGGTTGAATTTCAAGTTCACAGAGATGACCCTCTACAAGTTCAAAGCTCTTACTTTGCTTCAAAACCTCGGCGCGTGCGCGTTTTTCTATAGGACTGTAACTGTCTGTAAACCCGTCGATGCCGACAACCGACCATTGGTCGTTTAGAAGTTTTTTGGTTAGATGTGAACCAATGAAACCAGCTGCACCCGTTACTAGAGCCTTCTTCGCCTCCATTTTTTTCCAATTCTCTTGCACGCTTCTCCTTTGTTGTTTGGTTTTATTGAAGCTTTGGTAAGGAGTCGCAAAGCGTGGCGCATTTGTTATGCACTTATGTAGTTGAATTCTTATAAGAGACGAGTTTTAAAGGATGTTTCTTAGAGAACGACCCTGAAGTGCGGCCTTGAATTTGTGGAGACCAAATGAGCTAGAATAAGATCGTTAGATGCTCCAGTCTCCATTTCTATGAGAGACCGATTAAGTAGCTGTGACTTCCTTATTGGCTAGCTTTATCGAACGCCGGGAACTTCATCGATAAGACGTCAGGGCCTGCTTGCCAAAAGGGAGCTAAATGCCTGTATTGGCATTAGCGATGAAGGTGGCTCATCTACAGCTGTTTCTTCTGCTAAGGTTTGGAGTATGAACTGTATGCAGAATACAAAGATAAAGGAGATCTCATTGGAGGTCGACCGAATGTCTATCTGTAACTTTGTGCCGAAAAGACTTTCAAGGAGGTAGAGACGGTGGAGAGTTTGATAGAGCAAGCTCGTAACCTACAAGGAGAGCTAGCTGAGCTAAGACACGCTTTACATCAAGAGCCCGAATTAGGTTTAGCTCTTCCCCAAACACAGAAGAAGGTACTTCAGTCTCTCGATGGCTTGGGTCTCTCTCTGTCGACTGGTGAGAGACTTACCTCTGTAACGGGAGTTCTAAAGGGTAGTGGTAGTGGTCCAACCGTGTTACTCCGAGGTGACATGGATGCACTACCACTTAAAGAGCAACTGGATCTTCCTTATCGATCTAAAACTGAAGGGGTCATGCACGCTTGTGGGCACGACCTGCATACCTCAATGTTGGTAGGTGCCGCGCATCTACTGTCAACCCGAGTTGGGGAGATCAATGGAAATGTGGTTTTTATGTTCCAACCGGGAGAGGAAGGATTTGACGGGGCCGGGGCCATGATCGACGAAGGTGTTTTGGAGGTATCGGGAGAGAGGCCCAAGGCAGCTTATGCAATACATGTCATGTCTTCCACTTGGAGTGCTGGAACCTTTGCCTCAAGACCAGGCGCGATGATGGCGGCATCTGATGGACTCATGGTTACAGTAAAAGGTGCAGGTGGGCACGGTTCGGCACCGCATCTAGCGAAGGACCCGATACCAGCTGCTTGTGAAATGGTGGGGGCACTTCAGACGTATATAGGTCGTTCAATTGACGCATTTGAGCCAGCCGTAATAACGGTGGGTTCATTTCATGCTGGCACAAAAAGGAACATAATTCCAGAGTTTGCCGCCTTTGAGGCGACGGTACGGACGTTTTCTTCTAAGGTACGTGAACAGATCGCCGAGGAGTCTGTGCGACTTTGCAAGAATATAGCTCATGCCTATGGTCTCGAAGTAGAAGCAGAGTTTCAGACGGAGTACCCAGTTACCATAAATGATGACACTGAGTTTTCCTTTGTTTCAAGGGTCGTCAACGAGGTCTTTGGGGCAGATCGCTTTGTCAAGATGGAAAATCCAGTAACTGGTGCGGAAGACTTTTCGCGAGTACTAAACCACATACCGGGTGCTATGGTTTTTCTAGGAGCTAGCCCAGATAAACAAGGGTACGCGTCGGCCCCTAATAACCACTCTCCCTACGCGAGCTTTGATGACGATGTGCTCGCAGAGGGTGCAGCGCTCTATGCAGAGCTTGCGTTAAGACGTCTTAATCAACTGTCCGCCTAAAAGCTCTGAGTACAAAACCGATGGAAGCAATTAAAGACACCAAGCAAATTAGGGAGACGAAGTTGAGTAAAAAGGGGTTTCATCCCAACGATATTGAACTTCTTAGAAGGGTCTCAGATCCTCAGATCAATAGTGATGGCCATGCAGTGGCCTTTGTTGTCGTGGATCCAGACCTGAAGAGCAATAGCTATAAGACCTCAATTTGGATAGTTAATCCTGAACTTGGGGATAGCTCTGCTCGCAAACTACTTTCAGGTGACTCGCTGTCTCTTCCGTCATGGTCTCCCGATGGCTCCTGCTTGGCTTTTGTGGAGTATGTAGATGGAGCATCCAAGATCTATACGTATCCAACTAAGGAGACGGGCGAGAGGATACTTGTTGGAGAGCATGACGGGAAAGTTACAGAGCTTCGCTGGTCTCCCGATGGCTCCTGCTTGGCTTTTGTAGCTCGGCGAAGCGATCCATCTCAGTACGGTAGCGCAAAAGAGCCATTAGCCGCAAAGGATATGCCCGCGCGACGGATGGATACCTTGCGATATCGACTAAACGCGGTAGGTTGGACATTTGACAGACCGTCGCACGTATTCGTGGCAGATCTAAAGGTGGGGGGGGATATTAGGACGGTCGTTTCCGGACGCTTCGATGCCCAAGGAATCTCATGGTCTCCCGACGGCAGGCATCTCTGCTTTGTCTCGGCTCGACACGAAGGCCGTGACATTGACCTTTGCAACGACCTTTGGACCGTATCGATATACGATGGGGAACTTACTCGACTAACCAAAACTGATAAAGCTTATGCGCTTCCGTCATGGTCTCCCGATGGCTCGAAAATGGCTTACTTTTTCAACCCTACCCCTACCGAGAGTCCGAGACATATGCGTCTTGCAGTGATGAACGTGTCAAGCCTGCAAGAGCGGATCATTTCGGCTGCTTTAGATAGAAACTGTTCGCCATTTGGGAGCTCTCGGGCTCCTCTTTGGTGTGACGATATGGTGGTCTTCGGGGTCGAGGATTATGGAAATATCTCACTTTATCAGGCTAGTACAGCATCGAATCTTGAGCCAACCTTGTTGCTAGGGGGAGATCGTTGGATCTCTGATTGGCACGCGTCCCACGATCGGCTCGTATATGTTTCGACGACGCCAGTAACGCTGGAGGAGTTGTGGAGCTGCTCATATTTACTACTGGATACGAAAGCTCGCATTGAGGTATCGCCTGAGCTTCCGCTTACTAACTTTAGCAAGTACCTTCTAAGAGAGGTCGATCTGATCGCCCCAACTCGTTATTTGGCAATATCGAAAGATGGAACTGAGGTTGAGTGCTGGGCGATTCCTCCGAAAGATGCGGTTCAAAATGAGACCTACCCTACCATCTTGAACGTCCATGGCGGTCCTTTCACTCAGTACGGTAATCATATATTTGATGAGTTCCAACTTCAAAGCTCTGCCGGGTTTGGAGTTTTATACTGCAATCCCCGTGGGAGCTCTGGGTACAGCGAAGATTGGGGGCGAAGTATTCGATGGCCGGAGTGTAAAGATGATCCTGGCTCTGGCTGGGGTGAGGTTGACTTCGATGATGTGCTGGCCTGTGTAGAAAGCGCAGTGGAGAACTTTGATTGGGTTGATGCGAAACGTTTGGGAATCGCCGGCGGATCATACGGTGGATATATGACATCCTGGGTGATAAGTCATAGCGACCTCTTCAAAGCCGCTTGCTCAGAACGGGCGTGCAACAACCTCTTGACCATGGAACATAGTGCAGATATTTCAGGGTTTGTCAAAAGTTACGTAGGAGTGAGTTACCTCGATAATCCCGAACCCTACCTCCGTAACTCGCCGGTCACTTATATCAAAAACATCAGTACTCCCCTTTTGATTCTTCACTCTGAGGAGGACTTGAGATGTCCGATAAATCAAGCGGAAGAGCTTTATGTTGGGCTCAAACTCCTTGCTCGTGACGTTGAGATGGTGCGTTTCCCCGGAGAGAATCATGAATTATCTCGTTCCGGTTCTCCGAAGCATCGTGTTGAAAGAGCGAAGTTGTTTATCTCATGGTTTAGGGAGCATCTGTAATCTTTAGCTCGTACCGTTTATGGCCATTACCATTGCCTTACTTGGATCTGCGCAGCGCCTTGGATTAAAACTTTGAAATTAAGATGTTTAAGAAGATACTCTTAGGTAATTCTTATCTTAATTACGGTGCCTGAGATCGGTTGTTCTGTGCTGCGACATCGAAAGTCCATCTAGATGGGTTGATGACCCAGAGGGCTTTACAAAGTATGGGCTGAGTTTAGACATTTCGAATTGGAAAATTCTGTGTTTACACTCTCTTTACAGATGATGTCAACACATGAACAAATCTTTGTGTTATAGTCAAATCTGTGACTGTATACAAATTAACAAATGGCTTGCGTCGCCGAACTTCCAAAGTTGGTTCCGTGGGCGTAGTATTGGCAGCGGCTGTGACGCTTGCAAGTTGTGGTTCGGGATCATCCACGGCAACAACTCAAGGTTCATCAGGCACGTCCGTTGGTTCGATTCCGGGTTTGTACGGTAAGTTACCACCTGTGGGACAACCGGCAAAGTCGGGCGGCGTTATAACCTTTGGTCAGTTGTCGGGTACTAATCCGAACTATATCTTTCCAATAGTCCCCGCTGCCAACAGCTCGGTTTATAATATTTATGAGTTCCAAAACTACCTCTTTGTCCCTATGTACTGGGGTACGGTAGGAACGGTTCCTAAGATTAACCCGACCGTTAGCCTTGCGAACATGCCAACCTATTCAAACGGTGGCAAGACAGTGACCTTCTCGATTAAACCTGGTTACACTTGGTCGACCGGTGCACCCGTGGACGCCAACGACGTAATCTTCTTTATCGATCTCTTGAAGGCGGCGGTTAAAGAGAGTGCTGCCAACTTTGGAAACTACACTCCTGGGTTCTTCCCGGACAACGTTGTTTCTGCGACTGCGACTGGTAAGTATACCGTTACGTTGCAGCTGACAAAAAGTTACAACACAAGCTTCTTTACCAACAACGAGCTGAGCCTTATCACTCCACTACCTTCCACGGATTGGAATATCGCCTCGGCTAACGGCCCACATCTGGACTATACTCAACCGGCCAATGCTACGGCAATCTATAACTATCTGTCTAAGCAAGCCAACGACCTTTCAACCTATGCCACTAACCCACTATGGCAGGTGGTGGACGGTCCGCTCAAGTTGACCTCCTTTACTCCTTCTACAGGTGCATTCACCATGGTCCCAAATCCACATTTTGGCGGCCATAAGGTAACTTTCTCTGAGTTGCAAGGAGTAACATTTACGAGCGTACAAGCGGAGTTCAACCAGCTCATCGCTGGCAACTTGACAGTAGGCGGCGTGGACTTCTCCGTGCTTCCTCAGGTATCTCGAATCGAGTCTAAGTATAACGTCTTTGGTCTGCCTGACTTTGGTTTCCAAGCAGCGTTCTATAACTTCAAAGATACAACTGGAAACTGGAGTAGTGAGATCTCCCAGCTTTATCTGCGTCAAGCCTTGGCTCATTTGGAGGACCAGACCGCTTATATCAAAGGCCTTTATAAAGGAGCTGCTGTTCCAGACTACGGTCCAATTGGGGTCTCGCCTCCAAGTCCATATACTCCAGCGAATGCCAAGAACAACCCCTATCCTTATAACATCTCAACTGCCGCAAATCTACTGAAAAGCCATGGGTGGAAGGTTGTTGCTAACGGAACTACGGAGTGTGTAAAGCCGGGAACTGCCGCTGGTGACTGCGGCGCTGGCATTCCATTGCATGCGACGATCTCTCCAACGATGTTTTATACGAACTCCCCACCGGTGCTTGGTGAGCAGGCTCAGGCCTTTGCTGCCGCTGCGAAGCAAGTGGGAATCAATATTCAGTTGAATGCCAAGACCTTCAACTTCTTGGTTTCCAACTACTCAGTTGCTGGCGCTCCCGCAAACAACAACAAGTGGGCGATCAACGACTTTGGTGGGTTTAGTGCGTCTGACTATCCAACAACGAACAACATCTTCAATACCGGTGGTTCGTTCAACTTTGGCGGATACTCAAGTGCTACGGCTGATAAGCTGATTAATAACTCAGTGTTCGGCTCGAACCCCCAGGCTGTGTCTCAAGAGGCATCGTACTTGACGCAACAACAGCCAGCCTTGTTTACGCCGGCGTCAGACTTCATATATGCTGTAAGTAAGAGTTTGAGTGCGACAAACGCCGACTCTTTCTCCGGGCTTACGCAGTTCCAACCTTTACCGCAGTACTGGTACTTTACGAAGTAGCGATGCCTTAGGGTTAATCTATAGGTAAGACTTGGCCCGAGCTTTTGAGCTCGGGCCAAGGTGTCTAGTCGAAAGAAAGGAAGCCATCTATTGGCTGGATATCTTTTCCGTCGCTTTGTAACTTCTCTTATCGTTATTGTTGGAATCTCTATGGTGGCCTTCGCAATGTTGCACCTGATATCGAGTTCTCCGGGACGAGCCGTGTTGGGACTTCACGCATCACCTAAAGCAGTAGCCGCCTTCAACAAGGCAAATGGATATGACGATCCTATTGTTATTCAATACTGGCATTATCTTTTACAACTTCTTCAGGGTAACCTAGGTTACTCCTACAAGCTGAATCAGCCAGTTACTAGTGTTCTTGGAGAGAATGTACTCCGTAGCTTATACCTATCCGGTGTCTCTTTGGTTTTAGCGATCCTTATAGCTATCCCACTTGGAATCTATCAGGCCGTGAAGCGGAATCGCCTTGGTGACTACATTGTCACCTCAGGGGCGTTCACCTTGTACTCTATGCCCTCGTTTTTTTTGGGCCTGCTATTGATACAGTCCTTCGCGTTGAGTCTGAAGATCTTTCCGCCGGAAGCAAGCCAATCTGTTTCTGTGATTGGTGTTATAGAAGATCCTCGTGCGATGTTCTTGCCGATATTGAACTTGGTGGCCATACAAGTGGCAGGGTACTCTCAATACATGAGGTCTTCCGCTCTAGATGGGTTAGGTCAAGACTATATTCGCTTGGCAAGAGCTAAAGGACTATCTCAAAGAGCGGTGCTAACTGGCCATCTCCTTAGAAACTCCATACTTCCAATGATTACGCTCATTGGCCTTTCTGTTCCCGCTTTGTTAGCTGGAAACCTGCTGATCGAAACGTTGTTTAACTATCCAGGACTTGGACTTATGTTTTATAATGCTTTGCAAAATGAGGACTATCCAATTCTTTTGTCCTACACACTTATTGCCGGTGTTCTAACCGTTGCGGGCAACTTTATTGCAGACGTGGCTATTACGATCGCTGACCCGAGGGTGAGACTGTCATGATGGATGAGCGGAATACTGAAGGTGTTGAAGAGGCTCCCCTCAACTTAGGTGGTGCGTTAGGTGCCTTTGAGCCGGGTGCTCCTTTGATCGATGGCGGTGACGTTGACTTAGCGGTGACCAGTGGATGGCGCTTGGCGATTCGCTCGTTTGCCGAGAACAAACTAGCTCTCGTTGGACTAGGTATCTTGGTGTTTTTCATACTGTTTTGCTATGTTGGTCCCCACGTGTATTACTCCAATCAGTTATCGGGTAACGTCTTAAACTCTGATCTTCCGCCTGGTCCTGGCCATCCTTTAGGGACCGACAACAACGGGTATGATGAACTAGGGCGTCTAATGGTCGGTGGGCAGGCAGCGCTTGAGATCGGATTTTTTGCTGCACTAATTGCAACGGTCATAGGTAGTTTGTATGGTGCCATCTCGGGCTTGGTCGGTGGAATTTTAGACGGAGTTATGATGCGAGTGGTCGATGTTATCTTATCGATTCCGTATCTGCTAATTGTTCTGATAGTAGCCACAAGATACAGCGGGACGGTTTTGAGCCTGAGTTTGATTTTGGGGCTTTTTGCCTGGCTTGTTCCTGCCCGCTTAATACGAGGTGAAGTTCTTTCCTTGCGAGTGAGGGATTTTGTCTCGGCCGCTAAGGTTATGGGCAGCGGCCGGAGCCGGCTCATTTTTCGACATCTTCTTCCCAACGCGCTTTCTGTGGTGATAGTGAACATTACCTTCCAGGTAGCGGATGCAATTATAGCCATAGCCCTTTTAGGGTTCTTGGGATTTGGTCTTCAGTACCCACATGTGGACTGGGGCGATATGTTATCTACGGCAAACACAGCGCTGGGTAATGGGTACTGGTGGTTGGTTTATCCCGTCGGTATCAGTTTAATTCTCGTGGTTATGGCTTGTAACTTCATTGGTAACGCGCTTAGAGATTCGGTAGATGTTAGATTGCGACGCCGCTAGGGCTATAGAGGAGTAAATTTCTTCGTGACAAGAGTTCTTGAGATTGAGAATCTATCTACTCATATCCAGTTGTCCCGCAGTGTCGTTCAGGCGGTCGGCAATGTAAGCCTTTATATTGAGGCTGGAGAGACACTGGGTCTAGTGGGGGAGTCTGGGTGTGGAAAGTCAATAACGGGGCTGTCGATTATGAACCTTCTTCCGCCAGGTGGCAAAGTGGTTGGTGGGTCTATAAGACTTGAAGGTAAAGAGCTGGTCAATCTGGCTGATGCAGAGATGCGTAAGATTCGTGGAAATGATATCGCTATGATCTTCCAGGACTCCTCAAGCTCATTGAACCCCACAAAGACGATCGGCGACCAAGTGGCTGAACCAACGCTGTTGCATCGTGGTGGCTCAAAAAGGGAGGCCGTAGACCGAGCTATTGAGGTGCTTGATCTAGTGGGTGTGCCAAGAGCCAAGGAGCGGCTTGCGGACTATCCACACCAACTGTCAGGTGGACTTAGGCAACGAGTTATGATTGCGATCGCCCTTACTTGCGATCCTAAAGTACTAATCGCGGACGAGCCGACAACGGCATTAGATGTTACGATCCAAGCTCAAATTCTAAAACTTCTTGACGATCTAAAAGAGAGGTTTGGCATGTCGATCCTACTTATAACCCATGATATGGGAGTAGTGGCAGGTCGGGCAGATCGTGTAAACGTTATGTATGCGGGACGGATGGTCGAAGCGACAGGGACCAAAGAGATATTTTCTCATATGCGGCACCCCTACACCCAAGCACTATTGGCTTCTATTCCTCGTATGGATCAAGATAATACCAAGACTCTCTTTTCGATTCCAGGGATACCCCCTGATCTGACAAATCCGCCGGAGGGATGCAGGTTTGCTCCCAGATGCGCATACACACAGCCTGACTGTCAGAAAAGCGAGCCCTCTTTGAGAGGTGATGATCGTCATGTGGCAGCTTGTTTTCATCCAGTCGAGGATGGCCCCCTTAAGCCCGAGATGATGGTCACTGTATCGCACGGACAAGTGGAGAGGAAAGACGGGAAGAATGAGCCCCCGCTGCTTGAGGTGGTAGACCTTGTTAAGACCTTCCCTGTAACTTCGGGAGCCATTCTGAGACGAAAGGTAGGTAAGGTGCATGCTGTATCTGGAGTCTCACTTACCATAAGGAAAGGCGAGATCTTCGGTCTCGTGGGAGAGTCCGGATGCGGGAAGTCAACTCTTGGTCGAGTGATTGTAGGATTAGAGCGACCTGACTCCGGGAAGATCCTACTCAATGGTGAAGATATCTTCGCTTATAAAGGTCGCACTCTTGCTAAGAAACGCAGGGATCTACAGATGATGTTTCAAGATCCTTATGGTTCTTTAGATCCTAGAATGCGAGTCGCGGCCATATTGCGAGAGCCTCTAAGCATTCAAGGTGTAGAGAGTTCTAAGGAGCAAGAGGCCAGGTCGATTGAGCTGATGCGGGAGGTAGGACTCCCATCTAGGGCCTTAGAGCGTTTCCCCCACGAGTTTTCCGGAGGGCAAAGACAGCGTATTGGGTTAGCACGAGCACTTACCCTGAACCCTAAGTTGATCGTTGCCGATGAACCGGTTAGCGCTTTAGATGTGTCTATACGTTCGCAAGTGTTAAATCTAATGAAACGACTCCAAGTCAGTCATGAGATGGCGTATCTTGTGATCTCCCACGACTTAGCGGTCGTAAAATATCTTGCGGACCGTATCGGCGTTATGTACTTAGGGAAACTCGTGGAGTTGGCTCCCGGTGATGAGATATATTCACGGCCGGTTCATCCGTACACGCAAGGATTGATAAATACCATTCCTCTTCCAGATCCCGAGATAGAAAAGGATAAGAAGAGAGAGGTAATATCGGGCGAACTTCCTAGTCCGATTTCCCCGCCTTCGGGGTGTCGATTTAGAACAAGATGCCCTAGAGCGCAAGAGATATGTGCGCAACAAGAACCGCAACTGAGGGCGTTTGGTGCGTCGCACATGGCAGCATGTCACTTTCCTCTGGTCGAACCATTAGAGAGTGCCACGACAGCATCGGGTCATTCTCAGATCTAGGTCCTATTAAAGATGACGTATTTGGAAAGGTGATAGGGGACCGCCGTAAAGGTGATCCCGAGATGAAAGGTGAATAGGTCTTGAGAAGCTTTGAGCCTAGTGATGTATGGTCCGTAAAAGGTGTTAGTGATCTAGATATCTCACCAGATCAGTCGACACTGGCGTTTGTAGTATCGACGCCGGAGAAAGACAGCGACTCACTTTCGACATCTATCTGGCTGGTGTCAGCTGATGGAAAAGGACAGAGGCGGTTCAGCTATGGGCAGAAAGATTTTCAGCCTAGGTGGTCACCAGATGGAATGTACTTAGCTTTCCTTCGAAATGATGAGGGAAGAGTACAAGTGATGGTCTCGCCCCTCGATGGAGGGGAACCACGGGCTGTAACAACTTCGCCAGAAAGGGTAAGTTACTTTTCATGGTCCCCCGATAGTGCAGCAATTGCCTATGTTGCGAAAACGGGATCTGAAGAGGAAGCAAGTGAGAAAAGCGCCATTGAAAGATCAAAACCCATAGTCTTAGACGATCTGTACAACCGCTTTGACAACATAGGACGTTTTGACGGACATCGCTCCCACATCTTTATCACCGATGTTCGCGACTCAGAGACGGCGAGAGCGTTGACGATGGGTGACTGGGATGACTTTGAACCTGTTTGGTCGCCAGATGGTTTATCTATAGCCTTTACATCAGATAGATCTTCCAGCCGTGGTGTATATCAACGTCGTGATCTGTGGATCGTTGACGTTGATGGAGAACATGAGCCACGACGACTAACTAACGAGATTGGTACGGCTTCTGGCCCTCAGTTTTCTCCTGACGGACGTTTCATCTCGTATGTTGGCCATGAGAATGGACCTGGAGACTCCTCTAAAAACGCGCATCTCATGGTTGTGGCCACCGACGATTCTGGGGATGTCCAGAGTCTGACAGAGACGTTGGATCGACCGGTGTGGGGTTTACAACCAGCGTTAGGTCGCTCCTATACGTGGTATGGCTCCTCTACTACCCTCTATTTCCTGGCTAACGACAGGGGGCGGCAAGGCATTTTCCGTGTCTCTCTTTCAGATGAATGCCCTAAACCAGAGATGGTTATGATGGATGATCTGCAGATCATGACGGTAGTTGCGAGCAGCAGCGACCTTTTCTTTGTAGGTGTATGGCCTTCGACCTTTGTGGAGGTCAGAAGCTGTAAGCTTGACGGATCTGAGCCGAAGACACTGACCTCAATCAACACCGAGCTGGCAGACGAGGTAAAGCTATTTTTACTCAAAGAGACGTCTTATGAAACTAAAGACGGTTTTGACATTCAGTCTTATGTCATCTATCCGTACAACTACCGTGAAGGGATACCGTCACCAACAGTTTTAGAGATTCACGGAGGGCCCCATGGATGGCATCCTCAAGCTTCTATGATGCCACTCTATCAATCCTTAGCGGCCCAAGGCTTTGTCGTTGTTCTTCCTAATCCCCGTGGTAGCCATGGGTTTGGCGAGAAATTCGCCACGGCTTGTGTAGCAGACTGGGGTGGAGGGGATTACGAAGACCTTATGGGAACCGTTGACCTGTTGGTGGAACAAAAGATAGCTGATCCAGATCGTCTTTATGTGGCGGGATACTCCTATGGCGGATATATGACCACTTGGACCGTGGGTCACACCTCAAGGTTCAAAGCGTCTTGTATCTCAGCGCCGGTCTCGAACCTAGTGTCGATGTACGGAACGACAGATATACCCCACTTCAATGCTTTTGAGTCAGGAGGTACACCGTGGGACAATCCGCACTACTATATGGAACACTCACCGATAACGTATCTCCCTAACGTGACAACTCCGGTCCAGGTGCTGCACTGGGAGGGAGATCTGAGGTGTCCCATTGGACAAGGTGAAGAGATATTTCAGGGCTTGTTGGCTCTAGGCAAAAAGTCGAGGATGATCAGATATCCAGGTGGATTTCATATTCTGAGGACTCCGTCGCAGATGGAGGACTTTGTGAACAGGCACCTAGGTTGGTTTGACGAACACCTGTGATGTGAGGTCTCTGACTGTTTCGATCATTGTATAAAGATCCGTTGACCTGACTTTGTATTGTGGGAAAGAAGTGGTTTTTAACGAAAGCATTTTATCTGACGCGTGGGTTTAGTTGGAAAGGGTTGGCGAGTAAAGAGTTGAACGAGATATCAGGCGATGTAGTTATAAGAGGGGCACGAATTGTAACCGTCGAAGACAAGGTGCTGGAGAAAGGTTCAGTCGTCATTTCAGGTGGAGTCATTGAAGCGGTCGTTGACTCTGTGGAGGTTGCACCGACGGGATATCAGATTGTAGACGCAGATGGGAAATGGGTGCTTCCTGGTTTTATCGACGCGCATACCCACGTCGGAATCCATGAGGAAGCGAACGGCTGGGCAGGAAATGATACCAATGAGATGACTGATCCGAACACAGCGCACGTGCGCGCATTAGACGCTATAAACCCTTATGATATTGCCTTTCGTGAAGCGATCGAAGGTGGCGTTTTGGTCGTAAATGTCAATCCTGGGTCTGGTAATCCAATAGGCGGCCAAACCGTAGCACTAAGATGTTTTGGAACTGTTGTCGATGACATGGTGCTTCGTAGCCCAAGTGGACTGAAGTCAGCATTGGGTGAAAATCCAAAGAGAGTCTATGGTGACAAGAAACAGACTCCGAGTACTCGTCTTGGAACGGCTGCTGTTATTCGTTCTGCATTTGCTCAAACTCAAAACCACCTCGCAAAATTGGCTGAGTCCGAAGGGGATAGCGGCAACGGCACGCCAATAGAAAGGGACCTAAAGCTTGAGTCTTTGGCAATGGTGCTTAGATGTGAGATTCCCTGGAGGCAGCACTCCCATCGCGCTGACGATATCATGACGGCAGTTCGTATCGCTGATGAGTTTGGTTATGAACTGGTTATTGACCATGGAACTGAGGCCCACCTTGTGGCGGACCGGCTAGCGGCCAGAGGTATTCCCGTGATAATTGGCCCTCTTTTTACGTCACGATCTAAGGTGGAACTGCTGAATCGATCCTTGAAGAATCCTGGAAGGTTGGCTGCCCAAGGGGTCACGATTGCCCTTACGACCGACCATCCTGTTGTTCCAGTTCACTTTTTGGTGTATCAGGCCGCGTTGGCGGTAAAAGAGGGATTAGACCCAAAGGTAGCTTTAGAGGCTTTGACTATAAATCCAGCGAGAATCCTCGGAGTTGACGATAGGGTTGGTTCGTTAAAACTTGGAAAGGACGCCGATCTTTGCATCTGGTCGGGAGATCCTTTGGACGTTATGCAACGGGTAGAGGTCGCATTTTCTAGAGGGCGACATATCTACTCGTATGACTATGAGGAGTCGCAAGGAGTGTTTGCGAACCACTAATGGTCTTTATCTAAACGCTGCCAAGAAGGAGAGATCCCGTTATGACTCGCTACATAATAGAATCCACGCCAGAGACGGTAACCGATGTCTTTAGTGCTGAGCGTGATCCTGTTCTTTCGATTAGCTCTGGAGACGAGTTGGTGGTTAGTACTTTAGACGCGTCAGGTTCATTGACGCGACACGCGTATCCAGGGGAGAAGGTGGAGACGATGATACCTGGGCGCCGAGGTCATTGTTTAGTTGGCCCTATCCATATAAGAGAGGCCCAAGTTGGTACAGTTCTCGCGGTAACGTTTGAGTCACTACTCCCTCATACTTGGGGCTGGACGGCGGCCGCGGTCTTGGATAACGATCTCAATAGGAGACTAGGGGTACTAGATGAGGGACCGAGGTGGTTACTTTGGTCGATTGACTCTGAGACGAATACGGCAACAAACCAATTTGGAATATTGAGAAGACTTGCGCCCTTCTTGGGGGTGGTTGGACTCCCACCTGATAGCGAAGGAGAGCACTCTACGATCCCTCCTCGAACTCAAGGAGGTGGCAATATTGACTGTAAGGAGTTGGTTGCGGGTTCGACTTTGTATATCCCTGTGACGGTACCTGGCGCAATGCTGTGTCTTGGTGATGGCCATGGGGCACAAGGGGATGGTGAGGTAAGTGGTACTGCCATTGAGTGTGCTATGACTAGCCACATTCGTGTCGAGGTGCTAGAGCAGGCGCCCCTAGATGCAATATGTGCTGATACACCAAAGGGGCGCATTACATTTGGCTTTGATCCTAACCTTAACGTAGCTATGGGAGACGCACTTTCGAATATGGTAACGTGGATGCAGGGTATTTTTGGTCTAAAGCGTGGTGACGCGCTTGCACTTGGAAGTTCAATTGTGGACCTTCATGTTACACAGGTGGCAAATCAGAGTTATGGCGTGCACGCCATATTGGATGAGAGTCTTCTTGGCTAGCGCTTGTTGGATCTTAGAACTTTACTTCGAGGTTCCAACATCCATTCAGCAACTTTCGACACGTAGTTTCGTCATTTGATTAGTCAATAGTGTAGGAGGTACCTTTTGTGTGTCACAACCTTGGAGATTGCCACGAAAAGCGTCTGTATAACCCTTGGCCAGATCGAATGTTCGGCCAATAAACACACACTCCCAGTTCAGAATGTAGGTAGCTTTGTTTTGGGCACTACATTTAGGCAAGAGTCCCATGGGATCTCCTAAGTGAACCAGTAACTCCAAAGTGAAGGTAACGG
>JAJYHJ010000147.1 GCA_021784785.1 Actinomycetes bacterium | reverse complement strand
GGAGGAGTCTTGACTGAGTATCTATCTTGGAGATGGAGTCTTTATGTCAACCTAGTCTTTGCCATTGCCGCGGCAGTTGGTGGAATAATATTCTTAAACAAAGACCACAGGGGTCAGCGACCCAAGTTAGATGTTCCTGGCGTTGTCCTAGCCTCCGCCGCTATGTTCTCGATCGTATATGGGTTCTCTCATGCGGAGACTTCAAGCTGGTCCAACAGCATAACTATCGCATTTCTAGTTGCAGCCTTAGTACTTCTCGTAAGTTTTGTATTCGTCGAGACTAAGGTATCGCATCCGCTACTACCTATGCGAGTAGTTCTCGATCGCAACCGAGGAGGCTCGTACCTCTCCGTGTTTATCGCCTCAGTCGGCATGTTCGGTGTATTCCTCTTTTTGACCTACTACCTCCAAGAGACCCTGCACTACTCGCCTGTAAAGACCGGATTAGCGTTCATTCCAATGATCGCCCTCTTGGTAGTAGTTGCAACATTTACAACCGCCAAGTTTCTACCAAAGTTTGGTCCTAAGTATCTCGTTTCGACAGGCATGTTGATAGCAGCAGTAGGAATGCTAATGCTTGGTAGAGTCGGTATCAATAGTAGCTATACCTCTGTCGTTCTACCTGCGCTGCTAATCCTTGGAGCAGGTCTTGGTGGAATCATGGCACCATCGATGAACACAGCAACTGCCGGAGTAACGCCAGCGGACGCAGGAGTCGCATCTGCTACGGTCAATACATCTCAACAGATCGGTGGGTCGATCGGTACGGCACTTCTAAACACCCTGGCTGCGTCTGCTGGTACTGCCTTCCTTGCCGGAAAAGTTGCGAACAAGCAGATCGTCGCTGAAGCGGCTGTTCACAGCTACCTTGCTGCATTTCGATGGTCCGCTCTCGTATTCGTCGTCGGCGGCATCATTGCCGGTTCGCTTCTAAAGCCGGGTGCACCACAGGTCCAAGAGAAAGCAGAGAGTCGGCCCGTAGCGATACACTAAGAGAGGTTTCCATCAATAACTTTCGTCCAGTTTCCCTGAAAACCGGGCTGATAACCTGAGGGCTAGACCATAACTTTACAAACCTCAGCGGTTTGTAAAGTTATGGTCTCAAAGGCCTCTCGCATATGTTCCTTTAAATATGTAGGTACTCATCTCGGGATCCTTGGTCCTAACTTTTTTGGATGACGCCAAGAAGGAGTTTCAAAATACTAAGTAAATACTATAGAGTTGATACGTTAGGTTATCGTTCTCTAGGCATTTAGAAAGTCCCGGGCAAAGACCCCATGATACCCGTAAAGCCCAAGCACATTCCACTGTCATTGCACCATAGATCGGTTCTAAAAATTCTACTAGCAGCGACGTTGTGGGGCTTATCAGGCACGGCTGCACAAGTGCTTTTTCATGACACTCACCTATCCACACTATGGGTACTAGCAGTAAGGACTGAGTTTGGAGGAGGGCTCCTGCTCCTGTATCTAATTACAACAAAAGGGAGTAACGAGCTACTAAAAATTGTTAGACAACCAAGAGCGCTGATCGGAGTCGTTCTCTATGGAGTCGCCGCTTTAGGTGGAGTTCAACTTACATATTTCTTAGCGATAGCGCATGGAAATGCCGTCTCTGCAACCTTACTTCAGTACGGTTCCCCAGTAATACTCTTTACGTGGAGTCTGATATCTATAAAGTTCAGAATGTCGCGCAGAAATCTACTAGAGGCATCTGCTACGCTACTCCTTGTCCTCATAGGCATTTTAGCCGTATTGACAAACGGTAGTTTCTCTGCACTCGCCATCCCTATCCCTGGAGTCGTTTGGGGATTAATCTCAGCGGTTGTCGCCGCACTGTATATGAAGGCACCGACGCGGCTACTCAAAGACTACGACTCTGCATATATCGTTGCGATCGGACTTACCAGCGCGGGAGTCGTCCTCTCCCCTTTTTGGTTCCTGTCAGTACCAGCACACACCCCGACTCTGAGTATGATCGGACTCTTGGCGTTCATCGTCATCGCTGGTACTTCAATCAGCTTCTCGTTGTTTATCAACTCCCTCAAAAATCTCCCTCCCTTTGAAGCAAGCGTCATATCATGCGCTGAACCCGTAGCTGCTGGAGCTGCTAACGTACTCTTTTTAGGATTCCCACTTCACTTAGCAACAGTTGTTGGCGGTGCACTCACAATGACCTCTGTAGTGTTTATGTCCTCGCGACAAAATCAGCAGCGCCTAGAACCTGATTAAGACCTGTTATAAGTTCTTTCAACTTTGTGTTATCATTTATTTTCTGTCCGTCCCCATCGACAATGTAAAACGTATCCACAACGTCAACGCCCATGGTCAAAATCTTCGCGTGGCGAATATCAAATCCCCGCATCGATATCTCCCGAGCGAGTTCGAAGAGAACCCCTCGACGATCACTAGTCCAGATCTCGACAACCGAAGCCGAATCAGACACATCGTCTAACATAGAGACGCGAGATTTAAGAACTCCTTTGTCACGGGTATCCTTCCAATCGTGACGGTACGACGACGACTGTTTGGTTCGCTTGATTTTCTCAAGCAAAAAGGCCTCGTCGTTTAGTGCTTTCTTCAAAGTTGCCTTGAACCTCTGATAGTTCGGTTCGCCACCGGACCAAGAACCCACCCTAAAGGCATCTATAGCCACTCCATCACGTTCAAATACGTCTGCCGAAACTACCGAAATCCCTGACACCGCTAAAGAGCCCACCACAGTAGCAAAAAGTCCCGTCTTGTCACACGCTCCGACGTAAAGATGATCTTCCACAGCGACGATCGCATATCCGGAACTCGCTTTCGTTACAAGTTCCTCCAGTATGTAAGAGGGCAGTTTTGGTTCTCTAGACAGGTGGACACCTTCGTCTAAAAAGCGTCTCACCTTGAACTCAAGCTCGGCGAGTAGAGACGTCTTCCACTTGCTCCAAGGAACGACGCCAGTAGCGATCGAATCAGCTTCGGTAAGCACTGTGAGAAGTTCTAGGACTTCGGAGCTACCCATCTTCTCAGCTACCGTTTCAACTGTTGTGGGATCTGATAGATCTCGCCTTGTAATAACCTCAGCCAGCAGTAGATGGTGCTCAACCAAGACCGCTAATATCTCACCATCTTCCTCGGAGAAGCCCAGACGCTCAGCCACTGTTTTGACCAAATCTCTCCCGATCTTCGAATGGTCACCAACTCGCGCTTTCCCAAGATCATGCAAAAGGGCAGCGAAAAGAAGAAGGTCTGTTCTGTGTACACGATCTCGCAACGAAGACGCCACCTTCGCCGTTTCGATTAGGTGACGATCAACGCTGTAACGGTGAAACGCATTCGGCCGCCGAAGAAACCTCATCTCTTCCCACTCCGGTAAAATGCTACACCAAAGACCCGATACGTCTAGAAGATTCCAAATCTCAAGTAACTGATCTCCTCTTTGCAGTAGGCTTAAGAAAGCGTTCCGATCTTTCTCGGACCATTTTTTTGAACCATCTAATCGATAAGCCTCCTTTATGTGTTCGAGCCTGCTCAGGGAACGGTCCAGTCCGTGTTTTAACTGGTCTTCAATAGCCACAACTATCTCATGGACAGATGGAGTCGATAGGTCTGCCGCAGGCCAAGTTCGCTCGAGAGGCCGATCAAGATTCCCACTCGCCTTAGCACTCTTTCCAGCTCGAGAGTTTAGGTTTTTTTTCGACAGAGGTGCTAACGCTTCTTGCAACAATACGGAGACCCGTTGAGCATCTCTCGCATATGGGTAGATCAAGTTTGACACATCGGGAATTCCAAGTTTTGATGCTAGTTCAACTTGATCCAAGAGCGAAAGACGGTCTTGGGCCTTTGGATTTACTCTATAGAGCCACTCACGTAAGAAACTCTGCCGTTTCGCGACTTCGGTTAGAAATGCCATATCCGCCTCGAAGCCGCCGATTCCAAGTTTCACGATGGATCTCAAGATCGACACATCTCGAGTTCCGCCTGCAGACTCCTTCAGATTGGGCTCGAGGTCGAATGCCACTGTGCCAAAGCTCTCATGCCTCTCAGCCACAGACCATAGTATATCCGCGTTATAAAGGGCAACTCTCGAACGCACTTCCCTATCTATAAGACTCCACGTCTTGTCAAACAGATCGGAGGAACCAGTTAAGAATCGGGCGTCAAGGAGACCAAGAAGGACCCGATGATCTGAACGTAGGTTATCGATGACCTCCGTCGGACTACGCACAGAGTGATCCACTGAGATTCCGCTGTCCCATAGGGGATACCAGATAGAGTCAGCCACTTGAGCAACCTCATCTGCAGAGACCTTCGCCTCATGAAGCAACAAAATATCTATGTCGCTTTGAGGTACGAGCTCTTTACGACCATAACTACCAACCGCCACTAAGCAGAAGTTCGTACTAAGGTGAGCCAAATTAACTATCCAGCGATCTACCTCGTCTGTAAATACTGCAGAAAAAGAGACGTCCTCTTTCCCTATAAGTTCATCTCTTAGGTGTGCAAGGTAGGAAGTAGTCGCTATAGTGCCTCTAACCCTCTCTCGCCAGTCCTGACCCTGATTACATCCTCAACAGGAGTGACCCAGATCTTTCCATCTCCGATCTTGCCCGTGTTCGCGATCTTCGATATCGCGCCAACTATAGCTTCGACGTCGTAGTCGTCAACGACTACCTCAATCTTCGCTTTAGGCACGAAGCTAACTTTGTACTCAGCCCCCCTATACACCTCAACGTGGCCACTTTGACGGCCAAAGCCTTGGACTTCAGTAACGGTCATTCCCTTCACATCATGCTTGGAAAGTTCTTCGCGCACCTCTTCCAACTTAAAGGGCTTAATCACGGCGGTAATTAGCTTCACAAATCCTCCTAGTTAGGTTCCAGTCCCACTACTTAGAATCTAATCTCTAAGACGCTAGATAAAAAGTATTTCACAGTAGCTTCGACTCTGTTACAACTAAGTTAACACAAAGACATTTTCAATATACGACACGTTTCGACTAGCACCGTCACTCACTCCTAAGCAACACGAACTCCTATGACGTTGAAACTCTAAAGACTGAGTGTCTCTCGTCTTAGGCCATCAACGGCGGGCTAGATACACGGGCTAGACTAAGAGATACATCTCTTCAAATCCACGCAAGGTCAAAGACTCCTTTCGACGGTAGTCCTGGATAGTAATAGGTGTCTTAAGTCCTCTGATTAATTCTAGATATACACCAAGCTCCATCTTTGCAAGATAAGAACCCAAGCAGAAATGTGCACCACTCCCAAAACTCATCGGGGCTGGTCCCGTACGCGATAGTGATAATGCATCAGGATCTTCGTAAACCAGGTCGTCTCTATTCGCTGCCCCCAAAAGAGTAGCCACGAAGAGGCCTTCCGGTAGCGCCACACCAAATAAGTCGACCTCCTTTTCTACAACACGTCCGTCAAGTTGAACAGGAGAGTCAAAACGCACCAACTCATCGACCGCCTCTCTTGTAGACACGTCTCCGTCAAGGAATCTCTTGTATTCGCTAGGCGAGTGACAAAGAGCTGCTGTCGCATTGCCGATCAGGTTACCTGTAGTTTCAAATCCCGCAGCGAAGAGCAACATCGCCATCGAGCAAGACTCCTTCTTAGAGAGAGGCACGTCCAAAGAGGCCGAGTTTGAAACTATGGCAGATAAAAGATCTTCTCTCGGATTCTTGATCTTTTCCTCTATCAACTCTTCAAAGTATGAAATAAGCCGCGCTGACGAGGCTTCGGCCTCCTTCGCAACTGAATCGTCTTGATTAAAGTTGAAGTCTAGGGTTTTTGCAATTTTTGAGACATCTGGTTGCAAAGTGAAGCGATCCTCCGCCGGTACTCCAAGTACGTCCCCAATAACCCAAACTGGCAGTGGCAAAGCAAATGAACTTATGAGTTCAGGTTCCTTTGAATCACGCAACTCACCAAAAAGCCTAGATGCAATATCTTTTAACTTTTCCCGCAAAGTCTCTAAGTTAGTCGGGAGGAAAAACTGAGATACCGCTCTTCGCAGTCGGGTATGATTCGGCGGATCTTGAAATAGCATTGAAGGAGGAAGGTCTTGCCGCCTAAGAGACGAAATATTCGATCGACGTCGATCTTCTCGATCGGGGCTCTTGCCGAACTCAGAACGCCGTAGAACTTGTGCGGCACTTTCATAGGTGGTGGCTAATGCGAAGTTATCATTAGCCACCAACACGGGCCCCAAAGAGCGAAACTCACGATAGATTGGGTAGGGATCCTCTCGCACCTCCTTGTCAGCCGCCAAAGTCAGCAGAAGAGCATTGACATCTTTCATATCTACAAACTAACACTTAGCTGCGAGACATCGCGAGTCGATAGATAGTTGTTGCTCAGGGAAAGGATAGGTATGAAACTTACTCGTTCTACCATAAGTGCTCCTTACGACCACCCAATAACTCTTTGCGTTCATGGCCGAAGATTCGAAGGTGCACAACTCATCTCGATCTCTTGCGGTGTCGTCCATAAGCTGTGGATTAGATATCAAGACGACGACTACTTCTTCGAGGAGTCAGAGATTGAAGAGCTTCACGTAGATCCATGACGGGACTATACGCCCTCTCATCCTTTTCCTTTGCAGAAAAGGTGAATAGAGCTGCTCAGGATTCTTCGGCTTGTCGCGATCCATTACAGATGCTGAGTTCTGACTTTTAAGGCCCTGTTTGGTCTTGTTCATGGCATCTCTCGACGTTCTTGGTCACGTCTCTCCTACGGCGCTTAGACATTGATAGACGCATCTACACCTCTGTCGTAGCGGTAGTGGCACGGCGGGCGAAGATCCTTTGCTCTTATAGTTCTTCCCGTTTCCGTGATTTACACTCGACTTAACGCAACGTACTTTCGTATAGAAAGTGTTGAAAGTAACAACTTTGACCATGGAGTAGTGCTATGCACCTTTGGGTAGGCCGTTGACGGAACATCCCGAGCTTTGCAAAGGAATAGATCCGCCGAAGTCGAACTTCTGGTGGGCTACCTTACAAGCGTTTTCAATCGCTTCTTTGGCCGAACAAGTCATGTTATAAAGCTTTAGGTCTGCGCTTGGCGTCGTACTTCCAGCTATCGTAGTTTTCGTCTTTCCAAATACTTATGTATCGAACCTAGGAAGTGTCGAAGCGACGGCGTCCGACAACAAGCAACCACCTTTCGTTAGGAGATAGGCGCTCATGTACGTTACAGTTTTTTAGTTTTATATTACTTCACAACACTACTGCACTACCAATATCCCTAAATCCAACTCCTATATAGGAGTTTTACGTTCCTACTTGGTCATAGCGACCTTTACGAGACAAATCTGTTGATTAGCTCCCCAACACCTTCGACGTAAGAGGTTACCACCTGATCATTCTTCAAAAACACCGCAGGGGTACGACCTGCGCCAACTCCAGATGGAGTTCCAGTTAGAATCAAATCTCCAGGTTCTAGAGTTACAATCTGAGATATGTACGATATCGATTCCTCGACCGTAGTTATCATATTTGAAGTCCTTGAACTCTGCATCTCTACACCATCCACGGAGCATGAGATCCTTAGGTCCAAGGCGTAGTCGACCTCATCCGGCGTTACCATCTCAGGACCGATTGGAGTAGTACGTTCAAAGATCTTTCCTTGAAGAAACTGACTGGTTCTCCTTTGGAAGTCTCGCATAGACACATCGTTCGCCACTACGAAACCCGCTATGTGATCACGGCTATTCTCAGTCGCAACCTTTCGTGCCGTCGTACCAATGATCACACCTAGTTCCACCTCCCAGTCAACGGCATTAGAGAGAGAAGGGATCTCAATGTCGTCAAAAGGTCCGGTCAAAGTTGCTGGAAACTTCGCGAACAAGGTCGGGTACTGTTCTTTACCATGTCCCATCTCTTCGATATGATCGGCATAGTTCAGTCCCAGACAAATGATCTTCGTTGGCGTTAAAACCGTGGGGGCAAGTATCGCCTCTTCACAAGGAACAGTATCTTCCACCTTGAGATCGGCCGCTCTTGTAAGATCACCATCAACTTCTCTCAAAAGTGCCGCTACATCGCCAAAGGGTGTTAACCGGTAGTGACTTCCAAAATTTAGTGCAGCCGCAGTTCGTCCATGAAAACTTAGTGTGGCAAAACGCATGACTACTCCTTGATCATCTTTGAATTGTCTAGTTGTAAAGTACAACATACACATTGAATACGATGAGGAGCACCGATGATGGGCCGAGAATGACAAATACTAGCTTTATGCTGCTATGAAGACAGTCCGTCCTTTAGCTGAGACATCTCAATCGTATATGACAATTTGTGGTCTTCACCACATTGTCCATGTCCTTGCGTGTGAAGGTGGGCCTTGATAATCCTAGAACACTCCGCGTTTAGGTATAAAACGAGCTCCGATTTCTCTTCGTCGATCGTGAAGTGAGAGTATTCGCTCCACAGATTACGAGGGAGGTTCCTTGGATTGAAGGGTTTCACATCTCTTGGCACTCTAAGGTAGAGTTTGCGTGCCTCGTCTATAACCCATTCACTGTTACAGGAGACGAGACGGATATATGAATCTAACTCCATCTCGGGTTTTGCGTTATTAGACACCGTTGTCTCCTCCACGTTATCTACCTTACCTTATCGGAACCGACTTGCCTTAGTCGTATATGACATAATTCATATATTTTTCATAATCGCAGTTGGAAGCCAATGCCACAACACCGGTTGAAAAAGCCAGACTCTATCAACCGTTCCGTACGCCGATAAGAACCTTTGAATCAAACTCCTTGCGTTGTGCGTCAGACCAAAGTCGTTCTAACGCATAAAACGAGCGAGTCGACTCATCGAAGACGTTGACGAGGATCGAACCGTAGTCCAAAAGGACCCAGTTACCTTCTTTGAGTCCCTCACTCAAAGAAGGTCTCTTACCGCATAGCTCTCTAACATGTTCAAATATCGCCTCTGACACAGCTCTAACGTGGCGCTCACTATTTCCTGTACAGACGACCAAGTAATCAACTAGGGAGTGCTTACCTCGAAGGTCAAGAGCTAGAACATCGCGTGCACCTTTAACGAGTGCAGTTGACGACGATGTATAGATGACTTCTAGATCTTCTTCAACAACCTCTTCAAAGCTAATCGGACTATCCAAGGAAATCGCCTTTAGCGTATCTCCAACCGCTTTACTCTCCCAAGCTTTCGCATCGGAACCGTTGAACGAATCTATCATCTTCCTCCCACTACCACCTTAGCACTTCTTATGGCCTCGCTCGTCTTTACATAGCCAATGTCGATCCCTACACTCTCTGTGATTTAGTTTTATCTACATAAAAAGACCGTGCTCTTCAATGAACTTGATAGCAAACTCTGGAAGCAAGAAACTGAGTGGACGGCCATCTTTGACTCGCAGTCTTAGGTCGGTAGAGGATATATCTAAAGACGGAATCTCAACGCTTTGCCACGTGTCCCACCCCAAGATACTCTTTGGTATCTCAAATCCGGGTCGAGTTACAACTATCAGACTGCTCAGTTTTGACAGTTCATCACCCCGTTCCCAGGTATGCATCTCCAGCGCTGCATCTGCGCCAACTACCAAAAAGAGGTCGTCCCCTGGGTACATCTCTCGGTAGTGAGCCAAGGTGTCATACGTATATGATCTACCTCCACGTCTAATCTCTACGTCCGAGGCGACATAGCCCTCCATATTCGAGACCGCTTGACGAACAAGATCAAAGCGAGTCTGTGCCGGGGTTAAGTATCGTGCGTTCTCCTTTTGCCACGGCACGTTGGCAACTACCAAGTGAATCTCGTCAAGAGCTCCGCTAAATTTAGCATTTACCGCCGCTACTAGATGGCCGATATGTATTGGGTCGAAGGTACCGCCAAAGATACCTATGTTCATCCCTACTTTCCCCCAAGAGCCGCTACCACGGGGGCAAAACTATCGACATCGTTCTCATGGATGCTCCAGTAGCTAAAGCCAAATCGCTCACGTCGCACCTGAAGCTGTTCAACTACGCTTTCAACGTTACCAACAAGCACTGGGGGCATCTTATATGCCTCCAGTGCTTCCACTCCAAGCTGTGCCGAGATCTCTTTCACAACCTTGTTATGGTCGTCACCTACATAGACAAATGCGCTTCGACAGTGTAGTTCAACCTTGCGCTCAAACTCGTCTAACTTAGCCTTCACTAGCGAGACCTTTTCTTGATAACTCTCCTCGTATAACTCGCCTAACGTCTCTTTAGCGTTTTCCCCCCAACGCAGAGACGGATTGATACTTACGACATCAGCGAAACGAGCAGCCAGAGCAAGAACTCGTGGACCACCTCCACCTACTAAAATCTTAGGTACAATATCGGGTGTCATCGATGGATAGAGCTGAAACTCTGAGGCCTCATAGTATGAACCTGAATAGCTAAAGCGGGACTGCAAGAAACTCGTCTTAATCAACTCAAGAGACTCCTTGAGGCGTGATATCCTCACTCGAGAGGGATCCATTGCGATACCGAGTTGACTGTAGTCACTTTCTTGCCACCCGGCTCCAATACCAAGTTCAAAACGTCCTTTTGACAAAAGAGCCAACGTTGCTGCCTCTCGAGCTAGCAGCAAGGGGTTTCGGAGATCGTTAGAGACAACCATCGTACCTATAGTGAGATCGGTCTTTGCAGCTAGATAGCCAAGGGAAGAAAGTGGCGCAAAGGAGTTATCTACATGATCTGGAAGTGTAACCGTACCGAAGCCGAGTCGTTCCAGTTTCGAAACAACCCCTTCCCAATCATCGACGGAATTAGCTGACTTCAGTTGCACTCCAAAACGAAATGGATACATTGGCAAAATAGTAGATGATCTTGCGTACATTAGTACCGTTCAGATATCGATTCTTACATGAGGTTAGTAACATGTAAGATGGAAACGTGTGACCAAAGCGCACAGTTGCGAGGGTAGACGTGAACGCAATACGATTAGAGAAAATTCGGATAAGAGATGAGAGAGAGCTATATGGGCTGGACACCGTGGGACTGGAAAGAACTCAACGTTGCACAACAGCCTGAGTGGCCAGATCTAAACCAGCTTGAACTCGTTGAGAAAGAACTCTCTACATACGCTCCGTTAGTTTATCCCACTGAGATAGAGACTCTAAAAGATGCGTTAGCCAAAGCCACGAAGGGGGAGGCCTTTCTTCTTCAAGCAGGGGACTGTGCAGAATCGTTCAACGATCACTCTGCCCAAAACGTACGCGATCGACTAAAGGTTATCCTCCAAATGGCCGTAGTACTAACGTACTCTTCTGGAGTGTCGGTGATTAAAGTCGGACGCATGGCTGGACAGTACGCCAAACCACGGTCCTCTCCTACGGAAACGTATCAAGGGGTCGAACTCCCATCATTTCGCGGTCATATAGTTCACTCCGATGAACCAGATCTAGGAAAACGTACACCTGATCCAAAAAGACTTCTTAGAGCGTACCAACAGTCGTTATCGACGATCAATATCTTGAAATCGCTGACGACCGGGGGTTTCGCAGACCTCTCCCAGGTTCACACTTGGAATCAAGAGTTCGTCGCCTCCTCTTCAGAGGGAGAACGTTATGACGCAATCGCCACAGAGATCACAAGGGCGCTCAACTTCATGGAAGCTTGCGGAATCAATCTCGAAAAAGAGGTCGCGCTAAAACAGGTCCAGTTCTGGACCTCACATGAGGCTCTCCTTCTGGGATATGAGACGGCACTTACGCGTATAGACCCTAAAAGCAAAAGATACTACGATCTGTCTGCGCACATGATTTGGATTGGCGAAAGAACTCGAGATCTAAACGGTGCCCACGTACGCTTTGCCTCAGGTATATCAAATCCCATAGGTCTAAAGGTCGGACCCAAGATGTCGGTCGAGGAGTTAGACGAGCTGTGCAAGGTGCTAAATCCAGAGAATATCCCGGGCCGACTAACCCTAATTACTCGGATGGGCGCAGAGACCCTAAGGTCTCGTCTTCCTACGCTCATCGAACAGGTTCAAAGAAGTAGACATAACGTACTATGGACCTGCGATCCAATGCATGGAAACACCTTCACCTCTACGCAAGGTCTAAAAACCAGACGTTTTGATGATGTCATTGGCGAAATTAGAGCCTTCTTCGAAATTCATCGAGAGATCGGTACTTGGCCAGGCGGCATTCACATAGAACTCACCGGAGATGACGTCACCGAATGTCTTGGAGGATCGCTAGAGGTGTTCGAGAATGAACTTGACACACAGTACAACACGATCTGCGATCCGCGCTTAAACGCCAGGCAGTCACTAGATTTAGCCTATCATGTAGCAGAAATGCTATTTTAGCGCTTGTAAAGACACTCCCTGTGAATATATTGTTATTGATCTGTTAGAGATTAACGGTCTTTCTTTTCAGAATTGACCAAAACGTGCCGACTTAAGGTGTGCAATTCAATCAACACAAGGAGAGCCGCTAGTGGTAAGAAAGATCGCTTCCATACTAACCGTACCCGTGCCTATACTTTCACTACTTCTCTCCCTTGCACTCATCGCCGGGGCCTTTGTCTTAGCTCCAAAAAACCCAACATCAAGTAGTACTAGACCGCTTCAAGGAGCCAAGCTGGCTAACTCTTCAGGCGTCCCAGGGTACCTAGAGGTTGGAGCTGATGGATCGATCTACTCCTTCTCAACACCTAATCTTGGTGGGATGGGAGGTCACCCACTGAACAAACCCATCGTCGGTATGGCCTCAATGCCCAATGGGTTAGGGTACTGGGAGGTAGCTTCTGACGGGGGTATATTTACCTTTGGACAAGCGCAATTTTTTGGTTCCATGGGAGGCCACCCACTGAACAAACCCATCGTCGGTATGGCTTACGACCCTGCGACTGGCGGGTACTGGGAGGTAGCTTCTGACGGGGGAATCTTCTCTTTCAACGCTCCATTTTATGGTTCCATGGGAGGCAAACCGTTGAACCAACCCATCGTCGGAATGGCAGCTACTCCAGACGGCAAGGGGTACTGGCTGGTAGCTTCTGACGGCGGTATATTTACCTTTGGTGACGCTGGGTTCTACGGGTCAATGGGAGGCCACCCACTGAACAAACCCGTGGTCGGAATGGCAGCTACTCCAAACGGATTAGGTTACTGGGAGGTAGCTTCTGACGGCGGTATATTTACCTTTGGTGACGCTGGGTTCTACGGGTCAATGGGGGGACATCCACTGAACAAACCCATCGTCGGAATGGCAGCTACTCCAAGCGGATTAGGTTACTGGGAGGTAGCTTCTGACGGCGGTATATTTACCTTTGGAAACGCTGGCTTCTCCGGGTCCATGGGAGGGCAGTCTATTCCAGCTCCCGTTGTCGCAATAGCGACAACCGAGGTAACCTCACTCGTTGCCCCTGGCGCCACCGGACATGACATCTCAAACTGGCAGTGCGGTGGATTTCCGCCTCAAGCACCCCTTTACGTCGTTGAGATCAGTGGTTGGCCATACGCGCAGACAACACCCACTT
This sequence comes from Actinomycetes bacterium, assembly GCA_021784785.1. Classification (GTDB taxonomy): domain Bacteria; phylum Actinomycetota; class Acidimicrobiia; order Acidimicrobiales; family Acidimicrobiaceae; genus Ferrithrix. The sequence continues at coordinate 11,202 of JAJYHJ010000147.1, read as the reverse complement.
CGTGTCTACAAAGTGAGGTCGCATGGGGAGGTCCACAGACTCAGTTCTACATGTTTATGGGAGACAACACGCCAATCCCACCCGGAGCGCCAACTCCGCCTCCTTGTCCCGCTGGACTAAGTCAAGGCGACTGCGCGGGATGGCAAGATGGTTACAGTCAAGCCGCGTACGCTTACGGTATCTCACAAAATGTTGGAGTTCACTCATCTGTATGGTGGCTAGACGTTGAGACCTCTGCTAATAGTTGGAGCTCTTCTCAGAGTCAAAACTACCAGGCCATTCTTGGAGCAATCGCCGCTCTGAAGTCAGATGGTGCGCTCGTTGGAGTATATTCGACTTACTTACAGTGGCCAGAGATTGCAGGAGCGTCGGCCGCGCTTCCCTCGGGCACTCCTATTTGGGTAGCAGACTGGAATACTAGCAATCCTGCTGCCGCCTGCTCACAAGCGACACCCTTTGGGGGTGGATTTTTAACCCAGGTCCAAACGCTCCCAACAAACTTTGATAACGACGTATCTTGCTAATCACAGCTAGCTAGAAACATAGAAAAGACAGTAGTCATAGTTTCGTGTAGCTATCTATAGAAGACTTCTGAGCGACCATCAATACCGCTGGTATCTCTCAAGATCCAATGTGCGATCACGCATTGGACAACTTCTCTAGATCAAACGAGCAAGCGCAAAGCCCTTTAACGGAGAACCCTCAACGACAAGGGCCCTCCCTTCTCCAAACCAGACACCCATGTCTTTTGAAACTTGACCTTCTAAAAAGAGTCTGGTGAAACTCTCTACGACACCAAAGTGTGTCACCAGAGCCACATAGTTCGCAGAGTAATCCTTCTCTAGAAGTTCTACAAGGTAGCGAGTCCGCAGGTTCAGATCCTTTATCGACTCTCCACCGGAGGCGATAGGATGATCATCATGAAGATAAGCTCCATATCCTCCAAGATCATCGAAGCTCAATGAATCGGTCACCCCTGGATGAACCTCACACAAAAGACATGTCGGAAAGCCTATAGGCGCCCCGAGAACGCCTCCCAAAATTAGAGCGCTCTGTCTCGAACGTCGCATCACTGAGCATAGAATAAAATCTGGCACGAGGGCAAGCCTTAGAAGTTTCTCTCCGACATCTCTTGCCTGTACCACGCCCTTAGGTGTAAGACCCATGCATCCCCGGTGTCCGCCAACAACCCTATAGTCACCCAACTGAGACTGCCCATGTCTAATTAGAGTAAGGCGCATGTATATCTGCCTGTAACGTTATACTCCGTTCGATATAAACTCCTCAAGCTGTCGTAGGGTCCGACACTCAAACACTCCGTCGCAGTAGGGACTATAGATGGATATGATAGAGTCACCGCTGTTCCAATAGGACTTTGGCTCTGGATTGAGCCAAAAGACATGACGAGACCTCTCTTTCAGACGCCTCAAAACATCTTCTCTGCCAGGGTGGTAGTTACTTCGCGCGTCGCCACAGATAATTAATGTAGTTCTTTTAGTAACTGCTTCAAGATAGCGCCTCTCGAAGAGGTCAAAGGAATTTCCGTAGTCTGAGTGACCATCGAGACCCACCACCTTCGCCTTGGTCGTTACATTCCGAAGCGAGTCGTTTATATCGCTCTCTGTGTCGAAGTAACCAGTCACTTCATCAATGGTATCGATGAAGACGAAACTCCTCATCTTTGAAAATGAACCCGACATGACATAGAGTAGCTGCATTGTAAAACGTGCAAATGACGCCACTGATCCAGATATATCAGAGAGCAAAACTATCTCCGGTTTGGATATCTTTGGCTTACGAAAATAGAGTGAGGCCGGAGTACCTCCATAAGACATCGCTTCCCTAACGGTTTTTCTAAAGTCCAACATCGCATCTTTAGTCGAAAGATGTCGCCGCGCAAGTCGGGTGGCCAATTTTTTTCCCAACGGGATCATCGATTGGTGAAGCTCTTCGATCTCCTCTCTCGACGCATGTACAATATCTATGTCCTCTGGCAATCGCAGTGCCAAGGTCTTTGCCACTGCGGATGAACCTCTGTCACCTACTAGCCGTCTTAGTACCTCGGAGTCCACCTCGGAACGAATCAATCTTATAGCCTTGTCTGAGCGATCGCTTGATAGTTCATGACCGTCGTTTTTTTGTATTTGAGATAGGCCGGAAAGGAAGCTTTTCACTACGGCTTCAAGATCAAGTTGTCTCAGCGTTCTATAGGTGTAGTAGACGCCACCGACCGGTCGCCCATTTTCCATGCCAGAAAACGACGTCACAGCTCTTTTAATTGCAGATTTTATCGCAGACTGGTCTTCGTTGATGAGAGCTTCAACTAGTTGTCTTCTAATCTCAAGAGCTCTCTGCTCACTAAGTTCTGGTTCATCGATCTCTTCGTCGTCATCGTGGATCACTTGATAGTACTTAGTAGGTGCTGCCGGGAAAAAGACATCAAACAGCTTGTCGAATAGTTTTCGATTCTGGACATCCTTTACCAACGTTGCGCCGAGTGCACATCGGAATACGTGCCTATCCAAAATATCGATCGTACCCACGGACTGCAGTGCATCGATGACCTCGGACTGAGATATCTTGACGTTAGCCTCTCTCAGAGCCTCAACAAAGCCAAGCATCTGCTCGTTCAATCAAAAACCACCCTGCCACTCTCCATAACGTTCTTGACGGAGTCGATATCGGAACGATACTTCAGAAGTATGTTTAAAGTGCTGGCAGTCGCCTCACGACTAAGCGCTCCCACGCCCATCTCGACCAAAGATGCCGCCCAGTCAAGACTCTCAGAGACCGAAGGTTTTTTCTTAAGATCCATTTCTCTGAGTTTCGAGACGTAGTGAGCTATTTGCTCAGCCAATATGCCAGAAACTCCTTTGACTTTTGACTCAATGATCGCCCGCTCTCGATCGATGTCAGGATAGTCCAGATAAAGATAGAGGCAGCGGCGCTTTAGTGCCTCGGATAGGTCTCTAGTGCCGTTGGAAGTAAGGAAGACTAAAGGTATCTGCTTTGACGTAACGGTGCCGAGTTCTGGAATAGATACTTGAAAATCAGAGAGTACCTCAAGCAAAAGGGCCTCGGCCTCAACCTCAAGCCGATCCACCTCATCTATAAGCAAGACGCACTGGCTAGATGTGCGCAGCGCCCTAAGCAACGGACGTTCAAGGAGATATTCTTCAGAGAAGATGTCTTCGCTAAGAACGTTCCACTGCTCTTTTACATCTGCATCTTTGGCCTGAATCCGAAGAAGTTGCTTTCTATAGTTCCATTCGTAAAGCGCCTTAGATTCGTCTAGCCCTTCGTAACACTGGAGCCTTATGAGCTCCATCGCTACCATATGTGCCACGGTTTTAGCCAACTCTGTCTTCCCGGTACCTGCTGGTCCCTCCACCAGGACCGGTTTTTCTAGTATCGCGGCTAGATAGACAACAGTGGCAATCTCCTTACTGGGTAAGTATCCCTGCGACTTTAGTAGCTCTTCAACCTTTGATATCGAGTCAAATCGCAATTTGATTATTACAACCTAACATGTCCGTCTCCTTCGATCACATACTTTACGCTCGTCAATGCCTCAAGTCCCATCGGTCCACGTGCATGGAGCTTTTGGGTAGAGATTCCAATCTCCGCTCCTAACCCCAGCTGATTGCCGTCCACAAAACGAGACGACGCGTTTACCAAGACTGCAGCGGCATCTACTTCCGTCTTGAAACGATCAGCAGCACGAAGGTCGTTTGTCACGATGGCCTCAGAGTGTCCTGAACTATAGCGCCGGATATGGGCGATCGCCTCATCTAAATCTTTTACGATTCGGACCGCCAAAATGAGGTCCAAAAACTCCGTTTCATAGTCCTCCTCCGTAGCTGGGACACTGTCACTAACTAGGTTGAATGTCTCAATGTCTCCTCGGATCTCGACGCCTTTTAGGTCCCTTGCCAGAAAGGGCAAGAACTTTGGCGCTATCTCCTCGTGCACCAGGAGTGTCTCAAGAGCGTTACATACGCCCGGTCTTTGCATCTTGGCGTTCACTGCGATATTGCGAGCCATCTCAATATCGCAGTCCCGATCTACATAGAGGTGACAGTTTCCATCTCCATCTAATACGTAAGGAACTGTAGCGTTCTCCTTGATCGCCGCGATCAAGGACGGTCCGCCTCTTGGTATCAGACAGTCTATGTATCCGTTCAGGCGCATAAACTCTATAGCCCCCTCCCGGGAAGTATCCTTTATAACTCGTACGCAGTCCCCCGGAAGCCCTACGGAGGTTAGCGCAACGGCTATCGCTTCTCCGATAGCTACGTTCGTGGTGATAGCTTGGGAGGAGCCTCTTAGCATTACTGCATTGCCAGACTTGATGCACAATGCGGTGGCGTCAGCAGTTACGTTAGGTCGATTTTCATATACTATAGCGACGACTCCGAGAGGAACTCTTACTCTTTGGACCTTCAGCCCATTTGGCAGTACGTAGCCGTTGACAACCTCACCAACGACGTCAGCCAGAGATGCAACCTCCTCAACACCAGAGACCATTGCCGCAAAACGCCTCTCATCAAGCATCAAGCGATCCAGTTGAGTATTGGTGAGCGCAGACCTCCTACCTCGCTCAAGATCCGTATAATTTGCTTGTACGATCTCATCTTTATGGTTACGAAGCGATTGGGCTATTGCTTCAAGAGCCGCTTTTTTTTGTTCACCCGACGCCGATGCCAACACGTAGGACGCTTCTTTTACGCGAACAGCGACTTCAATGAGTTCACTAGAGATTGGTGTAGACATAGCTTAAGCCTACCTCGAACAGACGTCCATATAACTCCCCAACATACGATATCGCTATATGGCACAACCAACCTGATGTTCAAGTTAAAAGCACAAGGTTATCTCTATGAATTACTTCAAGGTAAGGCCGACTACCCATGTCTTTTGATCCCAACCCTTTCAGGGCTATAATATCGCTTGAGTCCATCTTCACTATCCCCTTCGCAAAGACTTGGCAATCACCCGACTCCACTGAAACAGCTTCACCATGCCCAAAGACGCCTCTAACTTCAAGCACTCCGGCGGGCAGGAGTGACCCACCTCTTGACAGTAGCGCGCGTCTTGCACCTTGGTCTACTACAATAGCACCAGAGCTTGGGCACGCAAATGCAATCCAAACTTTTCGAGCGCTCAACCGCTTCTTCTGGGGTTTTACCTTCGTTCCGAGAAAACCATCCCCAGTTATCACTCTCAGGGCAACATCTGGTTCTTGGGCAGAGGCTATCGTACAAGACACACCGGACCACGATGCCATCTTCGCAGCTAGAAGCTTAGATGCCATCCCCCCACTACCTCTGTCCGTACCTGCGCCTCCAGCGATCTCTAAAAGCTCGGAGTTCACCTCCTCCACCTCCTGAATCAGAGAGGCATCTTCTATGATTCTAGGATCGGCGCTGAAAAGACCGATCTGATCAGTAAGTAGAAGTAAATGGTCAGCTCCAATAAGATTAGCAACTAGGGCCGCGACCTTATCGTTATCCCCATACCTAAGCTGTTCATTAGAGAGAGCGTCATTCTCGTTTATAATTGGAACAACGTTCAGATCTAAAAGACTATTTAGTGTCTCACGCGCGTGTAGGTACTGAGACCTGTCTGCAAAGTCCCCAGGAATCATTAGAAGCTGTGCAACCTCAAGATCAAAGCTAGCGAAGATCTCTCGGTAAGCACCTATAACCACGCCTTGTCCCACCGAAGCAGCTGCCCTAAGAAGGACCTGGTCCGAGGGTCTCTCATGCACTTTTAGGATCTTGAGCCCTGAAGCGATCGCCCCCGAACTCACGAGCACAACTTCATGGCCCATCTTTCTAATTAGAAATATCTGTCGAGCGATGTCTTTCAAAGTAGTTTCGGCGATAGAACCATCGTTCTCCGTAACCGAGGAAGATCCCAATTTTACCACGATACGCATCGCTACATAGACTCCTCGTAGGTAAAAGATACATCCCCCACGCTGACTTCATCACCTTCTCTGACCCCGAGGCGTTTCAGCGCTTTTATGACTCCGACCTTTTCGAGTCGTCGCTGTAAAACTGATTGAGCAGCAAAGGAGTTCAAATCAGAGAGCCGAACCGCCCTCAATGCGTCACGACCAGAGACCACGAAGCGACCCTCTTCTAATTTTTCCACCCTAAATTCCATGTCAGGCAAAGGTCTATAGATAACTTCTTCCAAGTACAAGGCACCATTATTAATTGACACGGATCGAGCTTCAAACATCGCCGTGACTAGCTCGTCGACGCCTGATCGCGTCGCTGCCGACACCAGAGTCACTCCAAATGCATCGATCCTATCAGCGAGCTTGTCTAGCCTTTTCGACAACTGCGAGTCCTCGTTCACGAGATCCATCTTGTTCGCTACCAGAAGTAAAGGCCGCTCAGATAGATCCTCAAGGTAGGCTCCAAGTTCTCCAAGGACAACTGCTATTTGATCTTCAACAGACATTCCTACATTCTCGGATGCATCAACGACTAATGCTAAGACCTTAGATCTCTCCACGTGTCTAAGGAACTCCAGCCCGAGTCCCCTTCCTTCGCTTGCACCCTCAATGAGTCCCGGTACATCAGCGACGACAAGCTCAGACTTATCAGTGTCATTTCCTATAGACACCACGCCTAACGAAGGCAAAAGCGTAGTAAAGGGGTAGTCCCCAACTTTGGGTCTCGCTCGAGACACAACTGATACTAGCGACGACTTGCCAACGTTTGGGAGTCCCACCAGAGCAACATCGGCTACAAGCTTTAGCTCTAAGTCAAACCATAGCTCCTCGCCCAACTCACCTTGCTCGGCAAAGTCAGGAGCACGCCTCTTATTCGATAAAAAGCCTGCGTTGCCTTTGCCACCTCGACCACCGCGAGAGATGCAGACCTTAGCGCCATGATGTCCGAGGTCAGCTATAAGATCCCCTTCCAACGATCGAACCACGGTCCCGATCGGGACCTCGACATAACAGTCCGCTCCTTTTGCCCCCCGCTTTTTCTTCCCTGATCCATGCCCTCCATCTTCCGCTCTTCGATGAGGGTGATCTCGAAATCCAACTAGAGAGTTAAGTCTCTGAGAGGTCACCAAATAGATAGAGCCGCCGTCGCCGCCGTCGCCACCGTCTGGTCCCCCTTTATCAACGTAAGGTTCACGTCTAAACGAGACAGCTCCAGCGCCTCCGTTTCCGGCTTTGGCGTGGAGCTGAGCTCTATCTACAAACTCGGGCACAGTATCCCTTAAATCTGGTCAACCTGTTCTTAGACAGGTACTACGTCTACGACCTTACGGCCCCTTCGCTCGGCAAACTTCACCGTTCCATCTTCTTTAGCAAACAACGTATCATCACTGCCCTTCCCGACGTTCACGCCTGGATGGAAGCGAGTTCCTCTTTGCCGAACGATGATCGAGCCCGCCTTCACGGTCGTACCCGCAAATACCTTCACACCTAGTCGTTGGGCGTTGGAGTCTCTACCGTTTTTAGTAGACCCTCCACCTTTGGTCTTTGACACAAGCCATCACCACCTTTCGTACTTTTAAATAAAAGGGCTCAAGCCCCAGTTACCTCTGTTACTTTTACAACGTTATAGTGCTGCCTATGACCCCACCGCTTACGGGCTCGGGCCTTCGGACTGTAATGAAATCCCACCACCTTTGGACCTTTGGTCTCTCCTAAGACAACGGCAGTCACCTTAGCCTTTAAGAGCGAGTCCTCATCGTGGACAACTTTAGCGCCATCCACCAACAAGATAGGGGTAAAAGTTACAGTGTCGCCTTCACTGGCTCCCAAGAGTTCAACGTTGAGCACAGAACCCTCTTCAACTTTCTCTTGCTTTCCACCTGTTTTTATCACTGCATACATAGCCATGAAAGTCTACCCTCCCTAGAGCAATTCCTGATCAAATACCAACCCACGACCGTCACAAGTTGGGCAGATTTGAGAAAATGCCTCCACTAAACCCTCCGAAACCCGCTGTCGAGTCATCTCCACAAGGCCAAGAGGCGACATATCGTAGACATGACTCTTAGTCTTGTCTCTCGCCAATGCAGCTCGAAACGCTCGCATCACGTCGTCCCGATTCTCTTTGATCAACATATCTATAAAGTCAATAACAATAATTCCACCGATATCTCTGAGCCGAAGTTGATGAGCTATCTCTTCGACAGCCTCAAGGTTGTTACGATGAATCGTCTCTTCTAGCGATACCGTTCCAACGTTCTTGGCTGTATTGACATCTATCACCGTGAGAGCCTCAGCTCGGTCGATGACGATTGAGCCGCCTGAGGGAAGCCATACCTTGCGTCCAAGCGCCTTATGAAGTTGCTCATGGACATGATAGGTCTCAAAGAGCGGCGAGGTATTCTCAGCGACATCAAAATACTCAACTCTATCCGCTAACTCCGGAGATATGGCAGAGACATAACTCACAACCTCTTCGTACATATTTTTATCGTCAATTACGACACCGCGATAGTTGCGATTGAACTCCTCTCGAATCACTCTTAGAGCAACTTTGGGCTCTCTGTATAAAAGTGCAGGAGCATGTATCGTTCTTGCCATGTGGTCGATCTTATCCCACATCTCCGTCAATCGCTGAAGATCACGGCTCAACTCCTCCGCACTGGCGCCTTCCGCGGCGGTTCGGACTATCATGCCAAATCCCGGAGGCTTAATTTCGTCCAGGATCTTCCGGAGCCTCCGACGTTCTTCCTCGGGTAGGCGCTTGGATATTCCGTAACTATCGGAATGGGGTATCAAAACCACGAACCGGCCAGGAAGAGACACTTCTTGAGTCAGACGAGCACCCTTAGCTCCAATTGGGTTTTTTACCACTTGGCAGACCACGGTCTGCTTGGGACGAAGCAGATGTTCGATTCGAACACTTCGATCTCCGACCTCGATGTCATCTCTATCAAAGCGGACGTCACCTCGATAGATTACTGCATTCTTTGAGGTACCGATATCGATAAACGCCGCTTCCATACCAGGAAGTACGTTTGCCACCCGACCAAGGTATATATTTCCGTCGATGTTATACTGATCGTCAGCCTCTCGCGAGACATAGTGCTCGATAAGTGTTCTACCTTCAAGTATCGCTATCTGCGAGGTACCGTCGTGTACATGAACACACATGAGATATCGCCCAATAGGTCGCCCCTTACGCTGGCGTGGAGCCCTTTGGTTTAAGCGACGTTTACCTTTTGGTCCTTTCTCCAAGGTGTCCGCCAGCTTCTCATCGACGTTGTACTCGATAGGACCTTCTTGCTGAGAGTTTCGATCCGACTCCGACTTAGTCCTTAAATACTTACGACGCTTCTTCAGTGCATCTGGTACAACAGGGGCGGGTCTGGAGTCTCCGATCTTCGGCTTCGACTTCGTAAGCGCTTCGCCTTCAAGCGATGGTTGCACTTGAACGATGGTCTCTTTAACTTCGAGATCTCCCGCGCCACCTAGAATCGGTTCAGGCCTCGCAACTTCCTTTGACCCGCGACTACGACCCCTATGTCTCCGGTTGCTCCTTGCCTTAGTACCGGTCGCACTGGGGGCACCCTCCTCAGTCTCGGTACCCCTGGTTCTAACCCCTTCTCGATTGGACGACGAAACAGGTGGTGGAAGACTAATAGCCCCAGGAGCGGGACCATCCGTTGCCCGCGTAACACCATTGGGATCTCTTGGATTCAAATTCTCTTCGGACACTATCGATAACCCTTCTAGATAGTGACCCAACCTGACAAACCCTAGCTTCCGACAATAAGTGCGCGCCTTTGGCGCCTGAACTACAAGAAACTTCCCGAAAGTCAAGTTCGGTCAACGCGGCTACTTCCTCTGCAAAACCATCCCAAACAGATGGATGTTTAGCCGCCTCGTAAAATCTTTGCTCGTGAACCGCACACGACATCGTCTCTCGTCGAACCAGTGCGACAAGTACCACCCATACACCCAGTAACGTTCGAATCGTCGTTAGAGATTGCACAAACATTGCCTTTATTGTAGTACAAATCCATTAATCCCCCACAACTTGAACAACAATACTGGCTTCGGTGGCGACACAGCTAGTCGATACGGCCCGGCAGATCGCCAAAAATACTGGCTTCATGCCTAGGATCACTCCAAAGACCACAACAACGAACGCTACAGAGAGACTTTGAACCAGGTTCCCGCTATCTAGCCGGCCTTGGAAGGTGAAGTTGTCGTCGTAGAGTTCGTAGCTCCTTTAGTTGTCTTATTGCTTAGAGGTTTAGCAGGCTTCGGGGTAACGATCAGTGAGGATCTAACTCCAGTAGAACCAGCGCTTAGGTGAGGTACGCCAAAGACCTCTGGCTTGATTGGATGAGACATTAAGTATGTGAACAGAGCTCGAACCATCGGCGCTGCGCCCACCGCTCCGAAACCTCCGCCGGTAACAACCGCCGAGATTACGTACTTAGGGTTATTCACCGGACCCCATGCCACAAAAAGTGAGTCAGGTGCTTCTCCTGCAACCGATGCTGTACCGGTTTTCCCTGCCAATGGGAACTGGCTCAGTGGAAATCCAGCGAAGGTTTGCCCACCAGTTCCGTATTGAATTGCACCCTCAAATCCTTTAATCATAGCGGCTCGATCAACGGGAGGTACGGTCACGTGAGTTACGACTTTAGGCGGAAAGTACTTTACTAGTTTGCCTTGGTCGTTTACCACTCCATCTGCTATCCGAGGCACATATCGCGTTCCACCGTTCGCAAAAGTAGCATATGCATTTGCGAGTTGTAATGGCGTGATCATGGTCATACCCTGTCCAAATGCCATCTCGATGTTATCACCGGCATACCAAGTGTCGTAAGGGAACGCCGACGGATATAACTTGTGAAGATACTGCCGCTCGGTTAGAGAGTCGACAATTCCAGAAGCCTCTCCCGGCAACGCGATGCCAGTCGGCTTACCGAAACCATAGGCCGATGCCATATTTTGAATTGGGGTAGGGCCAAACTTGTTTTGATTCATGTAGAAGTTGTAACCCAAGGTATAGAAAAAGACGTCATCAGAGTCCGCGATAGCGGTCACTACATTGATATTTCCCAGAGACTCGTATCCAGAGTTGTGGAAGGTGCACTTACCAACCGTGCAGTTAGGAACCGTAAAGTATCCCGGGTCGTGAATGATAGTGTAAGGCGTTATGAGGCCATCTTTCAGCGCTGCTGAAGCTGTCGCCAACT
>JAJYHJ010000161.1:3752-5521 GCA_021784785.1 Actinomycetes bacterium | reverse complement strand
CTTCGCCGGTGCCACGAAGTGCTGGATCTGCGTGTTGGTGACCCATTAGAACGCTTCGCCCTATTTCGGTATGTAATCTCGCTGACCTACCTTATTTACGCCTATGATCCCGACGGTAATTGGCTCGACGTGCTGGAAGGAAAGCCATTTCCGCAGACAGGCGTAGAGGCAGTTGTGGAGCGTATGTTCAACCGCTGGTGGTTGTTCCACCCGTCGACACCGTTTGCTCAAATCCCGGAGCTACGAACCACCATGTCTAAGACGTTCACGGAAAAGGACAACATCGTTTCAGCGACTGAAGGCTTTGAATGCCTGGTCGCTTTCCGTCCGTCGAAGAATAATGAAATCTGGTGGTACAAGCCAGATAATCATGGCATGAGTTATAGTGAAGCTGCCTTGGTTCTGCTTGGTAGACATTATGCCGCTGTGCCCGGTAATGAGGCGGGGGTTCTTGGCGAATCGAAGAGTCGATGTGAAGGTGGTTTGATGGTTTCAGGTCCCCAAGAAGTCACCAACCTCGTGGTCGGCTTCCCTAGTTTTGCCCGTCTCCTTGCAGGGAACTTGATTTCCTCCCTTGTCGATCAAATCACGGTGGAGTCTACGCTATTCTTCGAGGCCCCAACGGCTGTAGCCGAACATCTCGATGACCCTTTGTACCGTTATTCCGCTAGTAGCGCTGCTGCTTTTCTGGTATGGCCGGGAGAGGGCAATGCCATTTCTAGGGTACTGCGGGCTCCGCTACCGATCCCCGCTGCCACAGCTAAAAGCCTTATGGTAAATGCTCGATTGGCTGACCCTCACGTACTCAGAGTACGGGCGGAGATTGGGTCGTCAGATGCTGACAATCCAAACAAAGGACTTGTTTCCTTCTCTGCGACTGGAACGCAATTTGAGAACGTTTTCAATCTCTATAAACGGGCCGCTGACGGCAGCTCTAGCCTTCGAACTTGCGTACTACAGCCTAGAGAGCGCCTTTTCCCTTCCAAGACAAGTACTACATCATTGGTGGGCGTAACAATCACTGGCGGTGGTACCTTTACCGGAACACGTATAGAAGCTGTATCCCCAATAGCTTTAGACCCTAATCCTCTGCTGCTTGAACCTGATCCAGCCCATGCGCTATGTTTTCTCATTAACCGACTCGTCGACAGCAAAAACAGTTGTCTTTCTTATCTCAACTTCTCCATAAGTCGAGTGATTGCTGGAGAAAACAGCAGACCAAGTGACGTAAAGCGTAGTGCCATTTCTCGGCAGGCACAGACGCTTTTGTGGTCAACCCTAGATGACTCAGTCGCTCGGCTTTATCAAACTATAGCTACTTCACCAAATGGGCCTTGGCCAACGGAACTGCCCGAACAAACCAAGGCCGAGTGGATCGACAACACTGTCTTGATTTTCGATCAACTAGTTGGTCCTTATGCCTATTCGCCTCGTACCCGTGCTCGGGTTGCAAAATATCGCCACCAGTTAAGGAGCTCATTGTGGAAAAAGATATAAAAGATACCATCGTCATAGATGAAGCAATGGGGGAGAGATCCGAGGCTAAGGACACATCTCCGCAATTTGTGACGTACATACTTGGACTCCGCGAGACACCAGCGGCCCGATCCGCACTCAGACGTTGTGGCTCACCCGTCACCGAGTATAGAGCATATGGATATCTGGCACATTGGTGGATTGATAAGCCTTATCTACATAAGCCGATGTGTGCATTTGCTGGTTTAGTCGCTGCGGTACCACGACTTCCACATGACCCAAAAGTTCCTATT
>JAJYHJ010000161.1:0-3742 GCA_021784785.1 Actinomycetes bacterium | reverse complement strand
GAGCGTAAATTGCTGGTAATGCAAACATCTGGCTTGACTCAGTTAGTGTCAATTGTCCGCCCACTTTTACGGGCCGCAGAGCGTGAAGAATTATGGGTTGACTATGCGGACCTGTACTGGATTCTGCTGCTTGCCGAGCATCCCGACCGGGCCCGAAGGTTGAGGTCCAGACAAAGAATGCTGGAGTGCTTTTACCAAACTCTCCATAGTTCTGAGGCGAACCAACAGGAAACGAGCGTGCCTCAAGATTAGACCGCTTCTAAATGGTAAATCGTAATTAAAAAATAAGGAGTAAAAGTTGACTTTTCTCAATATCCATATCCTCCAGACCATCCCGTTTTCGAACCTAAATCGAGATGATTCCGGATCACCAAAGTCGGTAATTTACGGCGGCACGAATCGAGCCCGCCTCTCATCGCAGGCTCTCAAGCGAGCAGCTCGGATCAACTTCGAAGCTGCAAGTTCTGCCGACATGACACACCGCACCAAGTATGCCTCTGATCCCCTCCTTAGTCTAGTCTCCAAGATTTTTTTGGACTTGAATGTTCAACCGACGGAGGCGATGTTGGCCGAAATTAAGCAGTTATCTTTGTCCGAAATCCGAAAATTGACAGCTAAGGAAAAAACAGACGCCAAGAATAACGAGCCGGGCGATACGTTGGTTTGGCTGGCTGAAAGTGAGACATTCGAACTGGCCAACAAGATTGTGAACTCCGTGCGGGCCTCTGAAGATCAATTAGGGATGGATGGATGGATACAGTCAGCGACATCATCGCTAACGATCGCATGCTTCGGTAGGATGTTTGCAGCCGCACCCAATGTTCAAACTGAGGCGGCGATCCAGGTTGCACACGCTTTTACCACGCATGCCACGTCAACCGAGATCGATTATTTCACTGCAGTGGACGACTGGCGAGAAAGGTACGAAGGCGATAAAGGTGCCGGGCATCTCGACCTCGCCGAATTTACTTCTGGCGTTTTCTATCGGTATTTCAACATTGACCGCGCGCAACTGGCGGAAAACTGGCGCGACATAAAAAGTTCCGATGCATTCGATCGTCTTGTCGCCCTGTTCAAGTCGTTGGTATTGTCACTGCCATCAGGAAAGGCAAACGTCACAGCGCCTAATACGCTCCCTATGCTTATAGTCGTCGAAGAGTCTTCATGGCCGGTTAGCTTTGCCGATGCTTTCGAAGGTGCGATACCTGAAAGTGACAAGGGTTTTGCCTCGGCTTCCCGTGGCCGATTCTTAGATTATCAGTCACGCGCTCGGGCAACGATGTCTTCTCTCTTTGGTACTACTAGGGTCATGGACCTTACGGCGGATGGGTCTGCCTCCTTGGATGACCTTGCGACCTTCAGCGCAAACTGGATCCTAGATGCAGTTACAGAAGAGGCTCGATGATTACGGTCATCCGAATAGCAGGGCCCATGCTGACATGGCCATCACCATCAAAATATCGATTCAGACAGACAGAAGCGGGCCCCACTCTAAGCGCTATCCAAGGACTTCTAGCTTCGGCAATGGGTGTCGTACGAGATCAGGCCCGCCCTGCATGGATTGAAAACATGTCGGTAGCCATCAGACTGGATCGTCCTGGTTCTGTGATTCGGGACTATCACACAATTAATCCAGTGAAAAGGACCGTCTATCGACAGTTGTCTAGGCATGATCAACTCAAATTACGAATGGTCGTCAAGGGTAATGGTGCCGACCACCGATCCCCCGTAATTACCGAACGCTACTATCGCCAGGACCAAGCGATATTGCTGTTTTTTGACGATCCGTCAGGTAATGCCTTTCAGGCCTTCACAAATCCGAAGTTTGCCCTATACGCCGGGCGAAAAGCCTGCGTATTGTCGTTCCCATTTCTATTGGGGCGAACTTTGGGTAGTCTTGAGCATGCTCTGATCTCCGTGCCAAGTGTGACGCCAGCTAATCAGAATTATCTTGAGGCCGTTCTGTTTGCCCCACCGACTGAGTTGACGAGGTACAAAGAAACAGTCTCTCGACCCGAGCGTCCAGCCGGTCGCGTTGGAGAGAATTATCTGATGCAGGAACGCTATACAGTTCTCGTCAATCCTCCGAGGCTGAACTCATGGTGGGAAGTCTTAGACACGTTTAAGACAGGAGGGACAGCTCATGTGGCTTTTTGATGTCTCGATGCAACATAAGGTATTCTCTGGGTACCCACGCTGGGCGGACAACTATTGGGTACATACTCGGGTAATGAGACTATTCGGTGATCTCGATGGGAAAGACGACGTTCGCGAACGCGCCGGCATTCTATATCGAATAGAACCGGGCATCGGGACAGGTCGAGTTCTTGTGCAGTCAAATTGCCGTGTTGAAGACTCCAACATCAGGAGCATAGAACTTGAATCGATGCTCGAAGGCATGCGACCAGGTCAACTAGTTGGGCTCAGAGTTAAGCTCAATCCAGTGCGTACCGTCAATAGAACTGAAAATGGCGTAACGAAGACCCGCAGGGAACCACTGAACCCCGAATCGATCGTACCTTGGTTTACAAGCGCTATTCAAAGAGCCCTAGGTGGCCTGGTAGTTGATCAAGTGGAGTCCGATGTTGAGCTACAGCGTTCTGTACCTATAGCTGTCGTGACAATTGATGCATCAGCAACAGTTGTAAACACGGATGCATTAATTTCGCTGGTAGGGACGGGCCTGGGAAGAGCCAAGGCCTTCGGGTGTGGCATGCTTTCGATTCGACCGCTTCCATCCCCACATCTTTAGTAGAGTCACATGGCGTACTCAAAACACGCGCTCAACTTGCGAAAGCTTCGAACGGTCGAATTACCTCGCTTGAGCGACCGAATTAGCTATCTCTACCTGGACCTAGCTCGAGTCATACAAGATCAAACAGGTGTCATTGCAGTTCAAGAAACTGAGTTAGGCACTCAGACACTCCGGATTCCAATCGCTGCTATTGGCTTTCTTCTGCTCGGACCTGGTACTTCGATTTCAGCGCCAGCCATCATCTCACTCCATAGGGCTGGCACAGTAGTGATCTTTACTAGCGAGGGCGGCATGACCGGCTTTGCGATGGCTAGGCCTCTCACAGGTCGAGCTGACTGGGCCCAAGCGCAAGCACGCTGCTGGGTGGATCCTGCCTCCCGGCTGGCTGCTGCCCGACTACTATACGCCAGACAATTTAATGAGCCAGAGGCCGATCCAGAAGTTCCTTTGAAAGTACTAAGAGGGATTGAAGGATCTCGAGTGCGAAGCCTCTATCAAACATTGTCTCGAAAATATCATCTCGGGTCATGGAAACGGGAAACAGATCCGGAAAAGTACCATGATCCGGTAAATCCCCTTCTCAACCTTGGCAGTGCGATTCTTTACGGTGCTGCCCTGACTGCAGTTAGTGCACTTGGGATCAATCCTGGACTTGGCTTCATACACAATGGTGCGTCCAATGCACTACTTTTTGATCTCGCCGATATTCACAAAACCCGCTCGTCAATACCGCTAGCATTTGCTTCATCCCAGAGACCCAACGGACCCGAATATCTCCGATCTGAGATGCGGCGCTACCTGTTTGAACAGGACGTCATGGAGGGCTTATTGACTACCCTCACGGATGTTCTGGCAGATCATCTTTCACCGGGAGAAGAACGACAAGATACACTGACAGATGAAGCGACTTTGGTTCGAGGACATACCAACCATGCAGAGTAAGTAAGGGTACTTGGTGTTCGCCGTTGTAAGCATGACCTCGGTGCC
>JAJYHJ010000180.1 GCA_021784785.1 Actinomycetes bacterium | reverse complement strand
TTGAACCTACGTAGTAGGTAGAGGAGGTGAACCGTAGGACTCTCCTCGAGGCTAGGAGTCTTCACCAAAACCAAGACGATTCATAACTCCCTCCTTTACGTGTGAACTCAGGAACCAAGTAGGTTATACTGCACGGGTGAGAGTGGGGCCAAATACCTCAACTGCACTGGGGCCAAATAGGTCGATTGTTTTCATACAAATCTAAAACCGCTGCGAAACACCTAAAATCTCGAAGGAATAGTAAAAGGTTGTATACGATATCGATAAAGAAGTAACGCAGTCGGATCTGTCAAAGCATGCGCCTAAATATTGACACAGTCACAAAACTAAACCAAGAATTTCGTACACTATCCAAGGTTAGCACTACTCCTGCACTCGGTTCATAGCTTCGTACATCGGGAACTCCGAACGCCGATGCATGTCAAGACGGACAGCCTCGGCGTCCGCTTTTGGACGATTTTGACTCAGCTTATACTTAGCCTCGATGCCAGTGATAACAAACTCTATACCCACAATGGCTCTCAGCTGTGATTCAATAAATTCCTCCGGAGCATCGGAAACACTCCACGGTTGTTCAGAGACAGCTTCGAAATGATCCGTCAACTTGGTCACCACATCTCTTATCCAAAGAGTCTCTTCGTGCACCACAATGGTACCCTTTAGGTGAACGGTCACGTAGTTCCACGTCGGAACCACCTTGTGGTGCTCCTTCTTCGATGGATATACACTTGGAGATACATAGGCACTAGGACCTCGTATAATTACCAATCCTTGAGACCCATCAGAAGACTTCCAGTGAGGATTTGCTCGAGCGACATGACCCAAAAGGGTGCCTTTATCAAAACCATTTGGATCAAATATGAACGGAAGCGACGTTATTTGGAACTCACCGCCGTCATGAGTAATAAGGTCACTTGCCCCCGATGCCAATATCGTTGAGACGATCTCCTCTTGAGAGGGTGCGGAAAAGTGGTTTGGGATATACATAGAACTACTTTAGGCGAGTGAAAAAACGATTACACGCGTTCTTTGCTTTCAAAAAGTCCACCTTCACGTGGAGTTGGAATATAAATCTATTCAATTCCGCCGAACGTAAGACTATCGACCAAATATTTGTCAGAGGAAATCCTATCGTGGTTCAAACTGAACACTTCAGAATATGCCTTCTGGAAACTCACTTCTAGCAATCAGGTACACAACGAGGGCGAAGGAGGAGCGTAGGTGGTGATAAGTTTTGGCGACACCAAGACGACCTCGCGCAGCCGCCACTGACGGCGATCTTTGGATAACCACTTCCTTAGCACCCACAACGTCTGAATCTGAAGATTGACTAGGAGTCTCCCAGCTGGAGAGGTGAACCGTTCTTGTCGTTGCTTCAAGAACCCTAAAGTAGTGCCTCAAAAGCCTAAGAACAAATGACCTCGGGCTACTAAAGACGGAAGACGAATGTGGCAAGAGCATATGGGATGCTTCTGAGTGCTATTTTATCCCTCAGCGTCATCATTCATAAGAAAGCCGGAGAGCGAGAGATCCACTAACCCAATCCGACTCCTCTCACAGTGTTCCGCCATTAACTGATGTGCTCTCTCAGCTTTACCGTCCACGATAGCCTCGACAATCGAGGCGTGCTCTTCCCAAGACGCCGGAGCTCTCATTATCGCAATGGCACCAAAGTACCAACGAACACGTTCTTCAATCAAGGCTGCCATCTCCGCTAAGACACCATTACCCGGCAAGCGCACTATGACAGAGTGCAGGTCTGCATTCCTATCTATAATCTTGCCAGCCACTCCACTTGAAACCTCAGCTAGGCCCTCATGAAAGATTTGTGTCAACCGCTGGAGATTCTCAGGGCTAACCTTTCCGTTCGCTGCCATCAAAGCTGCTTGTCTAGCAGCTTCGGCTTCGAGTACAGTTCTAACACTAAATACTTCGTCAACCTCTTTTGTCGTTGGTGTATGCACGAAGGCTCCAAATCCCCGTCGTAAGTCAACCCAACCACCTTGAGCTAAGAGCTGAAGTGCCTCGCGAACCGGTAGGCGGCTAACGCCTAAAGATATAGCAAGTTCTGTCTCTACTAAGTGCATACCAAAGCCGAGTTCACCGCTTAGAATATGCGATTTTATTGACTCAGCAATCTCAACTCTTAGAGGATCTGGCCTAGTTACTCGTCCAAGTCCTTGAGGTAATCGAGAGTCGGAGGACGAACGCAATGCACTCTCTACCGAGCTTGGCAGCTCCACTGAGATCATATCTTCCCTCAACCAACTTTCCGTGTGTTAACTAGGCACTTTTACCGCACTCCGGCTCCAAAATAATACAGCATATCCTTGAAAGCGTGCCGACTTATACTATATCCAGGTACATATAAGCCTTATTTTCAAGTCAAGTAACATATTCACCGTAACACAATCACCTATACTTGCCAAATTCGGTATCAACATGTCATCAAAGACCGTACCGTACCTTATTGCTATCTCCAAGACAGTTACCAGTTCCACACTCTAACTTTTGGGGGGACTGCCACTAAAACTTCAGCGTTACACCACAAAAGTTAGATATCGATAGATCTTTCAGAAATAACAGATAGAGAAGAAACCTTGAAAAATAAGGAGTGAAAACTTCAAAGAGCTGCTGGCGGGCTTTACCTAACGACTCATTTCGCAGCCAGCCAGCTTCGACTAATGGCCAAGATACGTCAGGCGCAAGATTTACGATACGGTTTAACCTCATTATCACTATCACGATTCGAGTTCACCCGTTACGAAACTTAGATTCCTTTGACACAGAGCATTAGGAGATCCCTGAACTTTCTCTTAAAGGAACTCGATAGTAATGAGGCGTGCCACCAAGATTTAACGAGCCAACGAGTAGACTAGTTTCAAATTACAAGTATTAAGTATTAGTAGGAGAACCCGTTGAAACAAAGAGCGCTTGGGAATCAAGGATTAACGGTGGCTGAAATAGGCCTCGGTTGTATGGGCATGAGTGAATTTTACGGGAACTCTGACGAAGCCAGCAACATTGAGGTCATCCATCGCGCTATCGATCTTGGTGCTATCCATCTAGATACAGCGGATATGTACGGCCCATTCCGCAATGAAGAGCTCGTAGGCAAAGCTATCACCGGCCGTCGTAGCGAGGTGATTATTGCTACAAAATTTGGAAATGTACGAGGTCAGTCAGGTGAGTTTCTTGGTGTTCGCGGTGACCCCGAGTACGTCCGCAAATCCTGCGAAGCATCACTTGCACGCCTAAATATTGAGACGATAGACCTCTACTATCAACATCGAGTAGATACGAAAGTGCCAATCGAAGAGACCGTGGGAGCCATGGCACAACTCGTCCAAGAGGGTAAAGTTCGGTACCTCGGACTTTCAGAGGCCTCCGCAGCAACCATAAGGAAAGCGCACAAAGTTCACCCAATTACAGCTTTGCAAAGTGAGTACTCTCTCTGGACACGAGATCCAGAGGACGCGATCCTCGATACCATTACCGAGTTGTGTATCGGCTTTGTCGCTTACTCGCCCTTAGGGAGAGGATTCCTCACCGGTAGGTTCAAAGATGTTTCAGACCTAAGTGAAAACGATGGACGGAAACGACATCCTAGATTCCAAGAAGATAACTTCAATAGGAATTTAGGACTCGTAGAGCACGTCAAAACTCTTGCAAAGTCGAAAGGTGTAACGCCCGCCCAGATTGCCCTCTCTTGGGTATTAGCTCAGAACCCCAATATAGTTACTATTCCAGGTACAAGATCGATCGCCCGACTCGAAGAGAACATTGCCGCTGGCGAAGTAACGCTGACGCAACAAGATCTCATAGAGATCGACTCCTTGTTTCCAAGAGGTGTTACCGCTGGTGATCGCTACCCTGACATGTCAACTGTAAACCGTTAGGCAAAGTAGGAGGCGTTTACCTAGGTATTAAGGTTGAAAATAACCTACTGCGTATGGTCAGCCGAAAAGTTCAGGTTTACTAGATTGACGTAAAGCTACGCTTGCCAACTTCGAATTAAACGCAAGTTAAGAACGCTCTAGGCATCGATTCTGCCTAAAGCGTTCTCTCGACCTACACCTCCTTGAACGCTTGTCCACATATAAAGACATAGCACGGAGATTTGAAAGCGCATCAGAGCTATCTTGGCTTCGACACCCCAACTTCAACACTTCGTGACATCTCTCAAGGAGTCTCCGATGTCCTTAATGCCACCTATGTTGTCGACATTTTTCCATTCTAGCCTTTCCACGAGCAAAGAGTAGCGACTGACATGATAAAGCTAACGATATAAAAATGCAAGCGCTCAAAACTTAGATCGATTCGCATTGGTTTTCTTAGATACTCGATGTAATTGGCAACGGACTGACTCCTTAGGTTTACTTGTGCTTAGCAGTTGGCTCCAGACCTTAAAAGACAGTCATTTCAATCGATCCATGGGTTCTTTAGTTGTTAAACCAGTCCAAATCTTACATACATAAAAGTGTGGCTCATTAAAGAAATGAACTCCCTAAAAAGAACCACGGGGAAAAGATCTAAGTCTTGCGAACTCTATTTCTATTTATTGTCTCCATGAGAGTACCGCTGACACTATCCGCCAAGGTGCGAACTAACGTTTCGTCACATTTATCTTTAAGTCGCGAACTGTATCGAAACAAGCACTACCGAACTCCTTCCAATGGCCACGAAAACTCCGTAGATCTCTTATCCACGACTATCATTGTGGTCCATGCGAGGTCACGAGAACTCTCCGTTACTTCCAGGTCCACTTCCCTCTCGAAACGTTTGGTTTATAGCTACATGAGTGGCACCACCCCCTGTCCACTTGCTGCGTCACCGCGTAGGATCATTAGCTTGTCGCTCAGCAATACCTTGGGCCTTCCTTGTTTGTCATGGAAGAAGTTCGAGCTACCGGACTCGCGTGTGGTCTCAGACTAACTGATATAGTGGCCAACATGCTAAATAATGAGGAGTTAACCGAAGTCGTACGCCGCGAGCAGCAAATGCTGGATCCAGCCATTCGCGCATCGGGTGCACGCGTGCTAGAGTTGTTGCACCCTGACTTCGTCGAATACGGGGCATCCGGACAAATCTGGGATCGCACCTCGATCATTGCGGCGTTGAGTGCCGAGCCGGGAGTATCTAGAGAAGGCACCAACTTCTCACCCGTAGCGCTAGCAGACAATGTAGTACTCCTCACCTACCGAATCATGGGTAAATCTGGTTCTCTCCGTAGCTCAGTATGGATTAAAGACTTAGGATCCGACTGGCGCATTCGATTCCATCAAGGCACGAGCTCAACGACAAACGAATAAAGCCTGATCTATTCCCCTCCTCGTTGAGAGTCCGTACCCAAAGAGTACTTTGAACCCACCCCGGATAAAGCAGAGACTCAGACATCTGTAAACCAAGTGATTCCCAGACTCCGTGCGAACATATTAGTGCATCTAATGCTCCACCAGAAGGCACATGCCATTCGATCAGTTTGCAAGAGTTCACGAATTTAACACGGGTGCGTACTTTATACTCCCTATGATCTTGAACCTCTTATTAATTGGAACCGCCGTTCTGTTTGGTGCTTTTC
>JAJYHJ010000150.1 GCA_021784785.1 Actinomycetes bacterium | reverse complement strand
CGATAAGGCAGAGTCAACTGCGTTGTACGGCCAGAGCACGATCACGACTCACCGGCTGGGGTATCGCTCTAATAGGAGTCTTAGCCTTGGTTGGTTCCCAGCAGCGAGAAAGACAGCAGTCACCTAGCTGAATTCATCCGTCTATAACCTTCTAGATCAACTCTGTATTATTACTTAACACAGATCATTACCACGCAAGTTATCGGCAGCACCCGTAAAATATACAACTCAAGGTCTTAAGAAGTAGTTATCTTCACTAGCGATAGCTACGATGATCTCGCGTCACTTAGAAAGTACCGCGCATGCTCATTGAACAAGAGCGAGCCGTCATCTCTCCTGAGCAACGTCAATCAGTATCTTTGACTGAATCAGATCGGTCATGAGTGTAGTAAAGATAGTGAAGAACTGTAAGAAAGAGTCACGGATTAACGTCGATTTTTGGACTGCCGGAACTCGGCGAGCCAACCATCAAACTCAGTCGCGACGATACGAGCACCACTTAAGTTCTTCGCCTCCTCCGATGCCAAAAATACTGCCGGAGGGCCCATAATTTTTGGTGAAAGCAGGTTGGCAGAGAAGGTGGCTGGAACTTCCTCGGGGATCATACCTGTCGCAGTAGCACCACCTGGAAGTAACATATTCACCGTCACACCCGTTCCATCAAAATCCTCAGCCATGATAACAGACAGAGATTCCGCACCGGCTCGTGACGGCCCATAGGGAACGAAACCGCGCCTTTTCATGGTCTCATGATTCATCGTAACGTTGATAAAGCGACCTACACCTGATTCTACAAAATATGGCGCGAAAGATCGTGCTACGAGAAAGTATCCGGTTAAATTAGTGGATACGACATCGGCAAAACCATCTGGGTTAACTAAATAGAAGGGCATCGGTTGGTCAAAAAAGTGTGGATTCACGGTTCTCATGCCAATACCTGCGTTGTTGATGACTACGTCTACTCCCCCGAACTCTTCCATCACACGTACTACGGCTCGCTCAACCGAGTCCAGATCTCTCACATCCATCGGAAGACGAAGAACCTTTTGTCCTAATTTTTCGCGTCGAGACACAGCCTCGTCTAACCTCGGAGTAGGTCGACTAGCAAGAGCTACAGTGGCTCCAGCCTCTAAGAGCGCATCTGTCATCGCCTCTCCGAGCCCGCTTGTCGCTCCGGTAACAACTACCCGAACACTCCCAAGGTCTACCATCATTGATATTTTAACTCTTTTATCATGAGTACAAGCAGTACAAAACGTATTGCAATCATCTGAGGACAAACGCCTATTGAGCTTGACATCAGTTATTCAGTAACTCTGAGACTCTTTTTTCACTCACGCTCTCACGTTTCTTTATCTAACATTCAATTCAGTCGCATCCTATGGAGTACGAGGCTCAATCTCTCCGAGATTCGCCGACCACGCAGATTATACGTCTCTAAAGGTTGCAAACCTAAAATCTTTTGGTTGAGACTAGCGCAGTGTCAAACCCTACATACGTGTTTCATAAGTCCACGTAAACCAACCATTCTCGTACAGCATCGGTTTATTTTCATAATATTTTGAAAGACATTTATTAGTTTTTTGACAAAAACTTTACCAATGTATCCCATCTCAGGTTGTTGATATGACATAATGCAGGGGTAAAGATTTCCGGGGTGCGCTGTGTCTGTCAGATGCGGTGCACCACTCGTAAGTAGAGCAAGGGAGTTGAGAAGTTGACCGACAAAGAGATAGTAGGCACTCCTCATCCAGAGATGCTGGATGAGGAGACACGAAAGTTACACGCTTTAGGCTATGCACAAGAACTTAAACGGGCAATGAGCGGATTTTCTAACTTTGCCGTCTCGTTCACCATTATTTCGATCCTTTCAGGCTGTCTTACTCTTTATTACTATGGCATGACCACAGGAGGTCCTGCCGAGATGGTGTGGGGTTGGGTCGTAGTCGGCATTATGACAACGATCGTAGGATTAGGAATGGCGGAAATTGCTTCCTCCTACCCAACCGCTGGTGGCCTGTACTATTGGTCAGCAAAGTTAGCAAAAAGTCGTGGAGCCGCTTGGTCATGGTTTACGGGTTGGTTCAATCTGATCGGACAGGTCGCGGTCACTGCCGGCATCGATTTTGGCTTCGCAACCTTTCTCTCTGCCTTTTTAAATCTCACAACTGGGATACAGGCCACTAAGGGAACCATACTTGTCGTATATGGTCTGACGCTCTTAGCTCATGGACTTATCAATAGCTTCGGGGTCCGACTCGTTGCTTTTTTATCTAACGTATCAGCTTGGTGGCACATCCTTGGCGTTACAGTTATCGTTGCGGTATTAGCGCTTATCCCAGCACACCACGCCTCTGCAGCATTCGTATTCACGAAGTTCGTTAATGAGACTGGGTTCCATAGCACTTTTTATGTTGTGCTGATTGGACTACTCATGGCTCAATATACCTTCACAGGATACGACGCTTCCGCACATATGTCAGAGGAGACCAAAGGTGCCAGCCTTATGGTTCCTCGTGGAATTGTAAACTCGATCTTAGTTTCGCTGGCCGCTGGGCTGGTTTTGATCGTCGGCATTACCTTTGCCATTACCAACGACTACCAAAAAGCATTAGCCTCACCAACAGGTGTACCTCCAGTACAGATCTGGATTGATTCCATAGGTCGGACCGGTGGCGAACTCCTTCTGGTAGTCGCCATGGTAGCTCAGTTCTTTTGCGGTATGGCCTCTGTGACAGCTAACTCCCGGATGATATACGCTTTCTCCAGAGATGGAGCGGTTCCAGGTTCAAAGATTTGGCACCATATTAATCCAAGAACACGGACGCCAACGAGATCAATTTGGTTCGCGATCGTAGGCGCCTTCATCCTCGGTATACCGGCTTATTGGAGTTCCACTGCTTATGGTGCCGTTACGTCGATCGCAACTATCGGACTTTATCTGGCTTACATAACTCCGACCCTTCTAAGGCGTCTCCCCGGAACCCGTTTTGAACCGGGGCCGTGGAACTTAGGTAAGTGGTCGCCAATTATAGGGTGGTTGGGTATTGCCTGGGTAGCCATAATTACGATCTTGTTCATGCTACCGGAGGTCTCGCCGATAAACCGTAACACTTTCAACTACGCCCCCGTAGCCCTCTTGGTAGTCCTCGGTTATGCGGGTATATATTGGGTTGTAAGTGCACGAAAGTGGTTTACGGGTCCCAAGATGCAGGGGAACGAGGAGCAGCTCGAACGGCTAGAAATGGATCTCGGAGAGCCTATATAGGTAACTTTTGTACTCCCCGAAAGGGCTCTTTCCACCAAGCACGCCAAAGCATCCCGAAAGCCACGATAGCTTTAAGCGACTAAGCGTATCTGAAAGTTGTGGTGTCTTGGATTAGGAGCAATCCGCTAAAACTAGTAGCACAACACAAGCGTATGACTGTATCTCGTCATTGGGATACAGTCATATCCCTACCTTCACCGCACTAAATAATCGATTGTCTTCGTTGAAGTTACTGCAGCTACGAGGTAGTTTTCGCTCGGCATAGAATCCCTGAAATACTGTCTCAAACGGTCCGATTTTAAAAAGATGGCATGGCGTTAAACATTGAAAAAACATCAAGTTGCAGGTAAATTGAGCCTGAGAACATGAGCTTGTTTAGGCAGTGGTGTCACCTATGGCCAATATGCATTTCCACGCAGTCGATCTTGTAAACTATGGCACTACAACTCGGAAAGTCCCTATCGAGAGCTTCATGAACGTCGAGGCTGTGGAAAAGACGGTTGGAACTCAGACATAGCTTGGATCAGTCCATCTGCGACAAAGTAGTAAATGAAGCTCGGAGTCGCATACCAGTTTCGCAAAAACTTAAGGATCGGTGACGGCAATATTATAGGTCAACCAGCGAACAGACAACCTGGGTCTTGGGCCAATGGATCACCAAAATGTGTAAAAGCTCGCGCTCTAGATCCACCACAAAGCTCAACATAGCCACAGACGCCACAGGCGCCAGAGATGTCAGCGCGTCGGATCTTTCTAAGCATCTCGCTATTTCTATATAGTATTTTAAGGCTTTCTGACTTAATGTTTCCAAGAGGTACTGGAGTAAATCCAGATGGATACAGGCTCCCGCTGTGCGAGATAAACACTATACCTTTGCC
The DNA here is from genome assembly GCA_021784785.1 of Actinomycetes bacterium. Lineage (GTDB taxonomy): Bacteria > Actinomycetota > Acidimicrobiia > Acidimicrobiales > Acidimicrobiaceae > Ferrithrix. The sequence continues at coordinate 1,448 of JAJYHJ010000150.1, read as the reverse complement.
ATCTCGAGTGTAAACGGGCTTAAAGGTGGGTTCAGTATCAGCTTCTCCAACTAGATCCTTCAGTTTTTTCGAAAGCTTCGAATACAGTGGTCCGGGATCGCCCAACATAGGATTCTCTGGTTTCGTTGCAACCTGATGAGAGACCCTTCGGTAAAACGGAGCTTCTACAGTACGGACCAATACATCGTACGCAGATGCCTCGAATAAAAATCGAGCCACATCCTCGTTCTCCGGAGGTGTTAGTTCTTCGATATCGCTTCCTCTGCCTATCTGGATAAGAAAAAACACTTCCCATATCTTTACAGCACGAGACCTAATTAAAGCGAAGACATCAGCAAGTTCAGTTTTGTTTTTGCTCATCACCGTAGTGTTCACCTGGACTCTAAGTCCATAGTCCTCCATGGTATCAATTGCTCGTAGTGTCTCTTTGAAGTGTCCAGAGATGCCTCTTATCACATCATGAGTATTTTCAAGTCCATCTAAAGATATGGACGCAGACTGAACACCGAGCCCTAGAAGGCGCACGATAGTCTTTGCGTTTAGCTTTGGGCTCACAGCAGGAGAAATAGCTACTTTTAAGTTTAGCTCCTTCGCCTCTTCCAACAAGCTCCATATATCCGGCCGACTAAGTGGATCCCCGCCAGTAAGGATAAGGGTGGGTTTCGGAGTCCCAAAGCTCGCAACTTGCGCAAGGAGCAACTTGGCCTCCTGGGTAGTTAGCTCCTCGGGTGGAGCTAAAGATATGGACTCTGCCCGACAGTGAAGGCATGTAAGGGGACATACTTTAGTCGTTTCCCAAAACACAAGTACAGGAGTGTTGTCAAGTCGTTCTCTTAATCGATAGCTAGGTTTTGGCAGTGTTGCACTTTGAAGTTCGGGCAGTTTGGAATGTAGTGCCATATGGTCGTTAACCTTTCAAGCCAAAGTTTTTAGCAAATGTAGCCGCTACTTCCACAGTAGGTAGCAACTGAAAGCTTGACTAAGGGACAACGTCACAATTGACATTACTTTTAACAGTTAAGAAATAGCAGTCAGCGTTCGTGCAAGGATCTGCATCTCTGCCACCGAACCATCAACACCCACCTATACAAAGTTGGTCCATAAAGATTGGTTGATGCCGTTACTAAACTAATTAAACGTCGTCGTCACCATCAGTTCAACTACATCCACATTTAGCAGAAAAGGTAACCGTAAGGAGACTCCGACTGTATCTGGTAAGAGTCTGGGCAACAGCAATCAATCAAAGCATTACTTCAAACCAACTAATTTCGAATTTGAACTGCTTTATAAGCAAAGCATTACCTACGAGTTGGTAGTCGGGCCGTTGCATCTGAATGATAAATAGTGAGTCTACTCACCAGATGCACCGTTCTCAAGGTTCTTCCCTTGGGCTTCATTCTCACTCGTCTGAGAGTCGTTCTCGCCTCTCCAAGCACGGCCAGTATCGC
>JAJYHJ010000091.1 GCA_021784785.1 Actinomycetes bacterium | reverse complement strand
ACGTAGAACTCATTGAAGTAATATCTCAGGAAATTAATTACTATAATATTGAACGTATTCACAGTGCTTTAGACATGAGTCCATTAGCTTATGCATTACAACTGGAACAAAAAGAATTCGTGGACAGTGTGTTGTAAATAAAGGGAGCTTGACATGGAGCGGAACGACGAGGCGTTCTGTCCTCTGTTCCACCACGCGGTGGAGCTGATCGGGCGTCGCTGGGTCGGCGCCATCCTGCGGGTCATGCTCCACGGGGTCACCCGCTTCGGCGAGATCCGCGACCTCATCCCCGGATTGAGCGACAAGATGCTGGCCGAACGGCTGCAGGAACTGCAACGGGAGGGCATCATCGAGCGGCACGTGCATGACAGCACCCCCGTCCGCATCGACTATACCCTCACCGAGAAGGGCCGCGAGCTACAGGGCGCGGTAGAGGCCCTCAGCGACTGGGCGGAAGAGTGGGATCACCCGAATACCATCAACTTAGGGCCTGTAAAAGAATAAGTATAACCCCTCTAACTTCCTCTGGGGTGTATGGAGTAGTTCCACTCTCCATGGAAAGAGTTGCGTACGAGATTGATGGAGGAAAACTCCTCATCAGAAACCTTCACCCCTTTGGGGTAGTTTCCGGGATCAAGCTCCGCCTGAACTGTAAGGCCACTTTTGGTTCTGGTATTGGCAATCAGGTTTACCATGACTTCATGACTGACCAGAGGCTGCCCTCTCCAGCTCATGGAGATGTAAGAAAACAGGCGATGTTCAATCTTATTCCACTTACTTGTTCCTGGTGGAAAATGACAAACCGTGATGGGGATCTTGATCTCATCTGTTAATTTCTGAATCTCAAGCTTCCAGAGCCTTACCCGAGATCCGTTGCTTCCACCCCCGTCCGCCGTGATTAGAAGTTCCGTCGCAGAAGGATAGGTGACAGAGCCAATGTTTTGCCACCAACGCCTGATGGTCTGCACTGCAAATGCTGCAGTGTCGTGATCGGTGCCAACGCTAACCCAGCCCGAATCAGCTGACAGGTCATAGACCCCATAGGGGTTGGCCCGGCCTAGTTCAGCATCGACAAAGTCATAGACGTTGACCTTCTCTGGGTCTCCCTTTGGTCGCCAGGTCCTCCCGTTATTCTTGAATGGACCAATGAGTTCCTTCTTCTTGGTATCCACCGAGATCACCGGAGAGCCGGCCTCTAAACGCCGAGTTGTTTCTGAGTTGATGTATTCGAACTGGGCATTGCGATCTGGATGGCTCGACCCTTCCAGAGTTTTGGCATTGGACTGAAGACTGTACCCCAATTCTTCTAACAGGTTCCCTACAGACGTATGACTTACCACATGTCCCATGGCCTTCAGCTCTTCTGAAAGCCCCCGAAGGCTCTTGGTGGTCCACCTCAGAGGAGACTCTGGATCTCCTCGTGTCACAGGTTCCACCAGCGATTCGAGATCGGCCCCCAGAGTGACATCTTTGTCGGTGACTTTCTTGCGTCCTCCACCTGCCCGGCGGATACGTCCAGCATTGTCGTTGCCTTCTTCTGGTTGGGTCTCAAGTTCTTTCAACCCGACGTGAATGGCACGGCGAGAAACCCCTGTCGCTCGGGAGACTTCTGAAACCCCACCATGCCCTAAGACTTTGGCCTCACCTGCAGCTACGATTCGGCGCAGTCTTTCGTCGAGAGCCCAAGATATCAGGCTGAACCGTTCTGCTATCGGGCTCTTCTCCATAACAAGACAGTAGCACAAAATATAGAATATGTTATAGTTATTCTCTTACAGTTCCTTAGCGTCTATCCCTGTCAAGCCTCATACGCGGAATCTGCGCCCCACACACTACTCTACAGCCTATGTTTAGGCAACTCTGAGATCCAGAGACAAAAACACTTCATCGGAAGTCCAAATAACCGAACGATACTAGGTTCGACATGCCTCACCAATATCAACGATGTCGGATGCTCAAGTCAAATGCCACAAGTCCATACCGCCCTCGTCTCTTCCGAGAATCGGTTTCAGTCTTTGATCTATAATGGAAGCGTCCTCTAGGCGCAGAACCTATATACATCGCGCCCATGGTGATGAAACAACGGTACAGTCATAGTGAACGGTAAGTTGATTTGAACTTGACCCTGCCTGACTAACCAGGGTAGAACGTACTGTAGTTGGCCACAGAGGGACGCAACTTACCGGTTGGACCTTGGCCAAAGAGCCAAAGTAGATTTCCGGTTATCTTCCTCGTCATAGGAGACGGACAGCTAGTCGAGGTTGACTTGCATGAATTTAACGAGTAGATCCAGTTGTTCGTTCCGGAGTCAAATACACCAGCAGCCGAGGAGGTGTCGGTATAGTAGGTCATATCGGAGTAGGCGTAGCCGTTCTGGGTACCTAAATCGGTAATGACATTAGCTACTGGTATTGGTGAGTGCCCAAGTATCTGCAGATCGTTGGGGTGCGGATTTGGAAGGTAGAAGTGATCGAAGTCAGACTGAAGTACCCCCGGTATAGTAGACCCATCTTTTAGTCCAGTTCCTTTAAAGATCCATGATGACGCATCTGCAACCACGAACGGGGCTGGCGGAGCGCCGTTTAGCAAGTAGCCTGCATAGGACTCACCAACAAATCCGGTTTCAGGCCAAGACGCTGGAGGCGACATCCACGTATTTCCCGTAACCTCAAGAGGGTTCCCCTTACCGTATAGAGGGTCCTTTAAGGAGTTTCTGTAGTCGACTTCTTCTCGATTCGATCCCAGGGGAGACGGCTGCAACCTAACGTGACGTAGCATCGCACTTGCACCGAAAAATATGAAATTAACGCCATGTTTTCGTGCCGTAGTGGCAGCAATTCGTTCTCTATACGACCAGCACTCATCGTGTCCTAATGATAGAACTGCTACATGGTTTTGAAGGATCGATGGATGCTCGATTACAGTTTGATCATTTGCATAAGATACGTTGAGACCATGTTTTTCCATAAAACGTACCAATGGATACTCATTAGCCATAAAATCAGCCGCTCCCCCGCCATAAGCGTAAGGGCGATCAAAGGACACTACACGCGCACGAGAGCATAAAGGATAGTGATTTGGCGGACAAGAACCCTGTCCGACGTAGAAGTCGTAGCCACCGTACGGATTCCAAGCTTGCCAGGTAAAGATATCATTTTTTATTAGGTATGTACCTTTCGAAGAAGGATCCCAGACGGTGAGAGGAATGTACGACTGCTGACCACCAGATCCTACGAGCTTGAAGAGGTAATCCCCTTGAAAGAAATCCTTAGTAATTTTAAGCGTAACAGACGGAGACCAGTTGTCGCACGCAACCATATTAATGCCCGGAGTAACTGGACATGTAGGTTGAACACCGCCTGACTCAACCGGAGACGTCCATACAAGGTGTGCTCCTTTGCCTTGGTAGTATCCCATCCGATATGCATAGATACGATACGTCGGAACTGTCGATGAGATATACATCGTCACGCTTTCGCCGACCTTAGCGTAGGTCTTGTTTGCAAATCCTTGCACGTAACCACTTGTTGGGACATTGGTTAACTTCCAAGCCGATGTTCCAGGAAGTTTATTTTCTGCCACTATCTGAGAAGACACCACACCGTATGCGCTTAAATAGGTTTCAATCTTCGTTAACACAGTCTTTTGCACTTTCGCGCTTTTTCTGCTGGCTGGAACTCCTTTTGGAGTGGCGCTTTGTGTCATCACTACTATCCCGAAGCCTGAAAGCACTAAAACCATAACCACGGCTAAGGACAATAAAGCACGACTCCTCGTCGCTTTCGTCACTGTATGTTTGGTGGATCTCATTCTCATAGTTACTTGATCGCTCATCATAGTATGGCGAGTTCGATATATATTCAGATCGTTATTTATTAGACGCTAAGGTAACATAGCAATCTCAGAATCCACGAGCCAACGACAGCTAGAGTCTCTTAGTAGAAAATCGGGCACATCTGTCACAAGTTAATTTGCGCGTTCAATTCTCAGCCACTTCATTCCCATTTTGCACAACGAAGTGGTTTGACGTAAAGCCATCCTTTGTTTGTCAGAATCTGCGTTGTTATGAAACGAGAAGAAGGTGGTACAAAAGAATAAGTTGCGCTATCGCAAGAGGTTCGCTTCTACGACCATCTTCAATTTCACCAAGACACTCGGGAACAGGAGTATCTATTCCTAGTTTAGACCAGATAGCCGCTTCAATCTCTCGAGATGCTTCTCTTGTGGCGTGACCATGAACATGAATTGCATCTACAGGTTTGCCGTCATCGTCCCTTATTAGCTTCATATGCAACGCGCCATTAGGATTATTCGAAAGAACGTCTGAAAGGTCAGGATGAGGAATAGTTGGTCGCAGCAAGATCGTTGCACTGAGCGTTTTAGAGTCGGCAGCGCCCTCAACGGGCGCAAATCGAATTACGATATCAGCATTTTTCCTTTGAGGTCGAATATATGCCTCGGACTCCGGCTCCCTCTTATCCAGGTCTTTTAGAACCTGTGCTTCAGTGTAGTGCCGTTTCGTAACGTCTCTATAGACTTTCCATTGGCGCCGAATATGCTCTGGTGGGTCCAAGAAGACCGTTACGTCGAAACATGCGCGAGAAAGCTTGGACCAAAGAGGGAAAAGACCGTCAACAATTACGTACTTTGTTGGCTGAACTAGGACCGGGCGATCCAACGTACCACCATCGTGGTTGTAGATAGGTTTTAAAATAGGCTGCCCGAGAGTTAAAAGCTGAAGGTGTTGTTCCATTATCTCAAGGTAGTTACAGTCAGGATGTAATGCCGTAAAAGGTAGATCTTTACGCTCATTGCGGTCGTACCTATGATAGTCATCCGTACACATCCAGGTTATTTGCTCAGGTCCGAGAGCCTTTGCAAGTCCTTTAGACAGAGTGGTTTTACCGGTTGCAGAGTCTCCAGCTATCGCCAACATTGGTACATGTAGCGGGCTTCCATTAATACTATGCTTCTGAATGAGAGCTTGGCGGTAGGGCAATTGTCCATCCTTTCGATTCTAACTTGACTGTGTATTTTTTTTATAGATGAGTAATTCTGTTAACGAATGACGGGCTTGAAGTGGCGGGAGATGAACTTGACTTTCCCGTTTTCTACTACAACTGAGTGAAGTAGCAAGTCGTCAGTTGCCACGTTTTCTGGCGCCCGAAGTATCGACGTAGAAGTTATAGCCGTAGCAACCATGATGGCATTTTCTGCAGTCAGGTCGGAGGCACGATAACGAAGTGTGTCCCAAGAAGAATTCCAACGTGTCAGCGACTCTATCTCATCAGGTGTTTGAGGCGATAGACGCGCGAGCATTACGCCGCCCAGAGACTGCGCTGTAGCCGCCGAGATCACACCTTCAGGAGCTCCTCCTATACCGTAAAGGAGATCGACAGAGTCCGTCGGCAAAAGTGCCCGAAGAGAACCAAGCACATCACCATCGGAAGCTTGGATAACACGAACTCCAAGGGATCTCATCTCCCGTATTACTGGCTCATGCCTCGGCTTATCTAAGACAAAAGCGGTTAGAGTATCGACCCGTACGTTTTTGTGTGAAGCGATTATCTCTAGGTTTACCGAGATAGGTTTGTCTAAGGATAATTCATCGTAGGTACCGTAACGTGTAACCAACTTTTCCATGTAATAAGCGGGCATCGAAGCCATCGATCCTCGCCTAGATACAGCTATAACGGAGATAGCACCATCAATGCCTTTAGCGGCATAATTAGTTCCTTCTAGAGGATCCACCGCTATATCAAACTCCTCTGCTCCTGGAGCAGGACTACCGACTACCTCGCCCTCAAAGAGCATCGGTGCCTCATCTTTAGCCCCCTCGCCGATTACTACGTGCCCGCGAAACTTCGCTCCAGCAAGCGAGTTCCTCAGCGCCTCGACAGCAGCGTGATCAGCCTTATTTTTATCACCTTTGCCTACGTAGTCCTGGCAGTTAAGAGCAGCAAGTTCTGTGGCTAGTAGGAGATCTGAAGCGACCGCTGACGGTTCATGGACGAGAAGTTGGTCAGCTAACTCGCTAATGCTTCGCGTAGTAAATCCAAAGTGTGCGAAAAGTTCATCTTTATCTCCTGAGGCACCAAAAGAGCGCATACCAATGAATCCACCACGACTGCTTAGGCGCTCCCATCCCTGTTCGATTCCGGCTTCAACCACAATGACCGGACAGCGCGGCGGCACTAACTGCTCGAAGGAATCCTTCTCTAACGAAAGGAACCTTTCCCGCCAAGGAACGGAAATGACACGGACAGAGATGTCATTCAATCGCTCAATCTCTTTGGCGCCGGCTATTGCGAGAGTCACCTCTGATCCCGTAGCAACAATTACTAGACTATCTTCAGCGCTACCACCATGGACGATTCTCGCCCCTTTTTCTTTGACCCAATCACCTTCTGTCGGAGCTAATACCTCAAGATCTTGGCGCGTTAGTATTAGTGAAGTTGGAGATGAGTTTTGGCCTAAGGCAAACCGATAGCAAGAAAGTGTTTCGTTAGCGTCAGCTGGTCTTAATACCAAGTTATTTGGAATTGCCCTTAGAGCACTTAGATGTTCTACGGGCTGATGGGTCGGTCCGTCTTCTCCCAATGCGATGGAGTCGTGCGTAAAGATGTAAAGAACGGGTAGCGACATCAATGCAGACAGACGAAGGGCCGGCCGCAGATAATCAGAGAACACCAGAAACGTAGAACAATACGGTCGCATTCCAACAAGCGCTAGTCCGTTCGAGGAAGCAGCCATTGCATGCTCTCTAACCCCGTAGTGCACTGTTTTACCTTCGCTATGCTTATCCAGCGAGGAGTGATCAATAATAGGAAGTTCTAGATTAACCCCGTTGGACTCAGCAAGGTCTGCAGCGCCACCGACTACACGTGCTTCTAGGCAGCATACTTCAGAGAGAATCTCTCGTGATGCTTTTCGGGTCGCGAGTTTCGAATTCGTCTGGAAAGACGTGTTTGGGAGGGCAGATATGGGCTGATTGGTAAAGATCTCATTCAACAACAATTTAATCTCGGAGTCAAGATCAGCGATGGAAGCATCCCACTGGAGTCTCTCTTCGTGTCGTTGTTCTTTGAAACGTTCTAGGGCTGCAAGAGTTTCAGCTGAAACCTCAAAAGGTGCGTTACTCCAGCCGTATGCTGCTTTGGTCAATAGGGTCTCCTCTTTCCCAAGTGGCGACCCATGAGCTTTACTTAGGCCAGCTCGATTAGGTGATCCGGCACCAATAACAGTCTTCACCTCTATCAATACAGGGGCACTCTGCTCTGACATAGCTCCCTGCAAAGTCTTAGTAACTGCCTCTACGTCGTTACCGTCGTCAACTCTATAGGTCTGCCAGCCATAGGACTTAAAACGTCCCAAAACGTCATCTCTGCAACTTTGCGAAGCAGGTCCATCGATAGTTATATCGTTAGAATCAAAAAGTACGATCAGGTTATCAAGCCCGAGGTTCCCGGCCAGCGACGCGCTTTCGTGAGATACTCCCTCCATGAGATCGCCGTCAGATGCCAATACGAAGGTCTTTTGATCCAAAAGGTCGATAGCTATCGGATTGATTTGGGCGGCTCGATTGCCTTGAAGTTTTTGTCCCAATGCGACTCCCACAGCCGTCGCAAAACCTTGACCTAATGGCCCAGTAGTGGTCTCTACACCTTTTGTGTGCCCGTACTCCGGGTGCCCCGGAGTCTTTGATCCAAGCCTTCTGAAGCTCCGTAGATCCTCAACTGTCAAATCGACGCCGAAAAGGTACAGGGCTGAATACAAAAGGGCGGACCCATGGCCAGCGCTCAATATGAAACGATCTCGTCCGACCCACTCAGTATCGTAGGGATCAAATCGTAAAAAACGAGTATAGATAGCGTGTATAATAGGCGCAGCACCTAAAGGTAGGCCTGGGTGCCCTGAGTTAGCAGCCTCTACTTGGTCTAGCGACAACATACGTAGGGCCGTCAAGACCTCTGCGTCCAGCGAGCCTAAACTATTATGATAGCGATCTGTGCGTTGCATCATTCCCCTAAGTCGTTTTCAGTATTTACTAGCTCATTGCCGCTTCAGCGAGCTCTCTCAACTCTGCAACCGCTGCCTTTAGCCCAGAAGGAAGACTAAAGATAGACGATCCAGATACAAGGTGGGTGGCTCCAGCCTTGACCGCGCCCGCTACGGTCTTTGGAGATATCCCGCCGTCAACCTCTATTGGAATGTCTAGATTACGAGCCTTTAGAAGACTCTTGAGCGCTACAATTTTGGGCTCCATCTCCTGTATGTAGGCTTGACCTCCAAAACCCGGATTGACCGTCATAATAAGGATCATGTCACAACTGTCGAGTACGTACTCAATAGAAGAGATAGGTGTAGCTGGGTTAAGTGCAACGGCTGAATGAACTCCTAAACCCCTGATCTGATTTAAGGTTCGATGCAAATGGGTCGTCGCTTCGGCGTGTACTATGATAAGATCGCAACCTGCCTCCACGTACCGCTCGAGGGTGCTCTCTGGAGCATAGATCATGAGGTGAGCCTCGAATGGCAAGGACGTATACTTTCTTGCCGAAGCTATAATGTCTTGCCCGAAGGTTAGGTTAGGCACGAAGTGTCCATCCATGACATCAAATTGAATCTTGTCCACGCCTGCATCTTCAAGGCGTTCAAGATCTGCACCGAGAGCACCGAAGTCGCATGGTAAAACAGACGGTACAATCTTAATATCTGCTGCCATCTCTTTGAACCTCCCGCTTGCTTACCCTGGTCGCTAGGTAGTCCTTAAACTAATGACCCTTGAGTATTGATATCAACAACGTTATCTTGCTATAAAAACCTACTTCGACTAGGATTTACTATGTTCACCTATTGGGGTGAATTCAGCGGTGAGTGTTGGTCTAAGGCTCTATTAAAACTGTGAAGTGCGCTTGTTGTGTAAACGGACGAGGTCAGTCGATCTCCAAAGTTGGAAATTGTACTGCGATGTTAGGTGATATAAATCTAAGATCACCTTTTTTATGCTTTACGAAAGCATATAACAAGTTATCCTCAACTTTATAATAAGGTATTGTCTTAGCGACTAAAAGGTGGACTGCCTTTGTTGAATATATTTGTTGTCGACGATCACCAGGTAATTCTTGATGGCCTCGATTCAATGCTGAGACACTATAGCTCGAGGGTCTCTATCGTTGGAACGGCGAAGTCATATGCAGAGGCACTCAAGTTAGTAGACGAGCTTCACGATAGCATCACTGTTGTGCTTACCGACCTACGACTGAAGGCAGACTCAGGAGTTGACCTCTGTGTAGAGCTAGGTCGGCGGTTTCCGGAAATACCCGTCGTATTTTTCACCGTCTACGACGATGAACAGTACCTATTTCAAGCGCTTCGAGTAGGAGCGAAGGGATACCTTCTCAAACAGATGGGCGGAGAAGAACTAGTCGGGCAGCTGGAAAGAGTCGCGGGCGGAGAAGTGGTTATAGATCCTGCGATAGCCGGACGAGTCGCTCTTTTCGCGGCACGACTCCAATCTGGGGAGTTCTGGCCGGGAGCCCATCTAGGATTAACGCAAAGAGAATCTGAAGTACTTGGCTTGGTAGTAAAAGGGCTCTCAAATCGGGCGGTGGCTCAAAAGTTAGTCCTTGGCGAGGAGACAGTGAAGACCCATCTTTCGTCGATATATCGGAAGTTAGACGTTAAAGATCGTTCTCAGGCGGTAGCCGCGGCTCTAAGAGAAGGGGTTTTCCATTGACACTTCCTGATATCTATGGATCATCACAACTGCGACTTATTCGCTCGATAGCCGAGGCGATGACGCTGCAGCTCGACTTAGTTCAACTTGCCGCAAGAGTAGCCGAACTAGTAGCAGAGGCAGTCGGTGCAGACGTTTGCTTCGTGCATATCGTCAACAATGAAAAGGGCACGGTCTCGCTCATTGGCGCCACACCCCCATTTGACACACAGGTTGGACATGTGGAGCTTCCCCTAGGCGAGGGAGTCGCCGGATGGGTTGCAAGAAATCGAGTACCCGCAGTCGTTCCTAATAAATGGGAGGACCGACGGTATCGGTATATCCCGGAGTTGAGGGGAGAAGATTACCGCAGTCTTATCTCGGTTCCACTCCTCAGACAAGGTGATGTTGCTGTCGGTGTTCTAAATGTCCATTGGCGCGACACCATTGAAGACTTAGAGTACCGACTTTATCCCCTGAAAGATGTCGCTAATCTCTTTGCAGGAGCCGTCGAAAACGCAATGCTTCACGCCCGTATAATCCAACGTGAGGCCGAGATATCTAAGTTTGCAAAGTCTTTTCTATCCGCTACCGAGATGGAACGTCGTAGGGTCGCGAGCGAAGTTCATGACGGCGTTGGTCAAGTACTCCTATCTCTTTTATTCCATATTGATGCCGCTACCTCCATTATTTCGAGCGTCGACCAAGAGCTTATAAAAGAATTAGATCAATCGAGAGAGCTAGCAAATATGGCGGTAAGTGAAGTCCGCAGAGTGATATCTGCCTTACGCCCTACCGTCATAGACGACTTTGGTCTTCCTGGCGCCCTTGAGTACTTAAAAAGGATATATCCGTCACTTGATATCGCCCTTGATATCGGTGAAATTGGCGAGATCTCCCCTGAGGTTGAGGTAACGTTATATCGAGTATGTCAAGAAGCCCTAACAAATGTAAGCAAACACTCCGAATCGGACCGAGCCACCATTAAGTTGAAGAGATTTGGAGGCGAAGTAGTTCTTACGGTAATCGACAAAGGAGTGGGATTTGACCCGTTGGCCCCGAGAAAGACGGAGAGTTTCGGAATCTTGGGAATGAAAGAACGGATGGAACTCCTTGGTGGACACCTCGAGATTTACTCGCAGCCCGACGCAGGTACAACTGTATTCGCCCATATGCCAGCGCTTGAGAGATAAGACGAATTAACGGCAAATCAAATTGCGTTCGGTTGCCTGAGAAAGACTCACATACCTCACCAACGTCTCATTGTAGGTCTAGGAACAAGCTTTGGATTAAACAAAGGTGTTCAAATGAAAATCGCCTATACCCCTTTTTGAACCGTACGCAGCCTGCACCCGACCGAATCTCCGACCAAAATACGAAGAATGCTTGCCCAAGTAATCTTCAACCGTGCTAACAGATCTCTCTTACCTCACGTGAATATCTCTTTGCCATTCCCCTAACTCCATCCTCTCAGGGCTCGGAGTATACGAAAACGTCTTTGGATTCAATTCATCGTCTGCAGCCGAGCGATAAGGCGTTCAGTTGCAGACGATCCATCCATGTCATACTTTATAAAGTGATTTACAGTGTTACTTCAAAACAAGTTTGCGGAACCTAAGTATGCATTTCCACTGTGGGAAAGTCAGTTAGAGCTCACCACATGCAGCTTTGAAGTTGGCTTGGGCGTGCTTAAAGAGAGCAGCCTGAGCATGGTCAAAGTTGTTTGCATCGCCACCCCATGTTCTCATTGCTTCATCTTGTAGTCCCCTACCATAAGAGAAAGTAATCGGCCATGGAAGATCCTTGTGCAAGGAGTTCATCTTGTTGAGATGAGACGTAGCAAGAGCGTCAGCCTGTCCGCCAGATAAAAGAGCGATACCGGCGACAGCTGCAGGCACGCACTGACGATAACACTCAACTGAGTTGTTCGCTACTTCTTCTTCGGTAGCTTGAACCTCGCACTTATCACCCGAAATAACCATGGATGGTTTCAAGACCATCTCACTTAGGACAACATCAAAAAGCGCCAACTGTTCGAAAGTGGCAAGAAGAGCCGCTCTTGTCGCTCTAAATGACTCTTCTATAGTATGAGAACCAGTCATTAGGACCTCCGGCTCTACGATAGGCACGATGTCGTTTTGTTGGCAGAGTTTTGCGTATCTAGCAAGAGCATGGGCATTAGCGATTAGTGCTGTGCGACTTGGTTTATTCTCGCCGATATTGATCACGGCTCGCCACTTTGCGAAACGAGCTCCCTTTTCTCTATATCCTTCAAGACGTGCACCAAGTCCATCGAGTCCTTCGGTTACCGTCTCTCCCGGAAAGCCCTGCAACTCTTTTGCGCCCGTATCAACTTTAATGCCTGGCAGAATCCCGAGAGCGGTAAGAGCGTCTGGGAAGCTCTGCCCGTTAGAGAAAGATTGGTTAAATGTTTCGTCAAAAAGTATCGTACCTGAGATATATTTAGACAGAGATGGTGTGGTAAATAACATCTCCCTCCACGTCCTGCGTGACTCCTCTGTCGACTCTATTCCTAATTTTTCAAAACGCTTAGAAAGAGTTGGACTTGACTCATCGGCCGCAAGTATCCCTTTGCCATTAGACACCATTTTGACTGCGATCTCGTGAAGTTCTGTTGTGGTGCTCATCTTTCTCCTCAAGGACATGAAGCAATAAAGCTCTTGGTTGTCTAGCACGAACTACGTTGATGTGCCTTACTTACGTTATATTGTAACGTGAAATGAAGCGTCACTCGAAGGGGTGAACGCGGTGGGGAGATCACTACACCTCAAGTCATTGACCACTCGCTGAATGCTCCTAACTTCTAGACGCTCGGCCGCCATCTGCGGCAACGTCTTGCTTCGCTCGCAAAAACAGAAAACAGGCAACGCGTTTATGAAGTGGTAACGTTCCGCGATGAACTCTTTAGCTAGTAGTTCGTAAGGAGGCACTGCAATTTTCACAATTGCCTCAACGACCGTTTCATTTCAATTTAGTTCGAGGAAATCCTCAACATACACGATCGCTCAACTTCGCCGTCGGGCACCATTAGATCCCCAGAGATGCCACTCCAACTACTTCTCCAAGATGTCGGTTCCCCCCAGTTTCCCAAGACCCTATTTGAGCACACCTTTTGAACTCAAGGTACTTGCCCGCGACCAAAACGCCAAAGCTAACTGTGAAGTCAGTGATGTTTGCTTCTCAACATGCGCAAAGACCTACCGAGCATAATGCAACCGATAAGTTACTCTTCTGGTCAATCTTTGGATACCAGTCCTCCTACCGTCATGAAGAAATCCTTCATAAAGTTCGTAGTGTCGTATGGTTAACTACACTGAGCGCTACAGCACCATTAGGCAATACTCAAATATCGAAGAAATGAACCCAGTCAAAGATTGGCCACCGTTGGAATCACACGTTTTGGAAGCGTAGGAACTTGACTACTGCTCACGCAAGGCTAATAAGCACCATATAGATAACCACAACGACAAGTCTCACGATCCAGCATCTAGCCCGTATGGCCGCTATAGGAACCATCGTTCATAAATTGAATTATGCAAAGGCGCAAATATAGCCTTAACTAACAACAACTGAGGTACTAGATAGTTCCATTTCCCACCAGGTATCCAACCAAATAAGTTAAGCCGCTTGCAATTGCGGAAAATACTAGCTGTCTTAGTGCAGAAAGAATATAAGATCGACCAGTAAAGTATGCAAGAGAAGCACCTACTGCTAAGGCAGTCAGTCCTGTAACCACGATAGATACTATAACTGCAGTAGCTCCTCCGACAAACAGCCACGCCGCAAGTGGCACAAAAGCGCCGATTGCAAAAGAAGCGAACGAAGCGACTGCGGCTCTCCACGGTGAACCAAAGGTGTCTGTACCAACGCCCAGTTCTTCCATGGTATGTACCTCAAGAGCGGTTCTCGGGTGAGCCATCAGGGCCTTGGCGACCTCAAAGGCAAGCTCCTTAGAGAGTCCGCGCCGTTCATAAAGAGCAGCTAACTCCTTGGTTTCACCTACCGGATTACGTTTAAGCTCCTCAGCTTCGACTGCTATCTCTCGACTAACCAACTCCCCTTGTGCTTTCATGGAGATATACTCCCCTATCGCCATTGAACATGCACCCGCCATCAGCCCTGCAAGTCCCGCCAGCTTCACCGCGGAGGCTGCTGGATGGGCACCTGCCACGCCAAGAATCAAGGATACATTTGTCACTAGTCCATCGGATATTCCGAATACGGCCGCTCTATGCGCACCACCAGTAACATCTCGGTGGCCACCGTGGATATCAACGTCCGGACTCTCTGATGAATCTGCTTTCAAATTACCCTCCAATCTCTGAAACTTACGTAGCTCAAAGTTGCTACTTGTCAAACCCTCTCAACCATCTTCGTAAACCGACGTTCGCTAGATCAATCAGCGAATTGCCTCGCTGTCGTGATATTCACCTCACACTATCTAGATTAGCGCCGTCAAATTCTATTAAACCCATGCAAGCGAACTGCCACTTTCCGTGGACTCCCAACAACCCAGACAATTTATTTATGTCTAGGTCTCACCTAAAACCTCAATCAATTTAATGTATGAGACGTTCAGGGTTGCAAATTTGAATCTAAGTTCACTGCAACTTTACCGAACTTTAACCACTAGGCAAAGTTGGATCCAAACTCTATATCACAGTCGTTCTAAGTTAAACCATAGTCTCTTTCAAAGATGTTGAGCAGGACGTCTTGTCCATGAATCCTATGAATGCAGCAAGGGGTCACGAGTCATGAAGATCGCAATTCTCGTCAAACAAGTACCAGTAGTAGCCGAGTTGGAACTTCTACCTAACGGTCGTCTCAGACGAGACGGCCCTAGCGAAATGGACCCCTTGTCCGCACGGGCTGTCGCTCAAGGCGTGCTTCTGGCCAAGCAACTTGGCGCCTCTACCGAGGCCATAACCTTAGGACCACCGTCTGCAGCTCAGGTATTACGACAGGCCATACTTTGCGGGGTAGACCGAGGGATTCTCGTGTCAGACGCCTCGTTTAAAGGAAGCGACACTCTTGCTACTGCGCAGATTCTAAAAGATGTTCTTTTATCCCAAGGTCCCTTCGACTTCGTGCTCGCAGGAGATCGCAGCATTGACGGTGAAACTGGATTAGTTCCGAGGCAGATCGCAGCGCTCTTAGGATTCAACTTCGCAGGCAATGTTGTATCGTTATTCGACGCTACCGATGGTTCATCACTTCATCTAAAGTCCCTCGCAGATGACACAACCTTGACATACAAGATCAACGCTCCCGTTGTGTTTACGTGTTCCGAGCGGCTTTGCAAACCCTGCAAATCAACCTCTCACGCTTGGGACACTTCCATGGATCATCTAATCTCAACTGTCGACGCTAAGAGTTTGAAGTATACGCCGCTAAACTTGCCAACTAGAACAACAGATGTAGTTGGAGTGAAACAGTTTCAACGAAGTCGCTTTCCGCGTCTGTTCACCACAGTAGAAGAGGGAATCGAAGCTGCGATGGACTGCATTCATCGTTCGTTACAAACCTCTCACGCTTCGACAAACCATTCGCCAACAACCGTATCCAAAAATACGCATGCGGAAACTACTTTAGAAGATAGTTCAAGACAACCATACGACATTGAGATCATTTGCATTACCGAGGGTAAGGATCGTGTCACAGATATACACACTCTCGCTACTGCCTCCCAGTTAGCCTCACAGATACCAGCCACATTAACTGTGTTTCACGCAGGTAACGGCGAGGTGTTGGAGGTTCCGAAGGAGACGACAAAAGCATATAAAATTTCAAAACACTCGAGCAGGTCAGCGGCCAAAGAAATAGCCAATACGATAAAAAATTACGTAAGCGCTGCCGTCTTGATATCAGACAGTTCATGGGGGAAGGAGGTCAGCGGCTACCTTTCTGCCACGCTGAACGCAGGAGTGGTTGGAAGTGTTACCGAGATCAACGCTGCAAAAGACATCGTTGGAGTTAAGCCAAATATCGATGGTACTACTTTTTGCGATATCGCCGTAACCACTTCAATAAAGTTATTCACAGTTACACCAGGCGCCAAAGAGGCAGCTGAAACTACGACTGTTAATCTAATAGATATCGTTAGTAGGGAGGGATTGGAGGGATTGGAGATCCTCGAAAGAGAGACGACGGGCACAGCGGTCCCGCTGAGTCGCTCGAAGAGGGTTGTAGCCGTAGGAGATGGAGTTCTTTTCGAAGACATTCATATCGTGGAACAACTTGCCGGTCTACTCTCTGCCGAAATAGCGTGCACCCGTCGTCTTGCAGACAAGGGATGGTTCCCTAGAAGCAGACAGGTCGGTATCACGGGAACAACCATTTCTCCCGACCTCTACGTAGCGATTGGCATATCGGGAAAACTAAATCACATGATTGGAGCGTTGTCTTCCAAGATAGTCCTTGCAATAAACAGTGATCCAAATGCTCTCATCTTTGACCACTGTGATGTAGGAATCGTCCTACCATACCAGCACACATTGCGGGCATTGATCAAACGTTTATCGGCAAAGCGAGCTTAGCCGTTGCGCTCCTCATGCGCTGGCACATCGATCTTGATCCTCACAAGCGCTCCCTTGCTTATATCAACAACCTCAATTGAACCTCCATGTAGCTCCACAATCATCTGAGCGATTGACAGACCGAGACCAGAACCACCCACTCGAGGTCTAGCTTTCGCTCCTCGGGAGAATCTATCAAAGGCTTGAGGAATAAACTCAGCGGGAAAGCCCACGCCATCATCTTGAACTTCCACAACGGAAAAGCTATCGGTACGATAGCTCCTCAAAGTAATAACGCTCCCCTGAGAGTAAAACAGGGCGTTGTAGACCAAGTTAGATAACACTTTCGCGAACTTAGCGCGATCGGCATAAAGATAGACATCTGGATCAAGATCGACGATCAGTGAGAAACCTTGCATCGTAGCAAAAGATAGACACTCGTTCAAAACCTCGACAGCCAACTCTTCGACCTTCAGTCGCTCGCGCTCAATATGCAACTTTCCTTCATCCCCGGCGGCTAGAAGAAGCAGATCGTTACTTAGTTGCGTCAATTCAGCTACACGAGCAAGACTTCGTTGAAGCGTTTTTCTCAACTCTGCGATATCACTCTGAACCATAAGAGCCACCTCAATTTCCGCAGCTAAAGCGGCAAGTGGAGAACGCAACTCGTGGCTTGCAGCCGCAACGAATAAGCGCTGACTCTCGGCACTTCTCTCGTGTTCTTGGAGAAAGTGGTTAAGCGTCAAAGCAAGTTGAGCTAACTCATCTGTTGTATTTGGAACCACAAGTCTTCTACCACTATCACCATCAAGAAGAAGCTCGGCCTCTTGCCTTAAGGTTTCCACGGGAGCCAAGATTCGTCCGGTCATGAACCAAGCACCCAAAGAAGCTAAGAGCACCACTAAAGGTCCAACCGTTACCAACACCCCAAAAATATCCCGCTGGGAATCAAGGAGCTGATCCATCGATGCACCTACAGCGACTACAATTGAACTCCCTTGGAGCGAAACGCCCCGCTCAAGGTAAAACATCTCACTATTTCGTCCGCTGGATAATGGAAACTTCGCCACTATAACTGTCTCTGAAGATCGAAGGTGGGATATATCGTTACCCAAGATACTACGAGTACCTGCAGCTTGAGTTGTGTAGATAAGACCGCCTTTAGTAGAATAGATTTGGATGATACTTTGATCCTTGCTAACGGTCAAGCTCGAGTTTTCTGCCAAAGCAATCTCGCCTAATTTAACTTCAAGCAGCACTCTTCCGGCCTTTTTCACGACGGAGCGTTCTATCGTTGCCAAAATAGAAGAACTTACACTGTTATATAGGTAAAGCCCACCTGAAAGCACTAAAGCCGTAGAAATCATACCCACTAATAGCGCTATCTTTAGTCGTAGAGGCAAAGTGAAGACAATCCGCTAAAGAGCGATGCTTAATACGAATCTACTTTTTAAGTCTATAGCCGACCCCGTAAACCGTTTCGATGTCTGAACGTCCAAAGCGCCTATCCACCTTTCGTCTGAGATGTGCCACATACTGATCGACTATATTCTCTGTAACTTCAGGTGCACTACCCCAAACAAGCTTTAATATAGAACGTCGAGAGATAACGAGTCCCGCTTTGCGCATCAACACCTCCAGGACCGCCAGCTCCGTTGAGGCCAAGTTCAGTTCTACTCCGCCCCTCCATGCAACTTTCGCATACGGATCTAACTGAATGTCAAGTACCTCAAGCATAGGCGGACGAATATTTTGACCCCGCCTCAGAAGTGCCCTACTGCGAGCAACGAGTTCAACAAGAGAAAAGGGTTTCGTAAGGTAGTCGTCGGCGCCATAGTCAAAGCCTTTCAACTTCTCTTCCACCGATCCCAAGGCAGTGGTCATTATGATCGGTGTCCAGCTAGATACCTCCCGTATCCTTCTACAGAGTTCGAAGCCGTCCACTACAGGCAGTAGAACATCTAGGACGACTAAGTCGATCCGTTCTCGTTCTAGAACCCCCATGACGCCTATTCCATCAGAGATCTCCCTTACCTGATAGAACTCTGCCTCAAGGCACTGTTTCGTGGATCTTCTCAGATCATCGTCGTCCTCCACTAAAAGTACTATTGGGGCGTGTTTAGTTTTTTTGTCGTCCACTACCCTTCCTTTAACGAGTTCGTGCCGACGTCTCTCACCAAGATCATCAATTATCTCTCACAATACCGTCTAAGACACAAATACACTAGCTAAATCAACAACCGCTTGCGGGCTCGACCCCCTCGCTGAGCCGAGCCCGCATACCTCTTCGGTGTCCTACAGTGCACTAGCTCCGCTCATATAAGAGTTACCTTGCTGATTTAATGTTGCAAGAGCTGAACTCGTTGACACTTTACCCGTAACCGCATCCAAAAACTCTGTATCCAAGACCGCCTGTACCTCATTGTACGAGTCCGACACAGGTCGAGGAAATGAGTATGGAGACTCAATGGCAGATATAGATGCATCGAGCCCTGGATGGCTACTTAAGAACGATGTTGAGATAGCAGTCGTCGTTGACTTTTGTTCAGGTGCATATCCGGTATTTTCATCCCAATAGACCTGTTGCGTTGGTTCAAACCACCAGCTTACAAACGTCCATGCGGCATCTTCTTGCGCTTTCGTGTGACCTTTTGGCATCACAAATCCCAAACCTTGAATTAAGTTGTATGCATGACCCGTGGCGCCTGCCGGTTCGACGAATGCGCCTACCTTAAAGGCTCCACCTACCGCGTCGAGTACCTTTTGATAGCCCGCAGACGTTCCATCTATCATAGCCATATGACCTGATGCTAGATCCGAACGTAATGTCGTACCATGATCAAACGTCAAAAGGCCACTAGCATACATGCTGCGAAACTCGTTGAATGTCGTCGTACCTGCACTATTATTAAAGTTAACGGCAGTACCTACGCTATTGCTTCCTTTTAACATAGTTCCACCATTTGACATAAAGGCGGGCAGAATATGAGCGGAGGAGTCCTTCCATCCAATCGGAATCACGTTTGGAGTCTTCAATTTTGCTGCGTCTTGAGCAAGTTGACTCCAAGTTTGAGGTGGTGTCGTAATACCGGCCTTTGCAAACATAGACTCGTTGTAAAAGACCTCCGATAGTTTAGCATCCACTTCTAACCGATAGTGTTGACCACCCACATCACCGTTCTTCCACACCCCAGGATAGAAGTTAGTTCCATTAATCAAGGAACTACCCTTCATGAACTGATTCCAAGAGACCAAAGTTCCACTTTTTACGAACGTTCCATCGTAGTGACTGATCTCTGCTAACACTGGTGCATTGCCGGAAGCAATTGCTGCTTCAAGTTTGGAGGAGGCCTTCGTCACTACCACCTGCACATGAACGTTCTTGTGAGTGGCGTTAAAGTTATCAACCAGATGCGTTACAGCCGCTCCTACAGGGCCACCATTATGAGATTCCCAAAGTTGGAACGTTATTGGACCTTTTGAACTACCTGAGTTCGCCTGAGACGCTGAAGCACTCGAACCGCACGCACTTGCAATGAGTGCCAGCGCTCCACCGAAAAGGGTCCATCCTCCGAACTTACGCGCCGTACTCGACCGTAAGGCATCTTTACCTTTACCAACCTTCAATGGTTGTTGTTGATCATCGTTCTTTACCATCGGTGAAAACAATTCCTTTCAAAACTAATAGATATATTCGACGGTTGCTAGTTGGAATAGGACCTGTCAACGGTTCACACCACTGTCTCTCCCTGCTACACCGTTGACAATATGTTTTTGCAGCAGGAGAAATAACACGACGATCGGCGCTAGAGCTAGAACGACCGCGGAAGTGAGCTTGCGCCAATTAGCCTCAAAGGTCTGCATATAGTGGCTAAGGGCGACCTCAATAGGTTGAACAGAGTGGGACGTAGTCATAATAAGGGGCCACTGAAATTGGTTCCACGAAGTTATAAAGGTCAGTAGGGTTACCGTAAGCACCGCCGGCTTTGCCAAAGGAACCGCGACCCTATAGATGTATCGAAGATGCCCAACGCCTTCTAAACGAGCTGCCTCCCAGTACTCCTTCGGCAGTGACTTAAAGAACTGGCGAAAGAGAAACACTCCAAACGTCGAAGCCGCAAACGGAACTATTTGAACTGTGTACGTGTTTAGAATCCCAAGATGATAAGCGACTGCGTACTGAGGAATGAGAAGGGCCTGTGCTGGCAACATCATCACCCCCACAATCATCAAAAACAAGACCCCAGAACCCCTGAACGTTAGCTCTGACAATGCATAGCCAGCCATCGCAGAGGTTATGAGCACCAACACGACTGATGCACCAGCGATGAAAACCGTATTCACTATGTAGTGCAACCAGCTGGTATGAGTAATTACGTAAGAGATTGGACCAAGGTGAAACGATGGAATAAAGTTTGGCGGAATGCTGTACGTTCCACCTTTGGTATTGAACGCTGTTACCACCACCCAATAGAGAGGGAAGGCAAACAACGCTGCCACCACCACAATAAATGATTGCTTGGCGATTCGCTTCAACAAACTTACTTTGCTCAACTAACCACTCCAATCATCGGTAGAAAACAACCCTGTCAGATATCCATTTCTGAATCAGAGTAAGAGTGAGAATTATGAGAAACAGAATCAGGCTCATGGCAGAAGCTAAGGAGAAGTGAAGATAAGTAAACGCGGTCTGATAGACCAACAACGAATCCGTTGTTGTTGCAAACGCTGGACCACCGGCACCACCGTGAGGCCCGCCCGTCATCGTATAGATCTGAGAGAACGCTTGCCATGAATTTACCGTTGAAAGAACAACCACAAAGAAGGTCGTGGGAGATAGGAGGGGCCATATTATACGGTAGAAGATGCGGTGTCGTTTTGCTCCATCTAATCTTGCAACCTCAATAAGGTCTTTCGGAATGTTGGCAAGACCAGCCAAGAAGATCAGCACGTATAACCCTAAAGAGTGCCATAGCGAATCGATCATCACCGCAGGAAGTGCCCACGTCTGGCTCTCAAGCCAACCTAGCGCTGGAAGATGGAGGGACGTCAAAAGGAAGTTTGCCAAACCAAACCGTGGATTGAAGATCCATACCCACACGATCGAAGTTGCGACGACAGGCGTAACGTGAGGTAAAAAAATTGCACCTCGGAAGAAGCCACCCCGTTTACCCTCCATGCCAGCTCGTAGCAGCATAGCAATTCCTAGAGCCAGAAGAACAGTGGCTGGGATCATCACTACGGTGTAGTACACCGAAGTAACCAGCGAGTGCCAAAAGAGTGGTTGACTGAATAGAGTTTTGAAGTTCTTCAGTCCCACAAAGTTTGTAGCGGACGACAAAATACCCCAATGGAAGAAGGATATGTACAGTAGATAAATTGCCGGTACATAGAAGAACACAACGAAAACCGATATGGCCGGAAACATGAGTCCATAACCCATTAACTTGTTCTTCAAAGTACGTATTCGTTTTCGAACCCCCAACCTCGCCGTTGGGGCAATCAAAGATGCTTCAAGAGCCTCTTCGTCTGCCGGTTCCCAGCGAGTTCCAACACCAATACTCACTTGTCAAGCACCTCTATTCTGTTGCCTGATGTTTTTTCAAAGAAGTGCAGATGCCTGTATGGTGCATACAACTTAACCGTATCAGTGGTATTTAGCTCCACGTCGGGCGGTATCTTCGCAACCACAACGCTATCCTTATCGCCATTTAAAAGACCGTTTATCTGGTTGTGACTACCAAATCTCTCCGTGCTCTGTATCTCGCAATAAAGTGTCACCACCGAAGAGTTATCATTCAACTCGAGATGTTCCGGGCGTATCCCTAAAAGTACATTCGACAGGTCGGCACCTTGTCCATGAAGAAGTTCTTTTAATCCTGAAATTGATCCATGTTCCAACATCCCAGAGATCATCAAAGGTTCAAGGTCTAAGAGATTCATACCCGGAGATCCAATGAACTTTGCCACAAAACTGTTCGCAGGTTTTCGATAAACCTCATCAGACGTACCTATTTGCTGGATACGGCCATCGTTCAAAACAACAATCTTGTCCGAAAGAGTTAGCGCTTCACCTTGATCATGCGTCACATAAAATGTAGTAATTCGAAGTCGTCTATGCAGTTGGGCCAGCTCAGACCTCATTCTCTCACGTAGATTTGCATCCAAATTGGAAAGTGGCTCATCCATCAGAAAAACCGATGGTTGCCGTATTAGAGCTCTTCCCAGAGCCACCCTTTGACGCTGTCCTCCGGACAACTCTTTGGGTTTATGGGTCATCACGTGGCTCAACTCCAAGAGTTCGCAAACCTCATGAACGGCCTTTCTGATCTCTTCCTTCTTCGACTTCCGAGACTCCAAGCCAAACGACAGATTCTGTGATACCGTCATGTGTGGATAAAGGGCGTAGTTCTGAAAGACCATGCCGACGTTGCGATCTTCGGGAGGGGTCGACGAGACCGAGACACCGTCAAAAAGTAGGTCACCAGAAGATGCATTCTCCAATCCCGAGATAATTCGCAACGTCGTCGTTTTGCCGCATCCCGAGGGGCCAAGGAGAACAACAAACTCCCCCTCGTCCGCTTCAAGAGACACGCCGTCGACCACTTTATCGGTACCGTAAGTCTTGCTTATGGAACGAAGCGTCACCCTAGCCATCTAATAAGGCTCCTATCGCAAGAGAAACGGCCCGAGCATCCAAACGTTCCTTTGACGTCAATGCTTTAACAAGACGTGATGAGCCACTCAGTCGCTCACAAGTCTCGCCAGCACAATTGAGATGCGTCTTGGATCTTCTCGTAACACCTTGGGCCGAAGACTCCAACGATTCACGCCGTCTACCTGAACCGATACCTTGTCTACAAATAACCATGTCCACAGGCTAAAGAAGGCTTGTAAACACCACGAAGCCATACCGTATACGGTAAAAGCAAAGCGGCTAAACCTTTGGTGACATCCATCTGAAAAGTTATTCAAACTAGCTTCGCACAGTTCTCGCTACTTGTACCTTCGACATCGAAACCGGAATATCCTAAAGATTTCGGGTAACTAGGCCTTCGATCTCCGACTTCACTAAAAGGAAACCTCTATCTCCGTACCGAAGAACACTCTTATACTTGGCGTCGATATGCAAGTAAGTGCTGGCAATGCGCCATGTCCAAGAGGGCTCGCCTTCTGATGCATTCCAGCCATCACACAAACAACCGCACGGAGTACGCCTAGTGTCATAAGTTCAGCTCGGAGGTAGCCTTGTAGAATGAAACAAAACTCTAGAAAAGCCTTTACAGAGTTCTTAAAGTCTGAATAGCCCCTCAGGCTGTCCCTACCACGAACTTCAAGCAACACGACCGTCCGCATTGCGAGGCGTACGTATGGTAGTTAATCGTAGTTCACGTAGAAACGCGAAAAGCTCCGCGTCTTAGCAACTGCTACTTTAGAGCTACGCCTTATGCTTTATGAACTCTATAACTTCAAAAAGTCGAGGACAATTTTTATAAACAAACAGATACCGGATACGAACTGCAATAGCATCCTTGGCTGTGCTGGACATGTTGTGCACAACCAAGGGAGAATAAGTCGAAATCGCATCTCAAACTAGACAATTTGTAGGACAAAATATGTAAGACTACGACAATTCGTAAAATGTCTCGTTATGGTCTTTGGGTACGGTTTCCCACCGGAACTACACTATAGTAACCCTGCTCGGCTCCCGAGCTTTAATTCAAACTAGTCTGCCAGCAACCACAGTCAATATGAATACGGAAGGATCATTCATGAGAATCTCTGTGCAGGAAACATATCTACTCGTCGCGCGAATTGTAAGAGAGGTAGCATTTGGGTTCATTGCCATCGCACTACCCCTGTATTGGCATAACACAGGTGTGTCGTCCTTAAACGTTGGCATCCTATACACAGTCGTCTTACTGGTTTCAGCAATAGCATCTTTAGTTCTTGGCAAACATGTAGACTCAATTGGTCGGAAAAAATTACTCGTTATCAGCACATTGCTTTGGGCATGTTCCACGCCTTTCCTTCTTCTAACTCACAACGTGATCGCCATTACCGTTATTGCAGTCTTAGCTACAGTCAGTCCAACCGGAAAGGAAATAGGCCTTTATCTCGGTATCGAGCAAGCCGCACTTTCAAAACTGTCGAGTGGGCATGATCGTACGAAAACCTACGCCCGCTTTAACTTCGTCGGTTATACGTCAACTGCCTTAGGAGCCGCACTTGCCGCATTCGTCGGACTCTCTAGCGTTGGAACATCTTCAAATACTCGTCTAACAGGCACTGTTTTTGCATGGATCGTATTCGGATATACCTTAGCTGGACTCCTTCAGTTCGTCCTTTACTCTTTACTCGGACCCGACATTGAAGTTAAACAAAGCCATGTAGGAGAAGATAGGAACAGTCTCTCATCTACAAAGGCAGCATCAAGCCATTACTCTCCCAAAGTCGAAGTACGCAGATTGGTGATGACCTTTACTGCACTCTTCACCTTGGACGCTTTCTCTGCTGGTTTAATAGTGCAGGGCCTACTCGTGTATTGGTTCAGGATCAGATTTCACTTCGACCTTACCCAACTAGGCGTACTTTTCTTTGGAACCAACCTTCTCTCAGCAATATCATCACTCGTAGCATCCAAGCTCGCTCGAATTTTCGGGCTTTTGAACACGATGGTCTTTACCCATCTCCCATCTAACGTTTTACTAATTCTTGTTCCACTCATGCCCAACGCGTACCTTGCAGTCACGGTATTGCTACTAAGACATATGCTCTCACAGATGGACGTGCCTACGCGACAGGCCTATACCATGGCTATGGTCGACACCGAAGATAGAGCATACTTATCTAGCTGGACCAACGGTGCCCGAAGTCTCGGAACGGGTGCGAGTCCAATTATCGCCGGCGCACTAATCAACGCTGGCCCGCTACTATCGCTACCATTTTTCCTTTCAGGAGGTATAAAGATCTTATACGACCTGATTCTATATAAAATATTTAAGAAGATCCCGCTGACGTACTACGATACCAAGTGAACGCCCTCGTGCGTACGCCTCCGCGACGACCACTTGATTTATAAACCGCCGCAATCATACGAGAGAACTGGTTGTTCCTGCCTAACTTCTTGCAGGCTAAAGTTAGCAGCAATAAGAAGCAAGGCCAATCAAAATCAAGGTCAGCTCACCTTAATGGGTAGGTAAACACCTACCATCACTAAGGCACAGGATAACCCATTATCGATATGAATATCGGTTCAATCTCCCTCTAATCAGCGTATTTTCTCTCTTTCTTCGCCGTTCATTGCTCATTCTTATACCAATACATAAATCGAGGTTTCATTCTTCTATAACCCTGTCGGAGTCCTAAATGACATCAGAGTTGAGTCCAT
>JAJYHJ010000149.1 GCA_021784785.1 Actinomycetes bacterium | reverse complement strand
GAACTCCGCTCGAGGCTCATAATCGCCCGCCAGCTCTGCATCTGTTAGGTATTTCAATGCGCTTTCTGGGTTTCCGGCTTTAGAACACGAACTAGCAAGCCAGGCGAATGCTCTCCCCCTCCAAAGTCCCGAAAGACCTCGCGAAATGGCACCTTCGTACAAAGGGATGGCTTTCGCTTCCTCTCCACGATTATCTAGAGACACCGCTTCCCAGAACCACGCGTCAGCCCAGTCGGGGAAAAGCGTGCGGGCACATCCAAATTATCAATAGCGGTCTGGCTTACGCGCCAGGTACCTCCATAAGGTCCGGTACGAACCCCCTTGATATCTCTCCGTCTAAGAAGTCTTTTGACTGTATTAGGTGAAGGCCTGAGTTGCTCGGCTACTTTGCTAACAGTAAGAACAGTGGTTCTACGGTTAGGTGTGATACAAAAACTGCTGTTATAGGTTGCCATGTAATATATGTATGCACGAGATTCAAACATCATCGATAACCTGGCTAAACGGAATTTGATTCAACCTATCTTTTGCACCCTCATTACTTTGGGACTAGCGTTCAACATTTGCCAGCAGTGGTTTCTAAGGCTCGCAAGCGTCTAAATCAATAGCTGCGATCTTTTAGTAAACCGCTCTTCGCTAGCGGCTCTTTCCATACCCGTAGCCGCCTCCACCACGACCTTTGGATTTCCCTTGGTCGTAGCTTGAACTACTTGAGCTACTTGAACTCCTGTATCCGTTCTCTTGACTTGCCTTGAAAGCCGCTTCTCGCATGGCCTTTTCTCGAGCAGCTCTTTCTTGAGGAAGTCTCCTGTTGTTTGCCATAGTACGGCAATTGGACTATCAGCATTTATAGCTCTAAACACTCTTGGTGTCTCAGAAAAGATAATAAATGTGGATTTATTGGTATACCACTATGGTATACTTATCTGATATCCACTGCAAAACCACCATTGGAGACCGATTGATGGACGTAACATCGCAGACACTTAACCTTTATCAGCGAGTGCGTGCTGACATACTCTCACTCGAGTTGATGCCCGGCGAGAGGGTTACCGAAAGGGGTTTAGAGAGCATTTTTGGTGCCTCTCGGACACCGGCAAGAGCAGCCCTCATGCGTCTTGAGACAGAGGGATTAGTTCAACGCGACGGACGCGGGTGGATCATATCGCCTATTGATATTTCTGAAATTCGTGCACTGGCTGAGCTTCGCGAGGCCGTTGAAACAGCCGCCATACGCCTGAGCATAGGCCGCGCATCTGATGCCGATATTGAATCGTTGACAGAACTCCTTGAATCAGATCATCCTGCCTTTGATGAAGAAGAAAGTGTGCGAGCAGGCGGAGATTTTCACGTTGAACTTGCCCAGCTTTCCGGGAACAAGTTTCTCATTGAAGCAGTTCGCAATGCTATGACACGCTTAGAGCGTACCAGGTGGCTCGAAGTTCGAACACCCGAAGCACGTGAAAAGGCATGGCAAGAACATTGGCAAATTCTGGAAATGGTGAGACTACGCAATGCAGATGCAGCAACGACGTTGTGCGCTGAGCATATCAAAGGGACCAACGAACGCTTGATTGACTTTTTGGTCAGCCAGCGTCGCAGATTTAAGGGAAACGGTCTTTCAATCATCAACAATGTAGAAACCATCTGACTAAGCGAACAGATTGCACCGATAAGGAGAGTGAATTGGCTAGTCCACGTACTTTGATCGACAAAATATGGGAGTCGAGACTGATCGACTCGAAACCGGAGGGAGATCTAATATACATCGACCTCCATCTTTTCAATGAAGTGACGTCCCCACAGGCTTTCGAAGGACTAAAGCTCAAAGGGCGAAAGGTAAGAAGGCCTGAACTTTGCATGGCTACAGCGGATCATGACGTGCCAACAGGAAAACTGGAACTTCGCTTGATTGACGAAATAGCGGATAAGCAACTTCGCTTTCAGCAAATGTACTGTAAGCAATATGGAATTGAACACTATCCCATGTCGAGCTCTGGAAATGGAATCATACATGTTCTTGGACCCGAGAAAGGTCTAACCCAACCTGGAATGACCATAGTATGTGGTGACAGCCATACCGCAACACATGGCGCATTTGGAGCGGTTGCGTTCGGAATAGGAACCAGCCAGGTTGAACACGTCTTGGCCACTCAGACACTGCGCCTGTCCCGTCCCAAGACAATGTCTGTGACTTTGACTGGCACCCCTCATTCAGATGCAACTGCCAAAGACTTGGCATTAGCTGTCATTAACACTTTGGGTACTGATGGAGGAACTGGCCATTTGATCGAGTTTCGGGGAGAAGTCGTACACAACCTCTCAATGGAAGGCCGCATGACCCTTTGCAATATGGCGATCGAAGCTGGTGCGAGATCTGGACTTGTGGCTCCCGATGAAACAACCTTTGCATACCTAAAAGAGAAAGAACGTAGTCCAAAAGGGCCGCTCTGGGATTTAGCAGTGGCCTACTGGCGTAGCTTGGCCACAGACCCAGGTGCGCAATTTGACAATGAGATCGAGATTGATGTAACTGGGTTAAGCCCAATGGTTACATGGGGTGTAAATCCAGCACAATCGGTCCCAGTCGGCTCAAAAATACCTTCACCTGAATCATTTGAAACCAAATCTGAGCGAGACGCTACCATTGCTGCGCTTTCCTACATGGACTTAGAACCTGGAATCTCTGTTTCTGATATTCCAATCCATACGGTATTTATTGGTTCGTGCACCAACGGTCGTTTAGAAGATCTTGAGGCTGCTGCAAGAGTGTTATCTGGAAGAAAAGTTGCAACTAGTGTACGTGCACTTGTTGTTCCAGGTTCAGCTTCTATCAAGCGTGCAGCCGAGCGGCTTGGCATTGACAAGGTATTTAGTGAAGCTGGATTTGAATGGCGCTCTCCAGGATGCTCGATGTGCGTCGGAATGAATGGCGATGTTGTGCCACCTGGTAAACATAGTGCATCCACTTCAAATAGAAACTTCGAAGGTCGACAAGGACCTGGAGCACGCACGCACTTAGTCTCTCCAGAGACTGCTGCAGCAACCGCAGTCTTGGGAAGGATTGCCTCTCCCAGTGATCTACCACCGATAAATAAAAAGGAAGGGAAGTGATGGAAGCTAAATCAATTATCAAAGGAAGCGCTTACCCCATTCGACGTTCTAATATAGACACCGATCAAATTCTCCCAGCGAAGTGGATGAAACGAGTCGAGCGAACTGGATATGAGAACGGACTCTTTGAGATTTGGCGAGAAGATTCAAGCTTTATCTTTAATGATCCAATGAGGTCTCAAGCTTCGATCATTGTGGCTGGTGAAAACTTCGGATGTGGGTCGTCTAGACAGCATGCCGTATGGGCACTACGTGACTTTGGAATCAAAGCCGTCATTAGCTCTAGCATTGCCGACATACATCGGGGAAATCTTCCTCAAGAAGGTGTACTTCCTGTTGAGCTCGATCAAGATGTGGTCGAGCTGATCATGGCGGCTACTGAGGCAAACCCAAAAGTAGAAATTGAAATCGATGTTACCAACAGAACTGTCACATGTAGAGAAGCTGGAGTTTTTGCGACGCCATTTCGGATCGATAATGCGTCACATTTCAACTTAATTCATGGATACGACCCGATAGATGTTACATTAACTTTTAACAAATCCATCGAACAACACGAGTCATCGAGGGATCCGTGGCTTCCAAAATGCGGCCCAGAGTTTGTATAAGATGCATATCCGCTATGCGAATGATGTTCGGCGAACTAATAGATTCTTGGGTAACATGACTGTAGAGAACTTCTGATCCTAGGCCAGAGTGATATTGTTTTAAATGGGTCTTTTAATGCCATACCCTTGCATATATGTTGTCAAGATCTGCTCTTTCAAACTGCTAGTGTGACTGTGTGTATCAGAGAGCAGCATGCTGAAACCCAGTTGTTGGGTTTTATAAGTATCCTTCGAATTGTTTTCTAAAGCCAAACTCTGGCAAACCGTATACCTTTATTCGAGTAGGTCCGCAAAACCATAATAACGATTGCCCTGCTCGTTCATGAGAGAAAATTAATTCAGGCCAATAGGTTCGACAGGAAGGCGTCTTAGCTGAAATTCTGCTCTGTTTCTTCTACCAGAAATTCCAATTACACACGACAGCTAAAGAATATACTCAGACGTCATGTGCAATAGTAAAGGTATTTTACTCGACTTTTCGACTCTTCGCGGACTAATCTCGGACACTGTATGAATAGCGCTTCAGAAGGTTCAACAAATAAGCCCGGTAATGAAGAATCCCTCATCGAGATTGAGCAAGAACAACAAGAAAGTCTTGTCCATGCATCAAGTGGGACATGGGTTATCCGTGGCGGCGAACTGAAACAAGATCCTAGAGAAAAAAATCTACGAAGCGTGTTCAGAGCTTATAAACGTTACCATTCACCACCCATGATCTGTTCATGAACGTTACCGATGGGGTGCTGTGCCAGTAATTACGATAAAACATGCTCTGACATGGTGATTCGCGAAATGGTTTCAAATGTGCTGAACTATATGTATGTCAGACATTCAAAAGAGGTCCCAGTCGGAACTACAGGAAGAAAACGAGTTACTCCATAGCGAGAATGAAAGACTCAATCATGAGATCGTACAGTTGCACGAATGCAACGATTCTCTGACTGCCAAGATAGAGATATTGACCCGCAAGATTACAGAGCTTGAAAAGAAGCTGGGTCAGAACTCTTCCAATTCGCAAACATTCACCATGTTGATGAGATATTCCGCCCAGCTTCACGCCTTATCAATCCGTTTTGGAATAAAAACTCTGGAACCAAGGGACTCCGAGGCTGCCCGATCTTGAGCTTCGAGAACATGCGAGTAGATCCGGAGCGTGACAGAAGCATCGGCATGGCCCAGTCGTCCACTTACAGTCCTAACGTCTACGCCTGCCGCTATTAATTGTGTAGCGGTGAAATGTCTTAATTGGTGCAGGTGATACGGCAGATACAAAGAATTGCACACCTTGCGAAAGAACTTCGATGGTGTATCAGGATGTAGGGAAGTAGACCCATCTGGCTCACCAAAGAACAAGTAGGGATCAGGAACTAACTCAAAACCAAGTTCGATATTCTTTTTGAGCGCCTCAATCTGCGAGAAAATAACACCTTCCAAAGTTTCGTCAATGCCAATCCTTCGAATCCCGTGAGTCTTGGTTGACTTTTCGTAAATTCCGGCTTCGGTAGTGTATCTGAGACTTCGTGCGATAGTGAGAGTTCTTGTATCCGGATTGTAGTCTGACCAGCGCCTCACAACGCCTGGCACCAGTGAGTGCACAAAGGGCAAAGACGGCCGCAATCTGAGGGCTGCGGAGGGATGTTTCGGTGAGGATTTGTCCCAATTCTTCAGGCGAAGGCGCTGATGCGACATTGCGCTTTGCATTCGGAGGTGAGGCAAGCCTTGCCACATTTTTATCGATCCAGCCCCACTTGACAGCTTGGCCCAGCGAACGGCTAATTAGAGCATGTGCATGGTGTGTTCTTGCGTCGCGGAGGCCCTTGTCTGTCATTTTGCGATAAAAGTTATCAAGGTCACGTCCAGTAATGGCATTAATGTGCTTTGATCCGATCGCAGGGATGATATGGTTCTTGGCAATTTCTCGATTACCTTGGACAGTTTTTGGTGCAAGTCCTTTGTCAGTCGAAGTAGATTCTTCAATCAGACGCTCTAGCGTTACGGCCGACTTTGAATCTTTCGAAGATGCAACGAGTTCAGCTAATGCACGATCGGCAATTCTTGGACCACCTTCTATCGTCTTTGAAAGGTAGCGATACTT
>JAJYHJ010000097.1 GCA_021784785.1 Actinomycetes bacterium | reverse complement strand
GATAGGTTTTAAGCTCTTGTACCCAACGAATTGATCATTCTCTCTTGCTCAGCGCCACTGCACGATACCCGGTTTACCGATTCCTGGTCGATTCTTGCCCCTGATTGCCGCTAATTTCCGAAGACCCATTTATCCACGCTTACCATCTCAACTAATAAAGGGTGCAAACCATAACGACAACAAGGACGCCGATCCAGGCCATTGGGTAAATTTCTATAACGCAAGCTACGCGTTTCACGCATTTGTAAGAGCTTTGTGTGGATTCTCCCAAAGTCACAGATGCGCAGAACTTCCGGTTTCGCCAGCTCAATGTCCATATTGGCGTCGTAGTTACGGTTACGTCTAAGAGGCGTTAGATAACTAATTTTTCCGCACGTTGTGACATGCCTAGAGAAGACTATGCTCTGGTGTTTGAGTTCTATCGAGCGTCACCAGGCCAATTATCTCCACCTAACGCCAATTGTAGGAATGCCAAGCGATCGCTTGCTTCGTCGATAAGTTTTGAGGTTGGTTTGCCAGCACCATGTCCGACGGACTTGGCGACTCTAAGAAGTATTGGTGCATCACATCCTTGAGCCTCTTGAAGGGCGGCAACGAATTTAAAGGAGTGTCCAGGTATCACGCGATCATCATGATCACCGGTAAGGATAAGAGTCGGAGGATAGCAGGTACCGTTTTTAATATTGTGAAGTGGTGAGTACGCTCTTATCCACCGGTATTGATCTGGGTGATTAGGATTACCGTAATCACTACGCCAAGCCCATCCAATGGTAAAGCGGTCGAAGCGTAGCATATCCAACACTCCAACATCAGCAATCGCCGCGCCAAATAAATTGGGGCGTTGAGTGAGACAGGCACCCACTAACAGTCCGCCATTTGAAGCCCCTGAGATACCTATTCGACTTGGCTTAGACCATCCTGATTCGCATAGCCACTTAGCACATGCGGAGAAATCGTCGAAGACATTTTGCTTATTTGCTAATCTACCTGCATCGTACCAAATTTTACCATATTCGCCGCCGCCTCTGAGATTAGCTACAGCAAGTATTCCCCCTTGATCTAACCAGGCCGCGAAAGTAACAGAAAATGATGGGGTAATCGCTATGTCAAATCCGCCATATCCATAAAGTAAAACTTGTCGATCTCCGTTAGGCTCGATGTCTCTTCGGTGGGTTAGAAAGATCGGAACAGAGGTTCCATCAGCTGAGATAGCAAAAATACGCTCAGTTATAAAATCTGATGGTGCAATTTCACATCGAGATGATTGCATTAAAGACAATGTGTCAGAAGAAATGTCATAGGAGTAAAGCGCACCAGATTCTATAAAGGAAACTACTTTGAAGTAGATCGATTTACTTGCTGATTGTCCCTCAAAGGAACCATGTCCGAGGATATCTGCAGATAGTGAGCTTGGAACTGGGATTGGTATTTCTCTGCTCAATTCACCATTGCCATGGTATACCCGAAGTGATGAATGCGCGTCAGTCAAATAGTGGCATATAAATTTCCCTCCGCATAACTGGGCCTCTAATAATGTGTCCTGATTTTCCGGCACAATTTCTTGCCAGGGCTCGTCTGGGTGAAGAAGGTTAATCGAAGCGATTTTTTGCTTTTCTGCGCCTAAGTCGGTTAATACGTATAAGACTGGGCCATCGTTAGAAATTACCCCTATTTTGCATTTAAAGTCGCTAGAGATCTCTCGGTAACCGGCATGTTGGTCTTCTAGGTCAACATACAAAAGAGTGGTCTTAGGAGCGGTTCCACGGCGAATTGATATAAAGAGATATTTATCATCTTCGCTGACACGTGCGCTAGGGAGCCAATCTGGCTGTTCAGGCTCGTAGAATATTACTTCGTCTGAGTCTTGAAAACTGCCTAGCCTGTGGAACTTTACTTGGATCCCTCTACTCTCTTGCAGATAGATACCGTTTGTTGATGGCTCCTCCACCGCTGAGTAATAAAAACCAGATAGATCTTTTCGCCAAGAAGCAGATGAGAACTTTGACCAACGTACTTCGTCAGGGAGTATGTTCCCACTAGCAACATCGACGACCTTCCATGTCAACCAGTCTGACCCAGATTCGCTTATTGAGAAAGCAACAAGGGAACCGTCATGACTTACAGACACGTTAGTTATAGCAACTGTACCACCTACCGAAAGATCATTTGGATCTATTAGTTTGCGACCCCTGTCGAGCGCAGAGTCACCAACATAAAGTGCCGATTGATCTTGAAGGCCAGAATTGTAGGTATGAAACCATCTCCCACCGCGTTCAAATGGAACACCGAACTTTGGATAATCCCAAAGTTTGCTGATACGCTCTCGTATCTCAGATCGACCCGGAACTCGCGAGAGTACTGCTTCGGTCAACTGGTTTTGTGCTTCGGTCCACTCCTTCGTCTCGTCACGATTTGAATCCTCAAGCCATCTAAATGGGTCATAGATCAACTCTCCGTGATAGTCGTCAACCACGTCAACTTTGTTAGTTACTGGATATTTGATAGAAGTCAATACTTTAGTCTCGTTTTCTGGAAAAGATAAAGAAGAGTCATCGAGCACCCTACCACCGATACGCATTAACTCAGAACTTCGGGCTAGTAGTGGTTGCAGTTCTTTAGCACGAAAGTACGTGCGGAAAGAGTATCGGAAGATATCTAGCTGTCTTTGGAAGCTGTTGACTGCCTAATGCTACCTTCGAAGCGCTTTTCCCAGGCTTCATGACGTTTTTTAGCGTCTCGCAAGAAAGGTGAATATGCAATAGCTTTTAGTAGAGTAGAGTTAGCTACCTTTGCCGCACCTGACAGCGGTCTTACCACATCTAAAAATAATACTGCGCGCACCTCTGAACTTTCATTCCAAGCTTGATGCTGATAGCCATCATCAAAGAGTAGGCTTTCCCCTTCGTGCCAATGTCGAGTTTCTCCACCCACTTCGATTCCGCATGATTCCGCAGGTTCTGGAACCTTAAGTCCAAGGTGGTATCGTAGCACTCCTCGATATGGACCCCTATGAAGTGGTAGGCGTTTGCCCGGACCTAAGATTGAAAAGAAGGCAGTAGTCAGACCTGGAATCTGCTCAAGCAAGCTCACGGTGTGTGGACATCTCGTCCAGTTGGCTTCAGAGCGATATCCGTAGCCCATAAAGAATACGGTCTTCCATTGGTCATCGTCGGTGATGGACGCTACATCTCGAGAAATGTCTTGGAAGTTGGGAAGTTCGTCTCTAAAATTGAGTAATTGATCGAGTTCTTCTCGTATTTTTTCCCAGCCGTTTTCTAGAACTTGGGTCCAAGAGAAGATGGTGGGATCCAAAAACGGTGTAGTAGGAACGGTAGATGACTTAAGTAGCCAGTCTTCCAGACTGAAGATAACTGCTTCGCCCCCATTGAGAGCCGCTTCTCTTAAGTCTTGTCTTGCGGCTTTCAAGTCTGATCCTGCAGAACGAAGATTACCGTACATCTCAGAGAGTGCTACTTTCCAAGTACTTGTCATATTTTCCTCCTCCCGGATATCTCCTATGTAGATATCTTGTTGTTATAGCTCAGCTAGTTTTGTCATGTCCCTTTGAATTTCACTATATCCACGTGGATTGTTAACGGTAGGAGCGAGTTGATTACACGCTGCGTGAGTAGTGGTTGACGATCATGCAATACAATCTACTCGTTAAATGCGTATTACATGATACGTAGTAAACAGTCATAGATATTGCTGTTTGATCTTCGAGATCCCTATCAGTCTGCCTTTATCGTGCTCACCGCAACTAAGTTTGCAAAAACCTATATATTGTAAGCGAAAGCCGACATTAAAATATCTGATGCGACTCATGTTCCGGACTCGTGAATGTAACAGTTAACACTGGCGTGTACCGTTGCAACTCGTTGTTCTTCGTCCAGTGTCACGCTTCAGACCTTCATGAAGAACCGCACCACAAAACGTCAGATTTAGCTTAGAAAAGTAACTCGGCTAAAGCCTGGCATTCTGTTAGAATGTTGCAGCCCGCATACGATGTATAGCCCTTCCCTGAAATGAGAGATCATGTATATTGAAGAGACCGAGGTTGAAAGAGCAGGCTCAAATCAGAAACTGGTCACGAGATTAAATATCCTTTGGATATTGGCCGGCATAGTTAGCTCAGTCGGAATGATTATCCACTCCGTAGCGCTTTTTGACCACTTCGAGTTGACACCTGACTTTTCTAACTTCTACCAGGCTTCCTATCTCATAGCACACGGCCATCTCTACCCCTACGACACCTTGTTCCCCTTCAACTACCCACACTACGGCTTTCCATTTTTACGATCCCACAGCGAGTTTTTCTTATGGGCCTTGGCGCCCCTAGTGGCACTTTTCCCAAATGGACTTGTTTTGCTCGTCGTACAGGATCTGGCTATTGCACTGACTCAGATACTAGCTGCGCTGTGGATACACAAACTTTTCCAAAATAAGCACCCCATCATTGAGATAGCATCTGTAACAGTCTTTATTTTCCTGAATCCATGGTATTACTTCAGCGCATTTTTTGACTTTCATCTTGAGCCATTCTCAATGCTATTTCTGCTGGCAACCGCCTACACCTACCTATACGATCGCCGAAAGCTTTCAGTATTATTTATGTTCTTGGTAATCAGCACTGGAGATGTACCTTCCACCTATCTCGTAGGCTTGGGAGTAGGGCTCTTCCTAGTATCGATGAAGAAGAATCGATCCGCTCTCATCATCGCACTAGTTGGAGGGCTTGTCGCGACGGCTGAGTCAGCGCTACACTTTGCGGAAGCATCAAGTTTTTTTCAAAGATACGGATACTTGGCTGGTGCTCATCCTCCAACTACGCTAATTGGACTACTTCTCGCAATTGTTATCCATCCCGGAATCCTCATTGAGACCTTACGTCAAAACGTTCCATTGACCTTCCCATATTTGATCAGCGGAGGTCCACTAGGTGCGCTCAATCCCGTCGGTCTACTCACAGCACTAGTAATACTTGCTGCTCCAGTTCTCATACAAAGCTCTCTATTTCTATCCAACTACGCTTCATTTCAAGTCGTATCTTTCGAGCCCATCCTGGCAGTAGCTACGACAATGGTAGTACTTGGAGCCTTTAATAAAACAAATAAATGGAAAGCTCGCACTTTGAAGGCAACGTTCGCATTGTCGCTGGTAGCAGCCCTTCTGACCTCTTTCCCTAATCTCTTCGCGGCCAAGGACTTCAATAACACGATCTCCCAATCCACTGCATCGACTTTAAGTCAAGTGCTAACACAGATACCCAAGGGGGCCGAGGTGATAACCGGAAACGGCACTAACGGACGTTTTGCTGGAAGACGGCTCGTATACTCGTTGATAACATTCCAAGGGGCGTCGGTTCCAATCTGCAGTCACAGTACCTACATCGTCGTAGTGGCAGATCAAGGTATCGCCGATCCTTCAACTGCTCAAGCAAAAGTAATTGGCTCATTCTTACTTAACGACAAGTCTCAAGTAAAGGAAACTCTAAGTCAAGGTGTAGTCCAAGTCTATCACCTCACTTCAAAGACCACCGGATATAATCTTCAGTTCCCAGCGAACGCATAAGCCTTTTACATCTGTACGCAACCAACGCTGTCCGTAAAAAAGACCAAGGTCACCATCTGCGTCGTAAAATAACCTCCAGCCAAGAATGAACGTCTCGTCGTTGTCAGTGATCAGATGATCCTCGTCAACACCGTCAGGTAGTTGCAGCGGAAATCATCAAGCTTTTCGCTCAGCTCATATCGGTCGATTGAAAACACTCTATACCTCAACCCCGTTACCTTTTAGATAAGGCTCGATGGTCGAGGTTAGGTCACTTGGCCTGGTATAACGCAACTACCCTGTTATTGATAATCCGAGGGGTGTTTGTCGAGAGACCTAGTGCCGCTTGTCCTGGACAAATAGGGATATCGTTGTGGAG
>JAJYHJ010000013.1 GCA_021784785.1 Actinomycetes bacterium | reverse complement strand
TCTGAGGCATGCAAGCGCTTGTGGATCTTACGTCTGCCCCCATCGATGCCCGCTGAGGCAGTGTCACTCCTATGGCTCGGGTCGTGTCATTCATCTAGAGATAAAGCACATATCGACAACCATCTTTACGCGACTTGACAGTTCATATCGAGTTTCTTGCCACTGGTCTTGAGAAAAAACACAGCGTAACTCCAGATGGTAAAACAGATCACGTCCTCATCTACAGAGCAGCCCTACAACCAGCACACACGCATTAACCACTATCACTCAGGTAGCTGTCATCGCAGCACGAACAGCTGCGCCAACTCCTCTTCGGAAATACCCATGTTTTCAAGCATCGTTCCCACCGTTGCACTCAACTTGGTGGTAGCAGACCGTACTTCGTCCTGATTCCGCTCGAGAGAGAAATGACACCCGATCACCTGACCGCGCTTGTTTACGGCATCTAGATCGAAGCCGGAAAGATAGGTACTGGCGTTGTTGCGAAACTCACGAACGCCAACGCTTTTAGGTTTGCCCATTATGTCCCCTTTATACGCACCCTGTAGCGCTTTATCCAAGGCTGTCAATGCATTGCATGCAGACGGACTACTTTTCTAAACGGTAGTTACGGTGCGTGGGAGCTTGAGACCCTAGCTCTCAAGGGAGCTTCGCTAGTTCCCATGCTGCGGAAACCGTAGGGCGACAACGATAAGGAAAGCTGCCCTCTCGCTGAGGGGTCCCACGCCAGAGAAAAACTCATTTAGTTGACGCTACATTGGGTCGCTGTGACCTAAGTCGTGCGATGTCCCTCCACATCCCATGGCTCTATCCTCAGCGACGTAGCTGAAAGGTGTTCCTAAAAAGGTTCGGGAGATCCTAGCGCAGATCGACCTTTGAGAGCCTGTGTTCAGAGAAAGAACAGCGCTTTATCTCTCCTCAGGTTACGAAACTTTCACTAGCTTGTGACCCTTTATGTTTATATCTATTGTGCAAGTACCGCATAAACGTACGACTCAAAGACACTCGCAAATGTCACACATCTCGTAATCTTTACGAAACCACATTGAAACATAACGTATCTAGCCTAACGCTTATG
This sequence comes from Actinomycetes bacterium, assembly GCA_021784785.1. Taxonomy (GTDB): domain Bacteria; phylum Actinomycetota; class Acidimicrobiia; order Acidimicrobiales; family Acidimicrobiaceae; genus Ferrithrix. Next base: position 4,903 of record JAJYHJ010000013.1, on the reverse strand, counting down.
GATGATCAAACTCATGGTCTCACAGACGCATTCGACGACTCTCTTATCGACTGGTGGTACGTCGTTAGTTGGGCTTCCTCAGTCAAAGGTGAGCCCAAGGCTACTGAACTTCTCGGTCGACGGATCGTTATCTGGAGAGACGCTACTGGAACTCCGCGTGCAGCGTACGACCGCTGCCCTCATCGCGGCACTCAACTTTCCCTTGGAACCATCGACGACGCAGGATGCTTGGTATGTCCATACCACGGATGGGCATTTGACTCACAAGGACGATGTGTAACCGTTCCCCAACTTACACAGAGAACACCAATACCGAGCAGAGTAAAGCTTGAACAACTTCTGTGCGAAGAGCGCTACGGAATGATCTGGGTTTCCTTGGGCACCCCGAAAAGACCGATACCGAACTTTCCCACTTGGGATGACTCTAACTTTAGGCACGTAGAGTGCGCCCCTTATACCTGGAGGTGCTCCCCTGAACGAATGGTTGAGAACTTCATGGACTTCGGCCATCTCGGATACCTCCACGATGGGCTACTTGGAACCAAAGATGACCTTGTCGTTCCCAGCCACCACGTGACTAGGGGTGAAGGCGAACTTAACTTTGAACTGACTATGACGGTCCCAAGTACTAGTGACTCCTTCGGAGTTACTGAGATGAAAAACCCTCAAGGTAAGCAAACCAACACCTATGTAGTGTCGGCTCCATACACTATCTTTTTACAGAGCTACTACGTCGACACGGGCGCTAGCAGAGTTCTTTTCTTCTCAGTTCAGCCAAACTCCGTCGGTACAAGTACCGGTTATTGCTACCAATCTAGAGACTTCAAGATCAACGAATCCGATGAGTCATACAGGGAGTTTCAATCTCTTTTAGCAGAACAAGACAGGCCAATTGTAGAGAGTCAAACTCCCATAGAAGCGCCGTTAACCTTAACAGATGAGATCCATCTTCCCTTCGATAAGGTGGCTGTCGCCTATAGAAGACTTCTCAAGGACCTAGTGTCTCATGAACAAGAGTTCAAAGAACAAGATGAGGAGATAGAGGCTCAAAACCTTGAGAGGATAGAACATAACAAGTGAAGATTACAGAACTCAAAAGACTCCAAAACTTCTGGTATCCTGTTGCACTAACTACAGACCTTACGCCGAAACTAGTCAAACTGTTCGGGAACGACTACGTACTGTGGAGATCAGAGAACGGTCTAGTACTTACCCAGCCTTACTGTCCACATCGTGGCGCTCGATTAGACTACGCTAAAGAACAGGACGGCTCTCTGGTCTGCCCATATCACGGTTGGCAGTTCGGCGAAGATGGAAGCTGCAAGTTCATTCCTCAGCTAGAAGCTGGCCTTCCAATACCACCCAAAGCCTACCTCACAACGTATCCGGTCATCGAACGTTACGGAGTGTACTGGACCTGCATCGGTACTCCTGAGACCTCCGGTCCACCACCGTGGCACGAAGCGGACGATCTGGGATGGAGAGTTCATGTCGACTTCTTCGAACTATGGGAAACCAGTGGATTTCGCATTATCGACAATAATCTAGATCAGTCACATCCCGCATTCATTCATCAAAATACTTTTGGCGACCCCTCCAGACCGCTGGTACCTCGCTATAGCGTTGAACCAACCTCCGCCGGATTCATAACTCGAATTCCTCAATACGTTGGAGGTGTCGGTCCTCAGATGGGCATAGACGATGAGCGTCTGGCCTTTGATCGATTCCAAGAAGCTGAGCTACTCGGACCTCTTCACACGAGAATACGCCTTACCTACAACGGAGCTGCACCAGATTACGCTTTCTACGGCAGCGTCACTCCCATTGACGACAATAAATCTATGTATCTCCGCTGTTCAGCGCTGGCGGGAGATGAAACGATGCAACCCTACGACTTGTTTCACGCGTTTAGCCGCCGAGTTGTCGATGAAGATCGAGAGATACTTGAAGTTACAAACCCGGACTTTCCGATATCAATCACAGAAGAAGTTCATCTACGTTGCGACAGAAACACCATCGAATATCGCCGGGTTCTCGGAAAACTTGCAAAAGACCAAGAGCTAACGGACATATCCGATCAGACAAGCTTTGAGCTTCAGCCCGACCCCGTCACCCAGGCTACTTAGACGTCGCAACTACTCCACAGAGAACCTCAAGGTCTTGCGGATCAAAGGTTGTCGGAGTTCCAGAGGTTATGAGCTTAGCAAAACCATCGTCCGGCGACATAGTCGTAATAGCGTAGAGACGAGACTCCCCAGTATTTACAATCCTGTGCTTTGACTTTGGAGGAAGAACGAGGAATCCTCCAGCAGCCACCTCAACAACGTTGTCATCACTGTAAGCCATCCCATTTCCTCTCAAGAACCAAAAGGTCTCTGTCGAGTGCTCGTGAGAGTTAATAGGTTGAGAACCACCCACATCCCACACCTCGTAGATAACAGAGACATCGAAACTATCACGAGGATGATGTATGACCGCGAGCTTCACGCTATCGCCAGTGGAGATCAGGTAGGGTTGGGCGGCCGCAACATCAAAGTACAACGGAACATTTAAGTTATTCGACATAGTCTCTCCACTCTTATCATGCTTTATTTAACGCAGTCATTACATCGTCGGACGTTGCCACAAAACCAAAACACTGTGCAACGTTATAGTGTGTGGATTGAACACAGAACTCTGGTGAAGTAGTCGCGCTACAGTCAGACAACAACACGTTATCGTACCCTAGTGACGCAGCGTCGATAAGGGTTGCAAAGACACATTGATCGACATTCACGCCACCAAAAAGTAGAGTCGTCACGTCTAAATTACGCAAAATACTATCGAGTGGGGTATCGTGAAATCCGCTCATTCGATACTTCTCCACCCATATATCACTAGAGGAAGGATCAAGACCACTTAACGGTCCAGCCGACCAGCTCCCAGACTCCAAGACACGTGACCCACTGATAGGAAGTTCATCACCTATACCAACGCCTTCACCGTCAGGGTTGTACACATGAAGGACTCCGGGTGGAAGATTCGCTTGATCGGACCGATTTCCCCAGTTCAGCCAGATAACGGGGACTCCTAAAGAGCGAAGTTGCGTAGAGATCGCTCGAATCGGCTCAACGATACTTCGAAGCGGCGCGGTATCGACCCCGATAGATGCAAGCCAACCACCCGTTGAACAAAAGTCATTCTGCATGTCAACAATAACAAGAGCAGAACGTTTGAGATCCATCTCTACCCTCTGAGGATGAGCTGGCACTTGGATAACTACTGAATCCGATCGTAACCTTACAAGTGACACCGTTTCTTTGGAGACTCCCCAAGAGTTCGTACTCTTTCCCAGCCGCTTCAACACGGTTCTATCGGTCGCTCTGTTAGCATCAGTCACTATCTGCCTCACTAAATGTCAACCACACCTACTCCTGGATAAGACATCTCAAGCCCACCTGCATGGAGAGACGCTGCTACCTTGCATAGAAGTTCATCGTCCCCTGGCAGTCCGATAACTCCGATACCAATTGGAAGTCCATCGGAACTCACAATCGGGCAAGAAAGCTCAGGAGCTCCTGATATACCTGCAATCGAGTTCAAACCTATAATGCTCTGACGAAGTCTCTCCTTATCGCTAGGACTTTCGTGCAACATCGGAGCCACAGACGGCGTAACTGGAACGACCAAGAGCGAGCCGGGGAGCATCGCGTCTTCTAGAAGCGAGATGACCGCTCGTTTTAGAGTAGATATCTCAACATCAGACATCGGGGTCGTCTTAGACGCCATTTCAAACCTCGCTGCAACTCCAGGTCCAAAGCTTGGCTTATACCTCTCTATCCATTGACCATGAGTCTGCCAGACCTCTGCCATCTGCTGCTGCCTAAATCCATTGCGACACTCAACAACTGCATCGTTGCCTAGCACCTCTTTCCATAAAAGAGGAGTAGAAAGTGCATCTGAAAGCCAACGAGTCGCAGTCACTAAGTCCTCATAGACACCAGGTTCCACAAGATCAAAAAGGTCACTAGCAACAACGAGTCGCGTTATATTACGAACCTCTGAGTTCGACGTATCGTCCAACAGAGAACGTACTACGGCTTCTAAAAGAGTCCCAGAGCTAGAAAGTACTCCAACGGTATCAAACGACGGTGCTAAAGGCACTACGCCTGACATGGATATCCTACCATGAGAAGGTCGCAAACCCCAGACACCACAGTATGAAGCCGGCACTCTTACCGATCCAGCCGTATCAGTACCAAGCGCAAATGCAACAGTTCCCGCAGCAACCGCTGAAGCCGACCCTGCCGAAGAACCTCCCGGAATACGTCCCGGTGCATTATAGTTTAGAGGAGTTCCATAGTGAACATTCGTTCCAGAGAGACTAAAAGCTAGCTCGTCAGTAATAGTCGAGCCGAGCAACGTTGCTCCCGAACTTAGGAGTCTTTCAACACTTAATGCATGATGCTGAGCGATAGGAGCGTGTTCAAGCCAACTCGGGTTTCCCGCCCCAGTGCGATAGCCGCGTACGTCGAATAGGTCTTTTACAGCAAATGTAATCGAATCTAAAGAACCACTTCCGCCCACTTCAACCAAGGACGGACCAGTCACAAACGCATCTGTAATGTCGGCGGGAACCTTCACCTTTGCGTGGCCTTTGTAATATGGTCACTGATCTCACCTAAACGACGATGGAGCTCTGATGACACTCTCTCTTGATCAAATGTCAAGGCACTACCATCCACACTTACGAGTCTGCCCCCGATCCAGACCTGTTTCAAATTACGCAAACCACAGGCCAATACGTAGGTTCCCCACGGATCCCAGACTGGCCCGGTATCTGGAGAACGAGGATTCACTACAAGAAAATCAGCAAACTTACCAGGAGAAAGGGAACCAACTTTATCGTCTATACCCAAGATCG
>JAJYHJ010000036.1 GCA_021784785.1 Actinomycetes bacterium | reverse complement strand
TCTTGAGATTAGTTCTCTAAGGATCCTAAACGACGATGGTACAACTCCACTTGCAGAACCAGAGTGTACGCCATGCTCCAACACCTCAACTTCCACTGTTATAACAAGGTTACCTCTCAAGGAAGTTGTCACCCAAAGTCGTTGGAAATCTAGTCCACCGGAGTCTAAACAGACAACTAAGCGTACTTCACCGAGTTCTGGAAGTAAGTGTTCCAAGTGAGCTTCAAGGTCAGGACTTCCACTTTCTTCGCTCGCTTCAATCATTACGACGCATCGCGGAATCGATGCTGCTTGGGAAGAAGCAGCTTGTATGCCAGAAAGTGCAGCAAACATCGCATACCCATCATCAGCAACACCTCGTCCAAATAAAACATCATCTTGCTCTATTGCCACGAATGGATCTGTACCATTCTTCCAGGGAGCAGTTGCGGGTTGTTTGTCAAGGTGCCCGTAAATTAGAACCGTCTCTTGAGATCCGTCCGTTCCTGGAACATCAATTATGAGTGCAGGTGTCCGACCCTCTATCTGAGAGATCTTTACTGAAGTCCCTGGTAGTCCTCGCTCTTGAGCGAACCTTGCGTAAAGGCTCATAGCTCGTTCAATCTCTCCATTTTCTTCCCACCGAGCATCAAAGGCTGGCGAGAGGCACTTGATTGAAACGTACTCTTTGAGGGCTGGTATAGCTTCATTAAAGTAATTCGCGGCTAATCTCATGTCCGGGCTAATTGAATCCATGGCATCAAAACTAGCGGGTCAAATCTACTTTAACGAAAAATCTCACACCGGATAGATGATCTCTCTGAACATGTGCACATTTCCAGAACGACTCTTTTCTTAGCCCTCACGACGCAATCTCAATCACCTCCCAGGTGACACCGCAAGAGTTGTCTCTTTGAGTTATCCATCGAGCATGTCGGTTGAACATACCCTTGCAAAGATGAAAGGTCCATTGACTCAATATCGATACAGGCCTTCAACGACGCAGGTGAATATGGACTCTTCAGTGCGTACAGACCGCCCTTGGATCCAGTACAACTTCACGTACGTTTGGTCCACTCACATAATCGTCGAGATCACTTGGACACGATCATCAACATCATGCTTTTTCAATTCTACATACAGCTATTGGATAGGCCATGGAAGGATACGATTTACAGGTTGAAAATTCAACTTTCAGATGATAGGCCGATAGCAAGAAAGCTGCGTGCGCCTTTACGAACCCTAACGAAGGTGAATATTGGTCGACATACCAGATATTACGCCCCGCTCGTGATAGTTTGGCCAAATACTTCTTATCAAATAACTGGGTAACTCCTGGTATCCGTTCTGGCAAGCCTATTACTTGATCGTTATGGGGGAAAAAGGGTACCACAAAACCCTCCGGCGTATGCCCAACAACCAACAATCCCGACCGATAACTAGAAAACTCATTAGAACTTATACCAAAATACTTCGAAGTGAAAGGTGCGCGTCCCCAATTGGAATCAGGCAAACTATACAAACCAAGAGCACACACTATTACCGCCATACTCAACGGCAACACGCTGCTCTTTGGGGCTTTCTCCCACATTGAATAGACCATCACAACCAGGACCAATGGACTCAATATTTCCAGCGCAGCGATGTAGCGGTAATAGGAGAACACAATCTCCCAAACTACGAAACTTGTAACAAAGAACACATACAACAAAATGCTAAACAATTGTCTAAAACCCAATGATCTTCTCAATTTTATCGTTCGGTATATGTAAACTGGCGAAAGCAAGTAGATCACGGAAAACGTTGCGACTCTGAAAGGTATTTCCATGCCAATGAGATGCGTTCCACCAGGACTTTGCGTCCGTCTAATTAGATATTCAAATGGAGTCAACAAGTAGCCCACGGAGGAAGTTGGAAACCATCGCTTATCCTGAAGAGTTGATGTACTCAACATGTACGGGGTCTTGAATATGTTACTAAAGTATGGGAAAACAGGGTTTCCATATGCATGCCATAATGCCAAGCCAAGAGACCCATAACACACAGCGAATCCTACCGCTACGCCAAATCCTAGAAAAACTAGACCCTTAAGTGACGCGCGAACTCCCTCGGCCATAAATAACGTAATTGATATCGCTACCCCTAAGCCTATAACAAAAACAGCGTTAGTTAACTTAAAGCCGACAACGACGCCCAACGAAACACCCGAGGCGAACAACGCCAGATATTTCATCTTTGAAGAGTGAGTAATGAGTGCTCCAAAAGTCGCTATTATTAGACTAGCCATCACAAAGCTTGAAAGAAGAACATCCCCCATGGTGCCGCCAGCCTCTGACCAAAAGATCGGTAATATTATTGGCACGGTACTAGCAACAAGCGAAATTACAAATCGATGTAACTTCCCGAAATCCCTGAGGAATATCCAAGACAGTGAAAATGCACCAAAAAGCGAAATGCTTTGGGACGCTGCAAGAACAAGCGCAACGTTCCTAGGAGTAGTCTTACTAATTAGTTCGTAATAGACAAAATTTAAAATTGGATCAATGTAAGACTGAATTGTCGCTATGGAATCATTGAACAAAAGTCCATGTTTATAAAGGTATCCGTTTAGATAATGATAATTCAAGAGATCAAAATTTAAGTCTTCACCTAAATGCAATGCCAGGGCACATACCAATGCAACGAGTAAAAGTGCTGTAAAGGCAAATATAAACGGGGTCGCTACCACCTTAAAAGTTTTCATATCTGCAACTCACAATAGCTGCCACAACTGCTATTGCGGTAGCTTGAGATTGTTTACTCATGGGTCACGCTGCAGCAACGCGGAACAGAGTCGAACGCATCGATCGACGCTTGCTCTGGTCGTTTATGTTCGTCCGTGTGTTACAGACATCAAGCTTGACTGTCGCCATAATATCGACCTTACGAGAGTGGATCGTTTTTGACAATGGGCCAAAGACGGTGATTCGCTCCAAGTCCATCTCGGTCTGGGTAGCGTGTACCAACCTCAAGGGGGTCTCCGAGAGGGATATGGCTGATGTTCCCGGAATGGTCCTCGTAGATGGTACCACCAAACTCACCCCAGCGGTAGTCTCATCGCTCAAGAAGGAGCGGACAGCTAACTTCGACATCTGGAAGGTGCGGGATCTCTCTGAAATAACGTTCACCAACATCTACGCCGACCGGATCTATCAACAGATCCGAGGTGACAACCCAAAGGTATGCATCTGAGTAATCCTGGGAGTCGGCGATAGCGGAACCAAGTACCTCGTCATGCTCAAGGACGGAGTGAGCGAGTCCACCCAGTCCTGGCGACAAATGCTGCTAGACCTGAAATCACAAGGGATGTAAGCTCCGGCATTGGGCGGCGATCTCAGAGCTCTTTGACACTACATCACACCAAAGGTTCTGGTTCCACAGAAGCGGCAATATTATGAATTTCCTTCCCAAGGCGGTACAGTCCAGGGCGCGGGGAAACCTACAGGAGATGTAGATAGCGCCATCTCAGGCTGAGGCGCAAAAGACGATCGCTCTTTTAGGGAGCAATACCAAGACAACTACCCTAAGGTGGTCAGCTGTCTCACCAAGGACACTGACTCCCCGCTGGCCTTTTATGGATTCCAATACGTCCACTGATCCCACATCCGTACTACAAATGCAATCGAGTCCACCTTTGCCACTCTGCGCAATCGCACCGTCGCCGTCAAAGGAGCTTTCTCCAAAGAAACCGCTATGGCGAGATGCTTCAGCTCGGACTCGAGGCTGAGAAGTCCTGGCGGCGGATCACGGAATCCGAGAGGCTCGCCGATGTGATCTCCGGGGTGCATTTTATCGATGGCGAGGTAGAAGCACTGGTCAACTGGAAAACCCGCGAGGGCTGTCGGAAGGCGCCACGTGTCCCCGGTCGGTAATTCCCACTAACTACGAGCGCGTTACCAGATCCGTATTGTCGCATGCGCGTAGTGCGCCGCTCCTTTTACCGCCTCAGATGGGTCAATTACGCTGTTTCAGCGTCAAAGCTTATGTAGCCAAAACCCTCTACCCAATGCCTGGCTCGTGCAGGTTATCTAAATAGTGTCTTCCTTACGAGAGTCGCTACCTCGGCATTAAAAGATACTCGGAATGCAATACTTCTGCGCTCGTGTTGGAACGGGTGGAGCCTGTCTCTACCGCGACCTTGACGGTTAGGGCTCGGGAGTCTGCCACACTTGCAACTGACATCGATGCGAACAGATTCCTAGCCAGCCGAGCAACCTTCACCCAAATGCTTACAAGTCATTCGTCCTAAGGGATCAACCACAAGATGCCAATATCGCTCTTCTCGGAGCCAACAACCAACTAAAGTACAAGGTACCAAAGCGTCAATTACGCTGACAGTTACCGGAGGGAAGGGATGTCCAGACCGCGAGATCCGGAGGAGACGAAGAGCCTTCGTCCGATAATCTACCAAAGTGCCGGGGTAATTGCTGCTTTTTTTGTCGCAGTGGTACTTCAAAAGCTGCTTTACAACTTCGTGAGATCCAAGGGTGTAGCTATCACGGGGGACGAGCCCACATATATCATGCAGGCGCAAGCATTGACCCACTTTAGCGTGCAGATTCTCGCTACGATAACCCATGATCTCGCTACCAGGGTATTTCCCAATACCTATCCGGCAAATGCTACGCTTGCATTGGTCGAGCACTATGTCGGTCCCGTCGGCGTGATCAGTCCTTTCCCTCCCGGCGTGAGCACTTTGCTCACCCTCTTCGTGACCATCCTGGGTCCGGTGACTGGGTCCGTGATCGGCATAATAATTCTCAACACGGCCGGTCTGATCTGGCTCCATCAGCGGGTGAGCTGGTTGATCCGACTCGGCGGAATGGCCCAAGCAGTTCTTGCCATCGCCTTTGCTATGCCTGCCATACTTCTAGCCGCCAATCAGATCTATCCGGATCTTATCGTCGGGATCGTGATGGCAGTCGGCTTGGTGGAACTTGCTACCATCGAGTGGAGGGGCAAGACCTCAGCGCTGTCGCTCACGCTGATCGCAATGTCAATTGCCGCGTCTCCATGGCTGCAGCCGAAGAACCTGGTTCCGGCAGTGATCATCCTGGTCGCCTTCCTTTTCGTGGTCTTCAAAAAGCAGCTCCGCCTGATGTCGGCATCTATCGTCGCTAGCATCAGTGTCATATCCTTCACACTGTATCTGCTTTACAACCAGCACTATTACGGTCATCTGCTAGGCCTTCCTGAACCATTCCCAAAGGTCACCGCAGCCGGCGTGCAATATACCCTTGGACTCCTGTTCGACCGCTACCAGGGACTTTTCGTCCAAGTTCCATACAGCCTGCTAGGCCTGGCCGGTCTCATTGCATATGGTCGACGCATGCCGGTGGCAGTCCTGACGACGATCCTTTCGTTCATGGCTATCCTTGGCTTAAACGGCACGTACATCTCTAATCCGTACGGGGGTTACAGCTTGGCCGGACGGTTCATGTGGACTCTGATTCCCATTTCGCTTCCATGGTTGGCACTAGTTCTGGCCCGGTTCGAGGAGAGGCGAAAGTCGTTGAAGCTTCCGCTAATTGTCGCGGCGTTGGTCTGGCTGTACCAGGCGGAACCGATATTTAAAGGGCAACACGGCTACTACAATGCTCTTCTGGCCGACTACAAGCGATGGCCGAGCTGGTGGGAGGGTCTGGCACACTTTCTTCCGCAGTTCGGCGGGAATACTTATTACTTCGGAACACCGGTGTGGTCCCTTCCGCTGGAGCTGATAGTCGAAGCTCTAGTAGTCGGAGCGCTTCTGTACTGGCTGCGGACGTCGTTGCAAGGGAGCTGAGTCCGATAACATCCTCAGCGGAGAACCTTAAAGACAGCGCCTAATGTCCCTCGTCAGAGTCGCCTTGCATAAGGGAATTTCGCCCCTTGCCTCCCGCCACTCAATCTAATCACCAAGACGCCATAGTCAGTGATGACCTCTGGTGGTCACATTGTCGTTGAAGTAGAGAGCTTGGTGGTTGTTGGTCCTCGCACTGTCGTTAGTTTCTTCAC
>JAJYHJ010000058.1 GCA_021784785.1 Actinomycetes bacterium | reverse complement strand
GCTGTGATAGTCGTCCGGGCTGGTTTCAACCCGGCTGGTGCTGATGGCATAAGACCTGGGTGTCCGCTGGGCACTCAGGCTGCCTGAGCCAGGAATCCCCCGGATTTATCCGTGGGGAGGTTTCAAATTGAGAATCAACTTAACCAAGGTGGGTTTCCGTGGAAGACAACGCAAGCTTTTTGGTAGAGATGATTGCAAATGTTACTCCTATGCAGACCAATGTTCCACCAATGACCGTTCCCGAGGATATACGTTCGCCTAGAATGAGGACACCAAGGAGGACACCAACCAAGGGTTGAACTAAGAGCATAACCCCACCGCGGGAGGCCTCAACGTGCTTAAAACCCCATATCCATAGGAAAAAGGCAAAGGCCATTCCAACTGCGCTGATATAGCCCACTTCCATCCATCCAAATACTGTGAGAGGTAACGGGTGGGAGGAGTTTGCGAAGGAAACTGCAGCGAAAGGCAGACTTGTTAATGCACCAACACTGCATGCAACGCTAACTACAGTGAGTGCGCTATGTCTCTCAAGTAACTTCGTGCTTACAATCGTATATATTGACCACGCCAAGGCGGCAACGAGAAGTAGTAAGACTCCACTTCTGACATTTTTTCCTGGCGCTGGTGTACCCACTACTATCGTCATCCCAGCTAAAGCTATGGCAATCGACACCCATCTTCGAATGGGCACCTCCTCTTTTAGTACCAATGCCCCCAAGACAGCGATTAGAACGGGCGAAGACGCCGTCACTAGAGAACCCAATGCGGCACCAGCTAAATCTGTTCCATAGAATTGAAAACCGACAGATCCAGCAAAACCAATCGCTCCTGCTGCTACGAAGCCTGGAAATTCAGAGCGCTTAATTCGGAGAATGCCGCCTTCTTTTAAGGCAAGGGGTAAAAGTATTACTGCGGATATTCCTTCGCGAAGCTCCAGCACTACTAAAGGAGGTACGGTGCGCATAAGTGCGTCACTAGCCACGTACATTCCTCCCCAAATAGCAGAGGCAATGCCTAGTGCCACTAGTCCTTTTGCTGTCGTGTTCACGCACTAATACTAATCAAGTAGGAGGTTCACTGCGACGTGCTCTGATCTAAGGGCCGCTGGTGCTTGGAGAGATCTAGGAAACTATATCTATGGTGTAAGCCCGATCTATGTGATCGACAAGAAAACCGATTCGTCGATACACCTTGAGCGCTGGTTCATTACTGGAGTCGACGTACAACATCCCAGTTGAGATGCCAGATGAGCTAAGGTAGTTTAGGCCCACTTTGCACATCGCCTCACCAAGTCCCCTTCCAGAAAAAATAGGGTTGGTTGCAATTACATAGATCTCACCAATGGGAGACTCCTCGTCAACATGGACTTTGGTCCATACAAACGCCGCCAGCTGATCGTCCATCTCAAGGAGAAAGAATCCTCGGGGATCAAACCAAGGTTCTGCCTCGCGAGATAAAAGTGTTTCACGGGTCCATCTCCCTTGCTCAGGGTGCCACGCAAAGGCCTTATTGTTGATCTCAAGCCAGCGGTCTTCATCTATTCCAACCCGAAAGGTGCGCAAGCTCCCTTTTAGCGCTGGAGTATGTTCTTGAAGAGGTAAGGTACATCTCATCTGATATAAGTCTCTACCTCGCTTAAATCCAATCTTTTGCGCCAGTCCTTCTAGGTACTCAGTAGGTTTGGCGATCCACATATGGACATGTCCACCTCCGTCCTTACGAATCTCCTCCAGAGCCTCTTCAAGTAAGGCGGTTCCAACATTAGAGTTACTGTTGCGTTCCATTGGATGGAGAAGCAGTTCAATTCCCCATGATTCAGGGCCTTTAGAGATCTGTACATAGCCGACTGCGGCTCTAGGATTTCTGCGGTAAGCAATTAGACCACTCACTCCTTTTCTGCCGCCCTGTACTAGATCAACCCAGGTATGGTCCTCTAGAGCTTTGTGCCCGTCGACACGCTCGATGGTTTTTGCAAGTATTAGAATGGCCGCTATCTCTTGTTCGCCAATCCTGCGATGTATGTCCAAGTCAGTCATGTTTAATCTAAACTAACCTAGATCTTTCCGTACAAAAGCGTTGAGACTCAAAATTATGTGTTAACTGCTGCTAGGGAAAGGTATTAGTTGTTTTTAATCACCATCATGTCTATGGGTTAGCTGTTAAGCTGATGTATGTTGGATCTGCATCACTCATTGACCGCGCATATGTATTTTGGTGAAGTAGTCAATGGCAATATCAGACCTTGGAGCTTCGGGGCCAGTCGTAAAGGGAGTGAACGGTGGTGCAAAAGGGGCAAGCTTCGATAGTCGCTGAGGAAGAACGGCAGCGACGGCGACACATCGTTCAATTACTCGAACTTCATTACCCTGGATTAGCTCGAGACCTGTGCGAACTTGAGTTTGCTTCACCATTTCAACTTCTCGTTGCCACTGTGCTGTCTGCACAATGCACCGATAAGGTTGTGAACTCTGTTACAAGGAAGTTGTTTGGGAAGCACCCCGATGCACGTTCTTTGGCTACAGCGCCTCTCAAGGAGATAGAAGTACTCGTGAGACCAACTGGATTTTACAAAAACAAGTCTAAGAACATCGTTGAATTATCAAAAGCGCTTTTGGATAACTTTGGAGGCGAGGTCCCTCAAGAGATGGACCTCCTTACGTCTCTTCCAGGAGTAGGGAGAAAAACCGCAAATGTTGTACTTCCGGTGGCATATGGCATTCCTGGATTAGCCGTCGATACGCACGTAAAGAGGCTTTCAAAGAGACTCGGGTTCACTAAGTGGGATAGTCCTGACAAGGTAGAGATCGATCTTTGTAGTTTTATTGAACCAGCTAGCTGGGCGGAAACGTCATTAAGGCTGATTCTTCACGGAAGACGAACCTGTAAAGCAATCAAGCCTTCGTGTCGCGAATGCTTCCTAGCTGATCTTTGTCCGAGCTATTTGCTCACTTAACGTGCAGCGTTGTTTAGACGTCGGGCCGCAATCTGAAGTGCTTTTTCAGCTTGATACAACTCCGAGGCCGAAACCTCGTCTTTTAAGTCGTGCATTTGATCTCCTAGAGAGCTCGCCCTCTTAGCGAGCTCAGAAATTGTGTAGAGCATCGACGATATCTCCGCCTTAACTGAATTGTCCAAAGCCATTCCTTATTATGTGTAGTTGGGTTTACCGCGTTAAAGATATAATTTCGAGGTAGGTTTTACGGCAAGGTTAGAAACCAGCTTACTTCGGTCGTATGTACTTAGGAAGTCACCTATCATGCTAAAGAGTTTAGACCTACGCCCCTTCAAGGGATCGGCACTTGTTAATGCCCTCCCGAGGCCCAGTATCGGTTCTAGCGATCCAACAGAAGCTGTACGGGCGATACTGAGTCGCGTTAAAAATGAAGGCGATATTGCTGTACGTGCTCTAACTATGGAGTTTGATGAGGTTGATCTCGACTCTTTCCACATAGGACGCGATGTGATGGAGCAGGCTTACGAGAGAATCGACTCTAAGCTGAGAGAGGCTTTAGAGGCTGCAAAGTATTCAGTAGTTCGAGTTCACGAAGAGGAGTTAAAGTCTCTTGGCGACCATGAACTGATAGATAACTTTGGTATGAAGATTACTTATAGGACTCGGCCAGTTCATCGAGCTGGTTGTTACGTGCCAGGTGGTATTGCAAGGTACCCCTCTTCGGTAATTATGACTGCTACAATCGCAAAGGTTGCGGGTGTGGCAGAAGTCGTGCTCTGCGTGCCGCCACAGTCCGATGGCACTGTCGATGATGCAACTTTAGCTGCGGCTTTCATATGCGATGTAGACTATGTGTTTAGCATTGGTGGAGCTCAAGCTATAGGTGCAATGGCGTATGGTACCGAGACGGTTCCTAAGGTGGATGTGATTGTAGGTCCAGGCAACGTCTATGTCTCAATAGCAAAAAAAGAGGTGTCCCAGATAGTGGGTGTACCGTCTTCCTTTGCTGGACCATCTGAAGTTGTTGTAGTAGCAGATGAGTCTGTTCCGCCAAGTTGGAGTGCACTCGATTTAGCGGTGCAGGCAGAACACGGACCAAACGGTTTGGCGTGGCTCATAACTTGGAATGGAGATTACGCGCGAGATGTGGAAAACGAGTTGGAGGAGTACCTAAGCAAAGCGTTGCGTAAGGAGCAGATTACCTCAACTCTTGAGGCACAAGGTTACATCGCAATAGTGCGCGACAGGGACCAAGCTCTTGAGGTCTCAAACCTAATTGCACCAGAGCATCTAGAACTCCTTTACCATGACGCGAGTCAAGACTTGGATCTAGTTGACTCCGCAGGAGCTGTTTTCGTTGGACCTTATGGAACTGCAGCTTATGGCGACTATGTGGCCGGTCCATCTCACGTATTACCGACCTTTGCCACTGCAAGATTTGCTTCTGTTCTTGGTGTCAGTGACTTTCGGAAGCGTATGCATTTTATTGAAGTCACAAGAGATGCTGTGGAGCAGATCTCTTGGGCGGCAGAAGAGCTCGCGTCCGCTGAGGGTTTACAGGCCCACGGCGACGCAATTAGGGTTCGGTGTGATGAAGGAAACGTAGATGAAACCTAGAGAGTCGCTTGGTCTTCGGAAGGGATATCACTCGCCTCAGTTAGATGTTAAGGTCCGTCTCAACACGAATGAGTCACCGTTTCTACCTCCGGTGGAGTTTTATTCAACTTTAGAGGCAAAACTAAAGAAGCTAGAGCTGAACCGTTATCCTGATCGTGGGTACCACCTAGTTCGTGAAGCCCTTGCTCTAGCGTATGACACGGTTCCTGAGAGAATCTTTTGCGGAAACGGATCAAATGAGGTGCTGTTGAACCTGGCGCTGTCTTATGGTGGCACAGGCAGAAGAGCAGTAGTTTTTGAACCCACATACTCACTTCACTCTCATATTGCAAAGACTGTAGGTACAGAGGTTCTTACCCTGCAACGGGACGAACAGTTCTGTGTTAGTGCGTCTTTGGTCGATCACGCTGAAAGCTATGCACCGGACATCGTCTATCTATGTTCACCCAATAATCCAACTGGCAACTTAGAGTCCGCAGAAAGCATCGCTAAGGTGCTAATGATGAAGACGGAGCCGCTTGTCGTGTTAGACGAGGCTTACGGGGACTTTGCTGAAGATCATCTTTCATCTGCGATTCGCAGGAGTGAAAATCTCGTTCGACTCCATACCTTTTCGAAGTGGTTCAACTTAGCTGGGTTAAGGTTTGGTTTTTGTGAAGGTTCAGAGGAGGTCGTTAGTGTCCTAGACGAGGTAGTTCTCCCTTACCATATCGATGAATTAAAGCAGTGCGCAATTCTTACAGCGTTGGAGCTTAAAGATCTCTTTGATCTTCAGGGTCAAAAAGTTAAAGATCTACGTTGCGAACTATATGAAGGCCTCCTTGAGGTAGGTGTTAAGGCTTATTCCACCGACGCGAACTTCATTTTAATGGAGTTTGTAGATCGAGACCCTAAAGAGATCTGGACAGAGTTAGTCAAACAGTCGATTCTTGTCAGAGATACCTCAAACTGGCCCCATCTACCCCCATCATTACGGGTTACCGTGGGAACGGCAGATGAAAATGCTGCGTTCTTATCCGCCCTAGAGAAGATTTTAGCGAGGAACAATTAGTGGTAAGAAGTCGGCAGTCTGACGCGAGTCGAGTTACCAAAGAGACAGATATCAACGTACTTCTAGATCTAGATGGATCTGGTTCAACTGACGTCAGTACGTCGCTCCCATTTTTTGACCACATGCTAGCTCAGATAGTTCGATTCTCTGGAGTCGATTTAACACTCAAAGCTCAAGGGGACATAGATGTCGATGCGCATCACATCGTTGAGGACGTTGGGATCGTCGTGGGTGGATGCGTCTTGGAGGCTCTGGGTGATCACATCGGAATCGAACGCTTTGCACAGGAGGCGGTTCCCATGGACGAAGCACTTGCTCTGGTGACGCTTGACATCTCTGGACGGCCGTTTCTTTTTTACAAGGACGATATACTTGCTGGACATAGTGCACTGGGTACTCCTGGGTTTGATCCTCAGCTAGCAGAAGAGTTCTTCAGAGCTTTCTGTATAGGAGCGAAAGTTACGCTTCATGTAGAATATGTTCGAGGGAAAAATACGCATCACATACTTGAGGCGGGCTTCAAGGCATTTGGTCGTGCTTTGGGCAAAGCTACGAAAGTGGTTGGAGATACCATCCCATCTACAAAGGGTGTGATTTAGATAGCTGTAGCGGTTCTTGATTATGGGATAGGCAACCTTTTTTCCGCTTACAAAGCCGTAGAGGCTGTCTCAAATGAGGCGTATCTTGTTAGTGATCCTGCCGACATTGGGTCTCCCTCTGGGGTTGTCCTTCCAGGCGTGGGTGACTTCGGCGCGTGCATGAAGGCCCTTGAAGACAGGGGTTTCAAATCGTTGGTGCTGGAGCTTATTGTAAAAAAAACCCCACTTCTTGGAGTCTGCGTCGGGATGCAGATGCTATTTGAATACTCAGAGGAGTCCGAAGGTCATATAGGGCTTGGCGTATTACCGGGAACGGTAAGGAAGATTCGAGATGCACGTCGCCTTCCACAGATGCAGTGGAACACACTAGAGTTACACGAAGAGCCTGGGGAGCTATATGCCGGGATTGATGGAAAACCCTGGGTGTATTTTGTTCACTCCTATGCCGTAACTTCTAGTGAATTTGCTACGGCATTTTGTGACTATGGGGAAAACTTTGTAGCATCTGTCCAATTCGCTAACGTATTTGGAACTCAATATCATCCTGAGAAATCCTCAAAGATAGGGCTAAGTATTCTCACCAACTTTGTTGCGATAGCGGAGGATGGAAAACTTTGAAACTCATACCAGCAATTGACATAATCAACGGACGCTGTGTACGCCTTGTTCAAGGTAACTACGACAGCGTGATCGACTATGAAGATGTGGAGACAGCGGCGAACTATCTGTTTAGTTTTGGGATTCGCTCAATTCACATAGTCGATCTCGACGCCGCCAAGGTTGGTTATCCAGTTAACATTGACACAATCGAAAACGTTGCTACGAAGATCGGAGTTGAAGCTCAGGTGGGCGGAGGGGTGCGTTCGCTAGAGTCTGCAAAGAAGTACCTTGAAAAAGGGGTGTCCAGGGTTATCGTTGGTACATCCGTAGTGCATGATAGAGAGTTTTTTGCCTCTTTGAATAAAGAGTACCCCGGCCGGGTTATCGCGTCGCTAGACTATCGCCGCGTTGGCCGCGCTCTATCGGTTGCTACGCATGGGTGGCAAGAGAACTCTGATACCGACCTCTTCAAGGCCATAGAAGACTCCCTCAACTTAGGGTGTAAGCGTGTACTCGCAACGGACATTTCAAAAGACGGAACGTTTAAGGGTCCCGACGTTAGAACCTACAAGGCAATACTGGAGCGTTTTGACCTCGAGCTCATAGCGTCTGGCGGTGTTGGAACACTCACTGATCTTGAGGAGCTTTCTGAAGTCAACGTAGCAGGTCGTAGTATCTTTGGAACAGTAGTTGGGCGAGCTATACATGATGGCAGAATCAACCTTGAGGAGGCTCTGTCAAAGTGGACGTCATAAGGGTCATTCCCTGTCTCGATGTAAAAGACGGACGTGTGGTCAAAGGTGTTGGTTTCTTAGATCTAAAAGATGCCGGTGACCCAGTTGAACTAGCTTCATACTACGAGAGAGAAGGAGCTGATGAACTCGTCTTTTTAGATATCGGAGCGTCGGTCGAAGGTCGGTCAACCATGGTAGATCTGCTGCGACATACTGCGTCGGCGGTCTTCATTCCTCTTACAGTAGGCGGCGGAATTACGTCATTGGATCAGGCAGCGCTGATCTTACACTCTGGAGCGGACAAGGTTTCGTTTAACTCAGCGGCCGTAAGAGATCCGAAGTTGATTAGCGAAGTAGCTAAAACCTTTGGATCTCAATCTGTAGTTGTAGCAATAGATGTCAAGAGGGTGGGCGACCACTTTGAGGTATTTACTCATGGAGGAACACAACCAACGGGAGTTGATGCACTCTCTTGGGCTCAAGAGGTAGAAGAGCGAGGAGCCGGTGAGCTGCTTGTCACCTCAATGGATCGAGATGGTACCAAAGAGGGTTTCGACATCGAACTTGTTCGGGCAATGACCCAAGCAACCTCAGTACCTGTTATTGCATCTGGAGGAGTGGGAAAGACTGAGGATTTTATCGAAGGGGCGCTGGAGGGTGGCGCGCAAGGACTCTTAGCTGCATCTGTCTTCCATTACGGTGAGATAAGAATAAAAGAGGTCAAAGCCGCGCTATTTTCTAATGGACTAAACGTTCGCCCAGTTGAGCTTTGTCCTTAATTGCTTTAGATGGAGGTACCGTGACCGACGGAGACAGAACTAAACAGCCTATAACCATGCTGGCTGACAGGATCTTAGTCTCTCAACCCACAGGGGAAGGGGAGAGGCAATCGAGGTCAGGCATTCTCATACCAGCGACTGCCCAAGTAGCCAAAAGACTTACTTGGGCGGAAGTAGTCGCCGTCGGACCGAGTGTGAGGTCGATAAAATCCGGTGATTTGGTTCTGTTTTCCCCGGAGGATAGGTACGAGGTTGAGGTGCAAGGGGATGCGTACCTAATACTGCGAGAGCGCGATATTCATGCAGTTGCGGCCGATCGTATCGAGAACGAGACTGGACTTTACCTATGAACGATCCTACCTCAATCGAGTCGCTCATATGTGATTTTGATCTTGGTGCCCTTAAATACTCGTCGGACGGTCTGATTCCATCTGTAGTAGTTGACGAAAATGGAGCGGTGCTTATGGTTGCCTATATGGACAGGACCGCACTGGAAAGATCCATACATTCTGGAAGAACATGGTTCTACTCAAGATCCCGCCAGCAGTATTGGGCCAAGGGTGAGACCTCGGGGAATATTCAAATAATTAAGGAGATAAGAAGCGACTGCGACCTTGACACTTTGTTAGTAAAAGTGGTTCAGATCGGTGACGGTGCTTGCCATACCGGGGAATACTCATGCTTTTTCAATACTGTCGCTAAGGAGAACCGCTAAAAGGTGTACTGCAATTTTGATGACGTCTACAGTCGTTTTGATCAGTTCTATCAGAGATGCTTATCTTCCAAACTCGCTCAGGTTAAGGTGTCTTTAATCGCCGATACGCTAACTCCACTGACGGCATTTAGCAGTCTTGTGAAAGAAAGTGATATCGGTTTTATCCTTGAGTCTGTTGAACAAGGCGAGAGGTGGGCTAGATACTCTTTTGTGGGCCGTAATCCTCTTGCTGTTGTGACCAAAACGGCGGACTCAGTAACAGTCAAGGGTAACGATCTTCCGCGATCTTCCGACTATGAAGGCGTTTTGGACTATATTGCCACATTACTTAAGCGATACTACGAACCTACTGTTCAGGACGTATTTGACTCAGGGCTAGTCGGCTACCTGGCATACGATGTGGTTCGAGAGGTAGAACCTATCTTGGGCATAGGACGACCTGATCAGACCGGCGTACCGGATGCTCACCTGCAACTGGTTGGAGAGCTCGCAATCTTTGACCATTGGCGCCAAGTAGTAACGTTAGTGAAAAATGTTCTTGTTCCAGAGGATCTGTCGGAACAGCGTCTGCGCGTAGAGTTTAACGACGCGGTCGCTTCCTTGCGGGCTATGGTGAGTGACTTGCGCCATCCAGCGTTACCGCTTGCAAGGGTGTATGAGGCCACTCCAAATGTCGATGAGCCGAACGACCGTTTCGTTTCTTCTCAGGAGTACATTGATGCAGTGAAGGTCGCTAAGGAACAAATACTAGACGGCGAGATATTTCAAGTTGTATTATCGCAACGTTTTGGATTTGAGCTGCATAGCTCGCCGCTTGAACTATACCGAGCGCTGAGACTGCTCAACCCTTCACCGTACATGTATTTTTTAAAAACCGAAGGCTTTAGCGTAGTGGGTTCATCCCCTGAGGCCCTTGTGAGGATGATCGGCGAAAAGATCGTCACTCGACCCATTGCGGGAACTCGGCCAAGGGGAACTTCAGAGGACGCAGATCGCGCGTTAGGTGCTGAGCTTTTAGAGCATCCAAAGGAGATAGCAGAACATGTGATGCTAGTCGATCTGGCGAGAAACGATTTAGGTAAAGTATCATCTTTCGGGTCGGTAACCGTGGATGAGTTTATGGTGCTTGAGAAGTTCTCACATGTTATGCATCTTTGTTCAGAGGTGAGTGGTCATCTGCGTAGTGAGTTTAACGCAGTTGATGTTCTAAGGGCAACGATGCCGGCAGGCACACTTTCAGGGGCACCCAAGGTTCGCGCCATGGAGATCATCGATGACCTTGAAAATTTAAGACGAGGTGTGTACGGCGGAATCTTTGGGTACTTAGGTTTCAACGGCAATCTTGATGTGGCTATCGCAATACGAACAGCAGTTGTATTGAACGATGGTCGAGGATGGGTTCAGTCCGGTGCAGGTATTGTGGCGGATTCAGATCCAGAGGCAGAAGATCGTGAGTGCGTCAACAAAGCGAAGGCTGTTTTAGCGGCTGTCGAAGTAGCAAACAGTGGATCTCAACTGAAAGTAGAGATCTAAGGGTGGTTCAACTTCCACTTGAGGTCGTGAGGCTGACCGGTAAAGGTGCCAATGATTATCTTCAGGGCCAAGTTACCGCCGATATCAACTCGTTAGTTAACCCAGAAGCGGCAGTTGACGCCTTTGTTCTGGAACCAACTGGAAAGGTAAGTTCTCTAGTCACCGTTACAAGAAAAGACGATGATCTTATCTTATTGGTGGACCAGGGATATGGCGAGGCTCTCCTTACAAGACTAAAGCGCTTCGCGATTCGAGCGAAGACGGAATTCATTCTTGAAGGTTCTGCTCGTGTTTATATCGGAGATGACGAGAGTGCAGGAGATGCTCACACTTTAATCTATGAAGCAACCAACTTGATTCCAGATCCATTTGTTGTGATCATGGAGGAAGAGAAACAGAAAGCCAACATAGAGAGCGAGCTTCATCTCGACATCGACTCTTTTGGTCTACTTAGAGCCGAACGCATAGCCCCCCTAATGCGTAATCTTGAAGGTACTCCTGTCTTCCCGGCGACATTCCCAGATATTTTCACAGCATCAGTCTCGTTATCTAAAGGTTGTTATACAGGACAAGAGCTAGTAGCCCGTATGGACTCTAGAGGATCTGCTGCACCTTTGGCATTTTCAACCTTTGTTCCAATTGATAGCGTCGACTCTCTTGACAGTGCTATCGCGCCCGAGGCACTAACAGTTGAGGGTGTAGATGCCGGCAAGGTAATCGAGTTTTACAACAGAGACTCAAAGCTTTTATTGGCTACAGGTTACATAAAAAGAACTTATGCTGATGATTGGTCACTGGAATTTATGGGTTCGTCTTCAAAGGTTCGCTTTATGCGATTTAAGTTTTCACATGAAAACATCAGCTTGTAGTCCTTCAATGGGAACTCGAAAGGAATATCTTCAAAGTGTTTTCACTTTCCAAGGGCTGCTCGGTTGCCCGAAGTTAACTTAGTGGTTTTCCTCTACTGCTATAAAGTTGGTAAGCGTTACGCCATACTTATCTATTAGTGTCTTTGAATGATCAACCAAAGTTTTTCCTTCAGGTGAAGATAACGCAAGCTGGAGAGAAGAAACATCGGAGAAGTAGAGTTCAGCGAGGCGCGAGTACTGCCCGTTGGGTATGTAAGAAAGTGAAACGGAGGTGATGCCTGGCACCTTATCCACAAGTGGAATATGGTCTTGTAGGTATTCGACGACAAACCCTTCCTGAGCGTTCTCGTCGCGGATGCGTCCCCACAGTGCAACCAGTTTGACCATGTCGTCTCCTTTGAGAATCTATCTGACTATAGGTTACTACAGTTTTGAGGTTGAGTAGGTTATAGGATTTCCGTCACTTATCATTACCTCGTTGGAGTTGACTAAATACCTGAGGTGAGATATCGCTTCTCCTACCGCCATTCTCTTCATGAAAGGTTGATAACTAGCAAAAGGTCTAGACCAAGTGAGTTCCTCTGCGATCTCCCATGCCGTCTTTGGTAACGGAGACTTGAGGATAGTTTTGACCTCGGCGAGGCGTTCCATATGGTGCTGCTGTATCTCTTTAATTCTCATCGAAACTCCTTTAAAGCGGTACTCGTGCGCTGGCTCTACCTGTTCTATCTCATAGGCCTTCACCCGTTCCAATGACTCTAAGTAGTCTCGTAGTGGATTGTCTCCTGATTGTGGATGGTAAGATATGTTGGCAGTGATTCGAGGGAGAATATGGTCACCTGAGAATAAGCGCTTAAACCTTTCTTCATAGAGGCAAATGTGTCCTGGAGAGTGGCCTGGTGTCCAGATCACTCTAAGTAACCGTCCAGGGACTGGAGCGATCTCATCGTGTTCAAGCTCTATATCAGGTTCTACGAAACTTTTACGGTCCAATGCTGGAAGTGATGCGGTTTGCAGCTCATCTACCTGGTCTTTCGGCGCACCTGCATCCAATAAGAATGAGCGCATCTCAAGTAGAAGATCGCTAGGATCTAGATATCGTGACTTAGTTAGTACCGCGTCTCGATGATGAAGCGCTACCTTGGCACCTGAAATCTCTCTAACCCTTCCGGCGAGTCCGTAGTGGTCAGGGTGTATGTGAGTAACAACTATGGACTCGATGGAACGCAAATCAGCACCGATGGACGAAAGTCCATTTTCAAGAGCCTCCAAGGCTACATCTGTATTCCAACCTACGTCTAATATAGATATCCCGTTGGAGCTTTCGAAAGCGTACACCAAAACGTAACCTAATCCACCCCCAGGTATTGGAACCGGTATCGACCAAGTACCCGAACCGAGTTCGGCGACAGTCGGAAGTGTTGTATTAGACGTGTCTCGCTCCTTCTAAGGCATACTTGGACCATACTATAGTTACTCTCAAGTAGCAAAGCCAAGCTTCAAGTATTATGGGTTTGACGGCAATCTAAGCAATTAGCCCCATCGCTTCTTTCGCTTTGTCGAAAGTGTCTCTTGCGACTAGTTGGGCTTTGTGAGCTCCTTCTCTTAGGGTACCTATGAGAGCAGCATCGTCACAGCGAAGTTCGGCTATGCGCTTCCTTATAGGTTCCAAGGTTTCGATAGTCGCTTCTATGAGATCACCTTTGAGTGTTCCATAGCTACTATAGTTTGTGGCTATCTCAACAGGGTGTCTGTTGGTAAGCGCACCGAAGATCGTTAGCAGGTTACTAACGCCTGCTTTTTGGGTACTTTCTGGGTCGAAGCGGACCTTGTTCTCAGTGTCAGTTACCGCTCTTTGAATCTTTTTTCTAATAGTATCTGGTTCGTCGGTTAGGTAGATGTTTCCAGCAGCTGTCTCCGAAGACTTGGACATTTTGCGCTTGGGATCTTGGAGATCCATTATCCGTGCTCCAACGCTTGGAATCTCCGGGTGGGGTACTTTGAAGGTCTCGCCGTATTTATTGTTAAAACGCAACGCTAGATCCCTCGTCAGCTCTAAGTGCTGTTTCTGGTCGTCTCCAACTGGTACGTGTGTAGTTTGGTAAAGTAGGATGTCCGCAGCCATTAGCGCGGGATAGGTGAAAAGAGACGCCCTAGTTACGTTTGATCCTTTGCCTTTATCTTTAAACTGTGTCATTCTTGAGAGTTCGCCGAATGTGGCTGTTGATTCCATGAGCCATCCTAGCTGCGTATGTTCGGGAACTTGACTTTGGATAAAGATGGTTGATACCTTTGGGTCGAGCCCAATGGCTAGCAATGAGGCCGCAAGTTCTAACGTTTGTTCCTTTAAAACGGACGGACTTTGATCGACGGTGATGGCGTGTAAGTCGACTATGCAGTAGAAGCAGTCGGCACTACTTTGATCTTCGACCCAAAACTTTAGAGCACCCAGGTAGTTTCCAAGAGTAGGAGCACCTGACGGTGCGATGCCCGAAAGTACGCGTTTCGTCTCTGTCATATCTCAAACACGATAGTTGGAAAAACTCAGGAAGATTCGGGTTCGGTGTGCTCACTTCCACAAACCTCACGGTATTAAAGAGACTTGCCTTGACATAAGTTAGTAGATTCACTTGCACTGGTTGAGCCAGCGTTTAGATCTGCAGCGCTCGATCTAAAGTATATAGGAAGTCTTTGAGCGTCTAATTGCGGGAAATTGCAGAGAGTTTGATTGAGGAGAGTTACTTTGACCGTAGGAGTAATCGTAGCGATGAATGTTGAACTCCATCACTCACGGGATCTCTTTGAAAATGGTGCCATTTGTGACGAACGCGGCTCTACTACACAGGAGTTCTTCCTCGCCTCTGGTCTTGCACTTTGCCTAAGTGGAATAGGGAAGGTTAATGCAGCATCAGCAGCCGCCACGTTGCTAGGGGAGTACCAGGTAGATGCTCTTATCTCAATTGGAGTCTCAGGATCACTTGTAGGTGGCTTTAACGTTGGAGATCTTGTCCTTGTCTCAGCAGCTCTTGAACACGATCTTGATCTACGTCCAATCATAGAGAAACCCGGTGTAGTTATTGGGCAAAGCACTCCATTTTACAGAGCACATCCAGATATTACTAACACTTTGAAGAACATAGCTGAACCGTTACTTGAACCCTGGAGTCGCAAGGTCTACGAACGTTTTGGAGTTAAAGCGAGTTTGCAAAACGGCATAGTTGCAACAGGAGATACTCTCATATCCTCAAGTCAACAAAAACACGCTATCACCTCAGAATTTCCCTTAGTACAGCTGGTGGATATGGAGACGGCTGCAATAGCCAAGGTGGCAGAGAACCGCCGGGTTCCTTGGGGCGCACTGAGGGTAGTATCTGACTCGGCGGACTCGAAAGATGTAGCAAGAGACGTTTTCGACTTCTGTGCTTGGGAGGGCTCAAAGTTGATCGCCTTGACCATTGCACAGCTTATAGAGGCAAAGCTTGAACGCGACGAGGAGAGCGATAGTGTTTAATGTCAAGGTCAATGAGTTTGACGGCCCGATCGATCTTCTCTTGAATAACGTAATCTCAGGGAAGCTTGAAGTTAACTCGATCTCGCTTCTGAATTTAGTAATGGAGTTTTTAGAGGTAGTTGACTCCTCAAGTAACTACCATCTTGATAGGTTGAGCCGATTCATCTCTATTATGTCTACTCTCCTTCGCTTTAAGTGCAGAAACATATTGGGTAAGACGACTGAAGAAAATCTTGACCTCGAAGAGATCTCCTCCGCTGAGGAGAGAGAGGTACTATTAATAGCGCTGTTAGGCGTTACGGTGTTCAAAGAGGTCTCATTCGAGCTTCAAAGACGCATAGAGGAGACGGGCATGACCATAGCTCGCGTGGTTGGACCGGACTTAGATCTCGTATCTGATGTGTCGGACCCGCTGAGAAAAGTGTCCGCGCAAGATCTAAAGGCAGTTTTTGAACGCATGGTATCGAAGGTTGAGCGCGAGGTGGTCGATGCTTCTCATCTCACAACTACTCCTATCTCAGTAAGAGAGGTAGGAGAGACTGTCATGGAAAAGATCGTCGCCTCTAAGAAGGTTACGTTTTCGGAACTGATTCAGTTTGCACAAAGCCGCTTTGAGGTGGTGGTTAGTTTCCTTATTATCCTTGAAGGAGCTAGGGCCGGTGTGCTGGAGCTTGAGATGACTGAGATCGAAGAGAGCGGCTCAGTTCTCATCCGTCTTAGTGCGTCTATGACTGACTCCACATTTGGTAGGTTTACTGAGCTGATAAGAGCATTAGATTGAACGAGGTAGAAGTGCAGGTCAGCGGGGGACAAGATGAAGACTACTGCAACGCCACCGAATCTTTAGTCGATAAAGTTACAGCACAAGTTGAAGCTTTGCTTGTCGTTGCTTCTGAACCTCTATCTGTAGTTGAGATGACCCGTCTCCTCGAGGTCGATACTAATGTAACGTCTGAAGCAGTATCTATTTTGAAAAGTTTCTACGATAAGACGCGTAGAGCATTTTACCTAGCGGAGATTGGCGGCGGCTACCAGATACGAACCCGATCTGCCTTCGAGTATGTAGTCAAGCGTTATGTGGACTCCAGCTATAAAGATCGGCTGTCAAAGGCTGCTTTGGAGGTGCTAGCCATCGTGGCCTATCGTCAACCTATCTCTAAGTCGGAGATAACTCAGATTCGAGGGGTCAACTCAGACGCAACTGTACGGCTTCTCGTTGAACGGGGGTATGTGGAAGCTAAAGAGCGAAACGATGGTCCTGGACAAGCATGGCTCTATAGAACTACGAAGTTGTTTTTGGAGAGACTTGGACTGTTCTCCTTGGAAGATCTTCCTAGCTTGGACGCGTTCGTTCCCGATGCTAAAGCTGTCGAGGACTTAGAAGAAGCACTGTTCTCAGATGGTGAATCTTAGATGATCAGACAATCTGAAGAGGGCGCTGAACGCATCCAAAAAGTACTAGCGCGCCTCGGTTACGGATCACGCCGTGTCTGCGAAGATATGATCGTCGATGGACGAATTAAAGTGAATGGATCGCTAGCGATACTTGGCGATCGCATGGTCCCCGGTGTAGACCGTCTAGAGGTTGATGAGCGAAGCGTATGTACCGAGACTGACTTGGTGTACTACCTTTTAAGCAAACCTAAAGGAGTAATTAGTACTGCCTTTGATCCCGAGGGCAGACAGAGTGTTGTCGACCTGGTTCCAAAAGACCCGAGGGTCTTCTCTGTGGGAAGACTTGATGCAGATTCAGAAGGGTTGCTCATCATGACGAACGATGGAGAACTCACACAGCAACTAACTCATCCATCTCATGGTGTTGAGAAAGAATACTTGGTCTACCTACGTCACCAACCAACAGACTCAGACCTTTCGAAGTTGAAGAGGGGGATCTACCTAAACGACGGGAAGACGTTGCCCACGCGAATAACGCGCCTAGCCCCCCAACTTGTGCGGATGACCTTGCATGAAGGTAGGAACCGCCAGATTCGACGGATGTTCGAGGCTGTCTCAAACGAGGTCGTGAGGTTAGTGCGAGTTCGAATTGGCCCCATCTCTGACAAGACCTTAAAGCCTGGTTTGTATCGAGAGTTATCTTCAATGGAAGTCATCAAATTAAGGTCCGCGTCGATGCAAAACACGAAATCACGTACTCACGAAGTGCGCTAGGTTAAAAACGAGCGGGTTTGGTAGATGAACTTTCAACCCTAGCAGGGTTGTATACTTTGGTAGATGCCAGTTAGGGGACTTAGAGGAGCGACTACGGTCGACCAAGATACCGTGAGCGAGGTTACGGTAAAGACAAAGGAGCTGGTCTCAAGAATGCTTGAGGTAAACGAGATCGGTAAGGAGCAGCTCATCTCGATCATCTTTACGGCGACTAACGATATACATTGCATGTTTCCCGCCGCCGCTGCTCGAGAACTTGGACTTGGAGACGTGCCTCTTATGTGTGCGCGGGAACTTGACATAGTGGGAGCTACTACGCTATGTCTCAGGGTCCTAATGCACTTAGAGACATCAAAAGGTAGGGGAGAACTCCACCATGTATACCTGCACGGCGCGAAGGGACTACGCGATGATTTACCGGAGTAGTTCATAATGCCGAGACAAGGCTCAAGGCGAATAAGAGCGGTCGTTCGAGGTGTAGCGTCACCCTTCAATGGAGTTCTAAAACCCCCTGGTGACAAGTCAATATCGCATAGAGCCCTAATTTTCGCATCCCTGTGTGAAGGCGTATCAAAGCTTTCTGGACTTAGCTTTGGACAGGACGTGGTCGCGACATACAACGTTTTGTCCAAACTCGGCGTAAATGTATCACGCGACTCCGTGGATCACACCTTGCTAACCGTCCACGGTGAAGGGCCATGGAGTTATAAAGAACCATCTGATATCCTCGAAGTGGAGAACTCAGGGACTTTGCTCCGTCTAATGACTGGTGTGCTAAGTGGAACTAACGGACACTTTGTACTTACTGGAGACAGTTCTATTGTAAAACGACCGATGTTGAGGGTTGTTGCACCACTTAGAGAGATGGGCGCACGGATCGACGGAAGACAAGATGGTGCTCTTGCACCAATCTCTATCAGGGGATCGAGGCTAAAAGGTACAAAACTTGATACCAAAGTTCCTTCTGCTCAGGTGAAGTCGGCTCTGCTTCTCGCTGGTCTTTTCGCCGAAGGTTCGACTCACGTGAGGGAGAGAGTAAGGACGCGTTCCCACACAGAAGAATTCCTCGCTTACCTGGATATCGACCACCGAAGTGAGAATCAAGGTGGAGGAAGAGAAGTTGTAGTCCATGGACTAACGTCGGCTCCTAAACCTTTCAACCTTTCAATACCCGCCGATCCGTCTCAAGCGGCATTTTTTATCGGCGGAGCATTAATAGCACCTGGGTCCGAAGTCACCTTTAAAAACCTCTACCTGGGTGAAGGACGAGATGCGTACTTATCAGTTCTAAGACGCATGGGTGCAAATCTAGACGAGTCGAGACATGTAAGCGACGTATTTTCTTCAGGAGACCTCAAGGTGAGCTACTCCAATCTAGTCGCTACCGAGATACATCAAGGTGAAGTTCCGGCTCTGATCGATGAGGTACCTATTCTTGCGACAGTGGCATGCTTCGCTGAAGGAAAGACGGTATTTCACGGTATTGAAGAGTTGCGAACCAAGGAGTCAGACCGCGTAGTTACCACAACAGAGATGCTTAGGCGCTTCGGAGCGAGAGTTGAAAGTGACGACTCGACACTTACCGTCTATGGGGATACAACGTTTTCTCCAAAACCATGCAATGTGCAGAGCCATGGGGACCATCGAATTGCCATGTGCGCTGCGATAATGGCTACAAGAGTAAATGGTGACACGGAGATAGAAGACTTCAACTGCGTGGAGACTTCTTACAATAACTTCCTAGGCGATCTAACCCGCCTGTGGCATGGAGAGACCTTCATAGCTTAATCTTTTGACGATGCAAAGTACTGAAACGACAATAACCTGACTCCGTAGTTAGAGATGAGGTCATGCGACCTAGTAAATCTAACACAGTAAAGCCCTGAGGAGGTTCAAGCTCCCTTTTGAGTGTCTCTTAGTCTGATCAAAATCAGATTATTGTTTGAAGATAGAACGGGATCTTCGTCCACTCCTATGGAAACGCCAGTGTCTTTAGTAACTCCAAGAATAAGATCTTGGCTTTCGCCTCTAACTTCAGAGAGTCGTCTACCTGCGTGTGCTTCGCTAACGGCCTCTTCAAGTAGTTCGTAGCTATCTGATCCGAGCAACTTGCTGATAACTTCAGATGCGTGGGGTGCTTCCAAACTCTTCGCCAACGTGTGTCCGAGGAGTTCCTCGGAGGAGAACGCTACATCAACACCGAGATCGCTGATGGCCTGAGCGACTTGTCTCGACGTTACAACGGCGATAATCGATACGCTAGGTGCGAGATGCTTTGTCAGTACGGTACTTAGTAGTACTTCAGAGTCCTTCTCGGACGTAATTAAGATCTGCTGGGCTCGCTCAGGATGTGCTTTTTTCAACGTGTCTTCATCCAATGGCGATCCCGAAATTAAATGAATAGACCCCTTTAGGCCGTCTAGGTCGCCTGGTTTGGACTCCGCAACGATTACACAAGAACGTCCGGCTCCACTTAGGTCTTCTATTGTCTGACGAACCAAAGGACCTGAACCTATAATAAGTACATAGCCGTCTTTTGGAACTCTCCTGTCTAATCCCATGACCTTTCTTATCTCCTGGGCCGTTAACGATGCGGCAACCACTGCGAAGAGGCTAGCGAAAAGCGGTATGGCCGTAAGCATCACTCCGGCGGCAATGAGTCGCCCAGTTGTATTTTTCGGTGTGACGTCTCCATATCCAACAGTTGTCGCGGTAGTTATTGCCCAGTAGATCCCCGTGAAAAGAGATACCGTCTGGGTAATAGAAAATAGAGTGCCTCCTATAAGCGTGAACATGACGGCTAAGGTGATAATCGTAAGCGCCTGATGTTTCTGCGCTTTGCCTAATACTGTTTGTATTAGCGGTAAAACCCGACACACCTCCTTGAGTCATGGCATCTGTTTCATTTTCTCATAGTTGTGGTAAAAGCTATCGCATTGGGAATGGATTAAATGGTATCAGACGCTTCACCTATACTGGTAAACCCCACGGAGGCAGCCACGACTCTAGGTCAGGTTCTACCGGAATATCCGTACCTACGATAGCTTTGAGCGCCAACTCTCGTTCGTTATCTCTTCTTTGTCCAGACAAGGGCACAAAGGGATAGAAGGTACCCTTTTTATAAAGATAGATCCAATAAACTACCTGATCTTCCGAGGTCTGTTGAAAACGGAAAGCCGAGAGAAGGAGGGCGGGAGAGAAACCGTGGTCTTCTAAGGTCTTATTGATTAAATGAACCTTTGTAGTCAAAGACTCAAGTTCATCATCTTGGATAACTACCCACTCGTATCCGTACTCGTCCTTTGAAACGTAGATACTACGGTCAGGGTCGGCGACCATTGTCTTTAGCACATCCATGAACTCTGCACGGGTGTTTTGGAATGCACTTCCCGAAGCCGGTTTATAACATACACCAGCTCGATTGGCAGATTTTAGATTTGCAGAGAGTTCGAGCGTCACCGCAACCCCGGGTATGGCAAATAAGCGATCTAGGTTCGCCTTAATCGGTTTTGTTCTTCCTGTTAGTACATCGAAGATCCCCAACATTCACCATCCAACTCTATAATCAATGCCTAGATCAGAGCCTACTACTTACTCTGCGGTACCAAGCTCACGTTCAAGTTTGTCCAACTCTGCAATTCGTCTCTCGATCGACGGGTGAGTCGAAAATATCGTCGATAGTGAAAACTGGCCTCTGGCGACTGCAGGAGTGAAGTAAAACGCGTTAAAGGCTGCCGCTGACCTTATGTCCTTTGTCGGTATCCGCCCCATCTCTCCGGTGATCTTTATAAGTGCTGACTTGAGTAAGGAGGGGCGGCCGATAAGAATAGCTCCAGATCGATCCGCACTTAACTCACGGTATCGCGACAGAGCTCTGATGAGTAGAAACGAAATCGCGTATACCACGATTGAGACGAGCATAACGCCCGCTTCGATCGCGAAGATATTACTGGCACCAGAGTTGTTGTTGGATCTTCCTCCGCCTCGCCCTCCATATCCTCCACCTCCGCCAAATCCGATCCCGCCGAAGAGTTCACTGTAGTATAAGACTCTCGTTAGCATCCCAGCAATCATGCCTAAGAATGACGCAATTGTCATAACTGCTACATCTCTATGCGCTACGTGTGACAGTTCGTGTGCTAAAACCGCCTCGACTTCCTCGGTATTTAGACGCCTTAATAGACCATTTGTCACGCATACGACGGCATTTTTGGGATTCCTCCCGGTCGCGAATGCATTTGGCATGTCAGTATTTGCCATAGCTACCCTTGGCATTGGCATGTTTGCCAACGTACATAACCGTCTTATAATTTGGTATAACTCAGGTGCCTCCTGCTCGGTAACGACCTTTCCATGCATCCCAAATAGTGCTATTTTGTCAGAAAAGAAGTACTGAACGAATAAGACTGCGACTCCAATTACGAGAACTGTTATTATCGGTAAACCGATAGCGATGAGTACTCCCACAAATAACACGTAGAGGGCTCCAAGGAGAAAGATGGTAATGCCCATACGAGCCACCAATCCCTTATCAGTTTTGAACCTAGTTTTTGCCACGGTAATAGTATCCTTCATCTAGATAAGTAACAGTAAGAAAACCCCTGGGACTTATCTGAAATCTTAGAGCCTTTATAGGAAAATACGGAAATGAGAGTGTAAGTATTTGATGGTTGACTTCAAAGAAGCTCCGTGGGGCAGACCGTTTGCCCCGGT
Source organism: Actinomycetes bacterium (assembly GCA_021784785.1). Taxonomy (GTDB): domain Bacteria; phylum Actinomycetota; class Acidimicrobiia; order Acidimicrobiales; family Acidimicrobiaceae; genus Ferrithrix. The sequence continues at coordinate 5,084 of JAJYHJ010000058.1, read as the reverse complement.
AATTGCCGTTGATGGCCAGGCAGGCAGTGGAAAGTCTACGTTGTCAAAGGGGCTTGCACAGCAACTGGGTATTCCGGCACTTGGCACTGGTTTGTACTATAGGGCGATCTCGCTTTGGGCACTTGAAGATGTAAGTCGGCTCTGTCTCGATGTAGCGGAACTATCTAAGGTGATATCTGAAGTTTCAGTCGAGATAGAAGAAGATCGAACCTTTCTAAACGATGTCGATGTCACAGAGAGGCTACGATCTCCTGAGTTGCAAGCAATTTTACCAAAGGTCTCTGCGAACGCACAAATTCGATCACATCTAGTTAGGATGCAAAGGTCGTGGATAAAGGCCCACGGTTCCTCTGTCGTAGAAGGTAGGGATATTGGAACCGTTGTGTTCCCAACAGCTTACTTCAAGGTCTTCCTGCGTGTATCAAGTGAGATGCAGATGCTTAGAAGGCCAGAAGAGGGGGAGGCAATCATATCGAGAGACTTAGCTGACTCTACGAGGCCAGTCTCTCCAAGTACCCCTGCTAGCGATGCTGTCGTCTTTGACACTTCACACCTCAGCGCACAGGGTGTGCTCAATGCAATCATGACGTTATTAAATACGCGCGTCGATGACTTGCTGTCTAACGAGTTACAAACGGAAAGCAAACGGGAGTAAAAAGCCATGGTCAACGTAGTAAACCGTATAAAAAGTACTCCAAGGGAGCAAAGCGCCACCTTCTATGAGTTTGCTAGAACCTTAGTACATTTAGTAAACCGCTTTTACTTCCATGCGAAGGTCTTTTATGAGGCTCCTTTGCCTACTAAACCCTTCATACTTGCTCCGACCCATAGGTCCTATGTTGATACGCCACTGGTTGGATCGGTTTTAAAAGAACCTGTACGGTATATGGCGAAGGCCGAGCTATGGAAGAATCCTTGGTTGGGACGTCTCGTGGAACTCCTCGGTGGTTTCTCCGTGGATCGCAATAGCGCCGACCGAACTTCACTTAACACGGCATTAGCAATCTTGAAAGGCGGCGACGCTTTGGTTGTATTTCCAGAAGGCGAAAGACGAGTCGGCGACAGAGTTGAACACCTTCACGAAGGTGTTGCATACTTGGCACTAAAGTCAAAGGTACCCATCGTGCCGGTGGCGTTCTATGGTAGTGAAAAGGTCATGCCTCCTGGAATTAAATTTCCTAGACCTGCTAGGGTACGTGCTATTGTAGGGCGTCGGATCGATGCCGAAAAATACCTCAATAGGCCCGGATCCGGTTCTAAGAGCGTCTCTCGTGGCGCCATCTTAGAGATGACTACGGAACTAGAACGGGAACTTCAGAGACTTTACGACCAAGCCAAGACCATGAGATAGCTGCACTTTGGAGACACCTGACTTCTGAACCCAAAAGAGTTGGCTGGCTAGATTCCCTCAAGCTGACTAAGGTAAGATTGATAGATGGATAGTCATTTGAAGCGACGGTACTCATGAGCTGTGATGTCTTTGTGGATCGGTTGAAAGATGCAATTGGACAGGATCAGGTAATCACGGACCCCGACATCATGAACTCTTACAGGACCGACAGGACTTCGACCGTCGAAGGTAGCATGCCTCGAGTGGTAACCACGCCAACTACAGCAACTCAGGTCGAAAGCCTGGTCAAGTTAGCCAACGAGTTTAAAGTTCCCGTGATACCACAAGGAGCTTTAAGTGGCCTCGCTGGCGGAGCTGATCCGATATCTGGATCCATAGTAATAAATGTGGCCAAGATGAATCGAATATTGGATATAGACCCTGTCAATCTTTTGGCCACAGTGGAACCGGGTGTGATAAATAAGTCGCTGAAAGATACAGTGGCAAAAGAGGGTTTTTTTTATCCGCCGGATCCAGGCAGCTACACGTTCTGCTCGATCGGGGGGAATATCGCAACAAACGCAGGCGGTTTGTGCTGCGTTAAGTATGGAGTTACTGCAGATTATGTGAGCCAACTTGAGATAATCTCACCAACGGGTGGGCTTATGGTTCTCGGAAGGAAAACGAAGAAATCATCGGCAGGTTACCGACTAGCTCAGCTATTTGTCGGCTCCGAGGGTACCTTGGGTATCGTTACGAAAGCGACTATGCGATTACGTCACGCACCAGCTCCCGTAGCAGGAACAGTCGTGGCTAGCTTCTCGACGCTGGATGCAATGGGTCTTTCATTAAAAGAGATAGCGTCAAAACTGTCTCCTTCTCTCTTAGAGGTAATGGACAAAGTAACAGTGATGGCTATAAACAGCTGGAAGAACCTAGGCATCGACGAAGAGGCCGAGGCCGTCATCGTAGCCCAAAGTGACGTTAAGGGAGCTGAAGGATCCGAGGAGCTAAGGCTAATCGAATCTATCTGTGCGGCAGCTGGTTCCACTGAAATCTACAGAACTGAGGATCCAGAAGAAGCTGACGCGCTATTGGAAGCCAGACGTCTAGCTCTTACCGCACTCGAGAGGCTTGGACCTGCAATCTTAGACGATGTTGGGGTTCCGGTCTCTCGAATTGGGGACATGATCTCAGAGATCGCCAGAATCTCTGAGATGCACGAGATTAAGGTCGGAACCTTTGGTCATGGAGGGGACGGAAATCTTCATCCTACTCTAATTTTGCCGTCGCGATCCCCAGACGTTTTGAAACTGGCAGATCGATGCTTTGCTGATATCGTTTCGGCGGCACTATCTATGGGCGGTACGATATCTGGAGAGCATGGTGTCGGTCTCATCAAGCGCGAGTACATGAAAGATCAATATGGACCGTTGGAGGTCGATTGGATGCGGCGAATTAAAGAAGCACTTGATCCCAATGGGCTCTTTAACCCCAATAAAGTCCTCTTTGACGAGCAATACTCCTAAGACTAAATGCGTAACAACGAAAAGAGTTACGATAGATGCTGATCTGAGTCTTACTATCATAGTTCGCACAACATCTATAGGTAATGGACCATTTAAGTCATCGATCAAACGACTGTTTGGTTATGGTCAGTGAGTGCTAATAACATGTTGCCGCTGTATCTATGATCTTAAAGATTTCGGTCCGTTTCACGTCGCGTTTATGATTTCGGTAAATCTCCGAGACGATACGATCGTTGTTACGCCGCTTCCTTAATGGGCTATGGATTTCGGCGTGACTTATTCCAAAGATATAGGAACGACAGTAACTAAGGTGAAGGAATAGGTAGAATAACTTTAAAATTAGGCAAGTTTTGTATGGGTATGGATCACCGGGTGAGTATCTATTGCTGCTTAATTCAATTAAATAAAATGCGACAATTTGCGGATAACTTGGAAATATCCACCGGAATAATGTGCACTATAGCGACTGATCCGCAACGGAGCGTGATGGAATAATAAGTAACATACTGATTCAGGCACGCGCATAAATAGAGCCTAATCGGTAGTTTCTCAAACCGCGATTCCAAAACACCATGTCTTAGATCTGTAAAACTATGCTGATTCCCTGTGACTTAAGTTGGAAACTAAATACGCGACGTAACTGACACCGGTTCCAAGATATCTGCCAGGGAAAGGATGTTGGAGTAAACTTGGATCTGGTCCACGAATACTGGAATTGAAACGCTCATCTAAATTAAGCTCTAAGTCTTTAATAAGTTGCTTAGGGTGCATATTTGCTTTTATGTAGACGTCGAGACCACTATCTGTACGGGCAATTTGATCTAAATGTTAGGCATATATTACGGAGATACATGGAGAATTATCGTAGGTGTTTCTACGATGACACTTGGATAACATAGCGTTTAGCTGGGTTAGACTCCCCGAGGTACTGTTATAGAAGTACGTCTAATTGAACATCGACGTTCTCTTGGTTAGCGACTTACCATGAGCCGAGAGGGATCGATATCTAGGCCCTATAGAACATCGCTAAACTTTACCCACATATCGTCGTCTTGAGGGTGCGAAACATTAATAACTCAAAGTTTACACATAACATTTTGCGATCTTATTTGGAGTGTCTAGGATTTCATGAGTGAGCCATATGTGGTATTTGTAACTTCATTAATTCATGCTTACTAACGAAAGTAGGACTACATACAAGGAAGAGAGACACGTTGGATCGTTATGCGATATTTATAGATGCCGGCTATCTTTGGGCAGCTGGAATGAATCTGATATTCGAACGAACTCTTGGAGATACTGTTCCGTCTAGATCTTCGACGTCATTGCAGTATCAGCCATTGATAGATAAATTGAAGGTCATGGCGGCGGAACTCGCTCCGGGATTAGAACTTCTGAGGGTGTATTGGTACGACGCAGCGCCCGACAGACAACCGACACCGGAACACATAAAGATAGGTTCAGTTCCGGAGACCAAAGTACGTATAGGGCATCTTACAGCTAATGGCGTTCAAAAGAACGTTGATACTATGCTTCTCTTAGATCTGAACGCTCTCGCCCAACAGAATTCAATCAAAACTGCTGTAATCGTTGGAGGTGATGGTGATTTTCTTGAGGGCGTTATAACCGCTCAAGCCCTTGGAGTTAAAGTCTTTCTATTTGGAATAGAAGGTGAGGTCGAAACCGTTTCACCAGAACTTAAGATTGAAGTTGACGGCTGCTATTACCTTGGAAACAAGGATCTCCAGCCCTATTTTTTTCAAAGAGGAGTCCCCTTACGTACCAAATCATGGGCGTTAGGGGCATCCCGAGCCGAAGACTTCGAGGGATCCGTTTCGTACAATAGAGCTCAAGAACTCAAAGAGGACGAGGTTTATGATGCAGGGATTCGTTTTGGAAGGAGCTTCAAGATGCAGTCCTCGCCCGATGAGGTTGCCTCTACCTTAAGCTCCAAACCATCAGTACCTGATATTACTCACTACAGATTGTTGCGCTTTACTCTTGAAAAATTTAACATACCTTGGGGCTATAGACTTCCTTCAAGTCTTGCAGACGCAATGCGGAAAGGATTTTGGGAAGAGCTAGAAAGTAGTGACTGATACTCTACTCATAGGGTCTAGCGAACTGTGAACCTCCCCGCCCTCACGGACGGGGCTTCTGGCCTCGCCGTTTGGTTGGAGTTACCTGGCATCGCTTCCATCACGCCACCGCAACCGACTGGTCTG
>JAJYHJ010000158.1 GCA_021784785.1 Actinomycetes bacterium | reverse complement strand
CCAGCCTATAGGGCTTCGCTGGCAGTGGAGAGGACGAACTCCTGGCTTTCGAACTATGGTCAGCTGAGACGAAACACTGACCGAAAGATCGTCCATTGTCTAGCCCAGTTTGCCCTTGCAGTCGCATTACTCCTCGTGGCGAAGCTTATCGACTGGAGAACCCGCTGGTCGCCAGGCGTGTTGCCTATCCGCTGAGGCTCTTAGCGAAACACCAAGTGAGTACACCTCCACCTATCCAAAGACAACGCTAGATCGTTGAACTGCACCCTCTTCCACGAGTTTCCTTGTTTGGATTTTAGACTGAGCAATCAAGATTGATGGTAGCCTTTCGGCCTTACATCTACCAAAACGATCATGATCCTGAGGTTCTATGTTTGATAGAGTCCAACGTTATCCTGCCGTACCAAATGCTTCTGTATCTTGCCCGTGGAGGTGTGGGGCAGGCTATCGACAATGACTATCCTTTTCGGGCACTTAAACCCGTCCAACCTAGTCCTTACCTCTTTTAGAAGAACCTCAGGATCAATTGGGGAGTTTGTCTTTGGAACTACAAAAGCTGTTATGGCCTCCGCCCATCTGGGGTGTGAGAGCCCAACAACACAGACCTCTGCTACATCAGGGTTACTTGCGTAGATTGCCTTTTCCACTTCGATCGAGGATACGTTTTCCCCTCCCGTCTTGATGACATCCTTGAACCGATCCTCAAACCATAAAACACCGTCTTCGTCAAAGTGTCCGACGTCTCCCGAGTGAAACCATCCGCCGCTAAAGACCTCTTCGGTGGCCGAACGATCTCTAAGATATTCAGTCATTGATTGAGGTGACCGATAGCAGATCTCGCCACTTTCGTTTGCCTTTGCGATCTCGCCGGTATTGTCGACTACCGCGATCTGTACATTCACTTGAGGTGTACCGACGGCACCTGCGTGTGAGAGCTGATGTTCGGGTCTAAATATAGTGGTAACGGGGTTCATCTCGGTTTGCCCAAAGGCCAATGTGAAGTCACACTTCAACGTATCGATTGCTCTCCTAAGAAGCGCATCTGGCATCGGCGCCATAGCATACATAATCAGACGCAGGCTGGATATGTCCTTGGGACTTTCGTCGAACGCATCGAGCAACTCTCTAACCATGAACGGCAGACAAAATACTGTGGTCATCCTCTCAGACTCGATCATCTGCAAGAGAGTCTTAGCGTCAAAACCCTTAAGTACTACGAGCGTACCGCCAAGGGCTACCGTCGGAGAGCACAGACCGTTGAGTTGGGCGGTGTGGAACATAGGCATAAGAGCGCTGACGATGTCCGTATGAGAAGAACCGTTGTCAAGAGCGGTGCCGAGTGACTCAATATAGACGGCCAGATGCGAAGACACTACTCCCTTTGGAGCACTGGTCGTACCGGAGGTGTATAGATAGCTCAGTGGTGCCCGATCCTCAATGAAGACCTCAGGCTCAGAGAAGTTAGGGAAGCTTGCAAGTTCTTCAAAGCGAGAGTACTCCATTGGCAATCTAGGATCTATATCACCCAAGGTGAGGAGTATTTTCAGATTTGAAAGATCGATAAAGCCCTGAGCGAACTTAGGGGCAATCGAACCTTCAACTATCAGGCAACGTGCCTTAGAGTGTTCTAGTACATAGTGAATCTCTTCCGTTCGCCAACCCAAGTTAATCGGAACACAGATAAACCCAGCTTTAGCACATGCGTAGTATACCTCGAGAAACTCGACTGAGTTGCTAGCGATAAGTGCAACTGCATCGCCTTTGATCAGACCACGAGCTATTAGACCATGTGTTACTCGATTCACGGTTTTGTTTAGGTCTGCATATGTTACGCGTCTGTCACCATCGATTATCGCTACCTTGCCTGGATAACGCCAGGCGCTTCGGGTCAAAGAGTCTCCAACGTTCACTCTTTGAATAAGGTTCAACTCTAGATCGTTCATGCTCCCCCCTGCCTGACGCCATGTCGTTTAGATTAGCCTATGAGTACCAAAAGATCAAGGCTGTACGCAAGATGGCTCAGGATATTCGACCCAAGCATCAACGCACTTGGTTGCGTATGCACTTATGAGTTGTTCCATATTATAGATTTGTGGGAATCTACTATCTAGGACGTCTAAGCGAGTTTCATGAAGAGCTTTTGAACCTCTTGTAACGAGTACCCGTCTGCAGTTGCCCTTTCGGGTTGCTCTAGGCAGTAGGTCATCCCTGACACAACCAGTTTGAATCCGGCTTGCTCCAGTGCTTTGGATGCCGCGCTTAGTTGTGTAAGTACATCTTTACAGTCCCGACCATCTTGGAGCATTCGAATTAGTCCTCCAACTTGACCTTCGACCCTCCGTAGCCGCTTCGTTACATCGTCTATTACTTCCTGTGGAAGTTCCATTTTTCCTCCTACGCGCCACAGATTGAGGAGTGTAATCCTCAATCTGGCAGCGTTTATCTACTTTGAACTAAATATTTGGCTCTAGATTGCACACCTATTGGGGCCGAGTTCCATCTCCGGTGCTTCCGTCATGATCAACGTCTCCCGACCCTGATTAATCCTGACGATTCGTTGATAGTTCGGTGGGCGATTGGTTGCTTTCCCAGTTGCCCAGGCAAGAAACCGTTCCCTGTCGCCTAGTAGAACTTCAAAGTCTTCTTGGAACTTCGAGACCGTCGTTAGTACCGGTTCACTAGGAAGGACGTCAACTCGATCTCCAAAGTGAGCGGGAAGGATATTAACCTTAGCTTTTAGAGATCCGAGGTGACCCGTGATCGAGCCATAAAGTTCTTGAGCATATGCCTCTGCCTTTTCCGCGAGGTCTGGTCTCCCAGCACCATCTACGAAGACCGTATCGCCGGATATTAACGCACTATCGTCTACGACAAACATGGTCGATCCCATCGTATGCCCTGGTGAGTGCAACGCCTTTACTGTTACGCCAACCCCGCCAGAGATCTCGTAAAAGTGTCCATCGGCGACGTTCTCGTGAGGATAGAGATACCCTTCGGTGGGATTGAGCATCAGTGAAGCTCCGGTCTGTTTTGCCAACTCCCTTGCTCCTGAGATGTGATCCGCATGTAGATGCGTGTCAAAGACGCGCTTGATGATCCAACCATGTTCTTGCGCAACTTTGATGTATTCGTGCGTGTCGACAGAGGGATCTACTACGAAGGCAGAATCACCGTGACCGATCACATAGGACAGGCACCCCTTCCCTCTTCTTCTAACCTGTACCACTTCAGCTCTGCCTGCTGTGACTGATGCAGTGTCGTAGTAACCTGCCCAGGCAGTTATTCCGCCGTCAATAGAAAGAACGTCGAAACCTCGCTCTTCAAGTATGGCAGCTGCCTGTTGAGATCGGGTTCCTGCGAGACAAAGAGTTGCAATAGTCTTATCTTTGGGCAACTCCTCAACCCTGTTTTCGAGCTCTGGAAGAGGAATATTGAAGGCGTGAGGCATGCCCCAATCCTTGACTTCGTCTTCATTGCGTACGTCAAGGATGAAAGGCTCCTCATCGGTCCCTAGTACCTTACCCAACTCGCTAACGGTGATAGTTTGCAACGTTATAGACTCCTTCCAGATAGTCTGTTCACTGCGGACATTCCACCTGAGATACTTGCTACACGACTAAACCCGTAGCGAACTAGTTGACTTGCAGCGTTAGCACTTCTTGCTCCCGACTGACAAACTACAGCTACTGGTCGAGACCGATCCATCTCTCGTATCCGGTGCTGCAACTCGGAAAGAGGGATATTGATAGCCCGTGGATGGGCACCTCTAGCGACTTCGTAAGGTTCTCGAACGTCGATAAGCTGGAATCCGGCTCGCAAAAGCTCCCTCCAGCTTATGAGCGGGCACGTCTTGATAGCTCATAGTACTCTCCTTGGATGTGTATATGGTTGACTTTGTTAAGACAGTCTATACCCCTAGGGGTATATTTACTTCACATCTAAACTAACTTTTAGGAGATTCAACTTATCTATGATTGCCGTAAGATCGGTGACTGCGCTCGATGCTATGTTCGTCGCAGATTGAATTTGAGTTCCAGACGGGTTAGGGATCGCACAAAGAGCGCCTATTTTATCGGTGTTTACTAGCACGTGTTTCCAAAGTACCTCTAGTGAGCTGTTTGGAATCGGTGGTATAGACTTTGTAGCTACTAGATCACTTTTAATACTTTGGCACTCAGTACCTGTTAATCCGCTACTCTCTATGACTGAAAGGTCGCTGTCAAGTGTGACTGGAACTACTGCATCTTGCGCTGTCCAGGTGAAGGTTCCTGACGGCGCCTTTGGCGGGGGCGGCGGTGGTGTTTGAACGATGTTAGAAACTAAAACCGTACTTAGGCCTAAAAGCAAGACAGCCACCATCATTGATATGGCTAGCACCACTCTAGCGCGGTAGCTTAGGGGCTTCAAGGTTCCTCCAACGACATCAATACAATTACAACTTTAATAAGACTAACTGCCGAGTGTTGAAACTTAGCGGATAAGTGTCCGCAAAGGCGAGGAAGGTTTCAGCTTTGATGCAGACCCTAACTCAATCGCAACCACTCACGAGCGAACCTATGGAGAACTAGGCCTTTGCCCTTGCACTATAGGCTTTATTTGCATTAAGGACTTCGCTCGCTTCCCGCCTCTGAGTTTGATATCCTCGTCCGGCGCCACTGATCCATGAAAGATAAACGTTGTCTTTCGGTTTCTAGTTACGTATGTAAAGATGACTCCGAGCGAGATGAGTGTTAAGAGCACGTAGTCGATTGAGCTTCCAATTGCACGCGGTCCAACTACGAAGAAGGCTACGGCAAAGAACCCGAACATAATTGTCGAAACGCCCGAACCCAAAAGAAGCATCCGATGTTTGTGAGGGTTGATAGATACATCAGGCAACTTCGTGTGTCCTTTCGCTAAGAACACAAATGCCGTAATAGAGTCCAATAAAAACTCAGCTACTAAAAAAAATCCGGCTGCTGAGAGGACTAAACCAAAAAAAGAAGCTAAAGATGTAAACAGCAGCTGCATAACGGTGATGGCAAATGCAGCTCCCATAACGACGATGATCGCAAAATGTGGCACACTTCTCTTGGACACCTTGCCGAATCTCTTGGGTATGAGCCCCTCGCGACCCATGGCGTAGAGAGCTCGCGTTAGGATATACGAAGTTAGCCAAAGGCCACCAGCTGTCGATCCTAAGACTGGGATAAGAATGAGCCATGGCGCATTCGGGAGTAGTCGATCTCCCCATACCGCAAGTGGATTAGTCGCATTTGCTAGTTTCGACATTGGTGTCTCAGCAAACATCAATGGGTAAAGAATAGCGTAGAAGACTAGAGCTAAGAACGCTCCAATTACTCCGCCTTTACCCGGATCATCTTTAGGTCGTTGCGACTCCTCGGAGGCATAACTATCGATCTCCCATCCGTCTAGTATTGTTGCTGCTACAACGGCCACCGTGAGCATGCCGGCAATTGGTATGGGTCCGAAGTGTATAGGCACCGAGAGCCTTGAGAAGTTGGCGACACCTAAAACGGCAAGTACTATCAACGAGAGCATTTCGAGCGCCAGAAATAACTGTGTAATTCGCGCAGTGGGTAGTCCCCCTCCAAGAAGGGGTATTAGTGCAAACATGACCCAAAACAACCCTATCAAAACTTCGACGATCGGAGTAGGACTGTAGTGCGGCGCAATAAGAGATAGCGTATAGCTCGATGCCGGAACGATGATAGGTGGAATCGACGCGAAATACGCGAGTATCAAGATCCATGCTTGGAACCTGGATGAGCCCTTACCTATTACCCTCGCTGACCAGTGGTAGGAGGCTCCAGAGTGAGGAAAGTGTCGATTTAGGAGGCGAAATACGAATCCGCTAACCAGAAATGGAACTGCGATTATCGCCACGGCTGGCAAGGTCCACCATCCGGCTTGGGCTGCCATTACTCCGCCAGTAGCTGCCACCGAGAAAAGTGGGCCAACACTTGAAACTGAAAGTGTGACGAGGTCTCGGACATGGTAGACCTGTCGTAAGTGCTGTCCTGCAGTGTCCTTTGTTGTATTTAAAGAGTCAGGCAAGACTAGCTCCTCATGTTTTATCCCTGTTGATTATAAATTGTAGCTGCGAATAATTCGCATTTAGCTTGTAGTTTTCGAGACACTATCACGGTAGGGTCTTGTGTAGATATACGAAACGACGACACTGCCAGGATGTTCGATCAAAGTATCATGTGCTTGATTGATCTGAGTTGCACGATCTCGCAGGAATTTCAAACCTAGAGGTGGTTCATATTTAGGCAGGAGTAGCTTGAGTGGCGAGTCGCTCCTCCGACGATTGAAATACTGGAACGGCTAGCACTAAAACTGGTATCAAAACGAGACCTACCATAACCCGATATCCGAAACTGGCAGCAAGAAGTCCTAGGATAAACGGAAGAAGGACTCCAACGAAGCTTGTTACCGACGACAAGGCGGCGTTCGCTTGCGTTCGTGTATCTTGAGAGGTCCATTTTGCTAGTAGAGCCAAAGAGACTGGATATGTTACCCCGTGCGGTATTCCCAAAAGAGCCATAGACACAATCAAAAGAGCTTCCCCATGCATTAACGCGAGCATTGTTACACCGATGAGAGTGAGTAATGCCGAGACCTTTAGTAGCCGCGTGGGAGGCAAAATATCTGGTTTCCATAATAGGATGACTCTCGATGCAAACGAAAGAACAAAAAATATTGTAAATCCAAGTTGGGCCGTAGAAGATGATGCGCCAAATGAGTATCGAGCAATGAGCGCCCCGAATGCGACAACGGCGACAAATGGGGCTTGATACAAGAGTTGAGCTGAGATAGCCAGCCGAATCGGAATCGACTGTCTTATCTGCAAGGATCCTCCCTTGGCCTTGCTAGTCGAACGGACGTTTTGTGCCGCTTTAATTCCGAAAAGAATCAAGATAAATCCAATGATTGGAAACGGCATAAAAGCCATAAGGGCAATTCGGACGTTTTCGTGAGAACTCTTAAGTATGAATGTTTCGTACAGCGGGCCTACGGCCAAGGAAGCCGAGAGGGCCGCTGTGTAGGCCGCAACCCCTCTTGCTGGAGATATATTCTTTGATGTAGTAGCTAGAGTTGCCAGTGTAGGCATAGCTAGGCCTCCAGAGATGCCAATAGTTACGCTTGCGGCTATAAAGATTATTACGTTGGACGCAATATAGTACAAGCCTATCGATAGAGCGCCTAGGAGCAACGAAGCCAGAATGGCACCTTTTAGCTGATGAGATCGCAAGCGCCCGGCTATCAAGAGAGACGCACCTGCTGACGTTAGACCAGCGATAGTCACAGCAATGCCGATGAGCGATGGCCCAATGTGCAAGACATCGTGAGCGATTAATGAGAGCGTAGTTTGAGCTGCATTTTGGCTAGCTCTATAGAGGCCAGTTGCGAATAGGACTATAAGCAGAGGACCACTGAACGCTCGAACGAGGCTTTTCCAGCGCAACGTTAGGTTCGATTGTTCCATTGTGTTCTTTCTAAGGTGCTACTTCCATAGTGTTTACAGATTGTTAATACTTTCAACGCTCAATGCAACTTTACATTCCCTACGGAATGAATTGATTTAGCCAAAGTTGGGTTATTGGAGAAACTAATCCGTAGATCAACGTTGGAGCAAGGAGGACGATAAAGAGCAGTACCGGAAGAGCAAAGCGTCGAATTGAAAGATACTGGTGCCAAAGGGAGGCGGGCATAAATCTCTCAAGGACGGCAGAACCATCTAGGGGTGGTATTGGGATGAGATTGAAAACCGCCAACATAACGTTGATGGTTCCGAGATCGTATAGGAACTGTACCCACAACCCACTCCCAATTTGAGCTTGGCTGATAAGCGGCGTAGATGCAATCTGTGACGCGATGGCAGTTCGCATCAGAACGCCCGCAACAACCGCGATAACTATATTAACTATGGGACCTACTAGAGCTACAACGAGACCTTGGTTACGAGGATTCCTTAATCTAGAGACGTCGACTGGAACTGGCTTGGCATATCCGAAGGGAGTTAACCCAACTAACAGTAACAAAGCAGGGAGTATTAAAGTTCCAATTACATCGATGTGAGCAAGCGGGTTCAAAGAGAGACGTCCAGCCTTTTTTGCTGTGTCATCGCCAAAGAGATGAGCGACGTAGCCGTGGCTTACCTCATGCAGTATCACCGATGGAACTATCGCTACGATCGCAAGTACAGATACCCCGTTTATCACGTGTCGAAGTGCTGCCACGATTAGAATAATGGCTAGGACTCCAACTGCTAAGAGCGTATCTTTTCTCCTTTTCATCTATGAACGCTCTTACTCGTAGTACAGGTCATGCACAGTCTTGCGGTAGGCATCGCTTCAAGCCTCTCGATAGCTATCGCCGCTGCGCACGTTTCACAGAGGCCATAGGTGCCTCGCGACACTTTGTCAAGGGCGTGAACTACATCTTTGAGCCTTTCCTGTAAAGACGCTCGTAGAGCATCAAGTTCTCCACGCTCTGCTGTCACCTGCGAAGAGTCGGCAAAGTTCGGATCGAAATCTCCTTGGGAGATATCGGATGAACCCAGATCTTTAAGTTGTTCTTCAAGTTGTCCCCTCTCCTCTTCAAGGGTATTGATAAGCGTTCGTTCTAGAACTTCTCTATTGACCATATAGGCAATGCTATCGTCTAATTTTATACTTTACGTATCAGGCTTCTTGGATGTGCTGTTATGTAAACCTCTTGGAGGTATCCCAAGGTGACTTTGGTATAGATCTGGGTAGTGGACAGACTCGAATGCCCCAAGAGCTCTTGCACGATGCGAAGGTCTGCTCCACCTTCTAGCATGTGAGTAGCGCAGCAGTGTCGCAGTGTGTGTGGTGTCATCTGGGCGCCCATTCCTAACTTCGATGCCCTGGACTTGACGATCAGCCAAGCTCCTTGTCTTGTAAGCGAGGTGCCTTTCATGTTGACAAACACATACTTAGAGCGGCGGTCTTTTACCAGCTTGGGGCGGGCGAGGTTGAGATAGTCAACAAGCGTTGTTCTGGCTTGTTCCCCAAGAGGAACTAAGCGTTCTTTAGACCCCTTACCAAGAACTTTAGCCAAATTTTCGTCCAGATCTAAGTCGTCGATCTTCAAGTTACAAAGCTCCGATATACGCACTCCCGTCCCGTAAAGTACCTCCAAAACGGCCCGGTCCCGGAGATCCTTTGGCTCTTTCCCATTCACAGACTCGATCAACTCTAACACGTCATGAACGTTTAGAACTTTCGGAAGCGATTGAGAAGGAGGGTGTAGCACTCCTTCCAGGTTTATGCTGTTCTCGATGGTTCCTTCCGCTGTGAGAAATTTGAGGTATCCATTAATGCTTGATCGCACTCTACTTAGTGAGCTGGGCATATAGCGGCCACTTAGCTGATCGAAAAATGAGGTTACTGTAAAAGTGTTTACGTCGTCTAGTGATACCTCACGTTCATTCAGGTACCTCTCAAAGAGCAAGAGATCCTGAGCGTAGGCGGAGATTGTGTTTTGGGACCTTCCCTTTGTAACGCTAACGAAAGCGAGGTAGGAGGTCGCCGCCTCAGAAAGGTACTCGTTTGTCGTAGGTTGTCGAGTCAATTTACCTCGACCTAATTCTCTTTAGCCACCGAATCTCCCCTCAACTTCAAGTAGTTTATCGCTGCGTAGAGGGTGACGATCGTCTTAGCATCCAATATGATGCCTTCAGCTATAAGTCGGGGAACCTGATCTAGGTTAAAAGATGCGACTCTCATCAGTCGCTCCTCAGGACTCTGTGGAGACGCCTGCGTTTTTTGAAGACCAAGCGCAAGGTAGATATCGGTCTGCTCATCGCAGATTCCAGGTGAGTTAAAAAACGAACCTAAGTGTATAATTTGTGAAGCCGTAAACCCCATCTCCTCTTGAAGTTCGCGCTCTGCAGTGATACTTGGAGGTTCACCTTCCACGTCGCGTTTCCCAGCACAAACCTCGAAAATCTCCTTCCCAACCGGTGCTCGAAACTGCCAAAGAGCATACGCAACGTTCTCCTCGTCTACAGGCACAACAGTAACGGCTCCTGGATGAACGATATATTCACGTTCAACAACTATCTGATCCGAGGTCTCATATCTGGCTCTAACTACCTTTAGAAAACTCCCCTTGAAAACTTCCTCTTGTGAGACTTTTTGAAACATTTTTAACTCCTACTGCTCTGCTACTGCCAGAGCATCGGTTTCGTCTCGTTGCCTCTGATTCGCGTCATTCGGGGCGAATTTACAACTGTCCTTTGGTTCTGTCGCGGCACTTCGGGAGCGGTTCCGATTGACGGCGTGCTCTATTAAACCTCGAAAGAGTGGATGAGGGCGATCAGGTCTTGATTTGAACTCAGGATGCGCTTGGGTGCCAATCCAAAACGGATGATCGGTCAACTCAATGAACTCAACCAAGCGTCCATCGGGCGAAAACCCTGAGATTACAAGGCCCGAGTCGGTGAGCTTGGATCGATATCTTGGGTTAACCTCAAATCGGTGGCGGTGACGCTCTTCGACAACTTCGGCCCCGTAGTACTTGGCCGTCTTTGAGGCTGGATCTAACTTAGCTACATAGGTTCCCAACCTCATAGTTCCACCAAGGTTTTCGACGATCCGTTGATCTTCCATGAGATCGATCACCGGGTAGGGTGTGTGCTGATTGAACTCCCTTGAGTGCGCTCCTTCAAGGTAGCAGACGTTGCGCGCGTACTCGATGACCATCGCCTGAAGACCGAGGCAGATCCCTAAGCAGGGAATACTGTGCTCCCTTGCGTAAGACGCTGCTGTTATCTTTCCGTCGATACCGCGTGATCCAAACCCACCTGGTATTACCAAGCCATCTAGACTCTCAAGTCGGTCTTCGGCTAACAATGGAGTAACGGTCTCAGCCGAGACCCACTCGATTTCTACGTTCACCCCTTCGTGAAGACCGCCGTGTTTTAGAGCCTCTACTACAGAGAGGTAAGCGTCGGGTAGGTTCACGTACTTGCCAATGATCCCAATTTTTACAGTATTTTCGAGGCTGTTGGCCTGTTCAGCCATACGATTCCACGAAGTAAGATCCAAGGGAAACTCCTCTGTGTCGAACCGAAGCAAAGAGCAGACATACTCGTCCAAGCCCTCTTCATGCAGGAGCCTTGGGACTTCATAGAGATTAGATACGTCTATCGCAGAGATCACCGCTTCTTCCGATACGTCGCAGAGCATCGAGATCTTTTGTTTTACGTTCTCCGATATTGGTTTAGAGGATCTACAAACGATCACATCTGGTTGAATTCCTCGGGATCTTAACTCAGTAACAGAGTGTTGGGTTGGCTTAGTTTTTTGCTCACCAGAGGTTCCAAGATAGGGAACCAGTGTTAGGTGTAGGTAGCAGACGTTGTCGCGCCCTATGTCTTTTCGAAACTGCCTTATCGCTTCAATAAAAGGAAGTATCTCAATGTCTCCAACCGTTCCACCGACTTCCGTGATGACTACATCGACGTCTTCAGAGTCAAGATCAAATATTCTCGATTTGATCTCGTCCGTAACGTGAGGAATTACCTGTACAGTCTTTCCAAGGTAGTCCCCTCTCCTCTCGCGAGCGATGACATTTTGATAGATCGATCCTGTTGTTACGGATGAACTTCTTCCGAGCGGAACGTCTACGAATCGTTCGTAGTGGCCCAGGTCTAGATCGGTCTCGGAACCATCGTCAGTGACGAATACCTCACCGTGTTCGAAGGGATTCATGGTCCCTGGATCAACGTTGATATAGGGGTCGAGTTTCTGTAGCGTAACTCTCAGTCCCCTAGCTTTGAGTAAGCGTCCAAGGGAGGCCGCTGTGATGCCTTTGCCAAGGGAACTTGCTACTCCGCCGGTTACAAATATGTGCTTTGCCATGTATCTCCCAATTAACTATGAATCGTTTTATTTTGCTTTTAGATATGCGTCCCAGCACCCATTCGTAAAAGCTCATCAGCATGTGTTTTTGCTGCGTCTGAGTCACGTTGTCCCGATAGCATTCTCGAGATCTCTTCTATCCTTGAATCATAGGTGACCAACTCTTTTACAGTGGTCCGAGTCGATTCCTCACCATACTCTTTTTCAACGATAAAGTGCTGACTGGCGAAGGATGCTACTTGAGCTAGATGAGTCACTACGACTACTTGTTTCTCCTCGCCCAGAGCCTTCAATGAGCGAGCGACGCGCAGTGCAGTCTCCCCACCGACACCCGCGTCGATCTCATCAAATATTAATGTAGCAGCATCCGAGCCTAGGACTCTACAAAGAGCTAGCATAATTCGAGAAAGTTCTCCCCCAGAGGCTGCTTCCCCAAGGGGACGTAAAGGTGAGCCTGGATTGGTGCTCAGCATCGTTTGAACAGGTGAACCGTCACCTTGATGTGCAAGCACGAACTTTAGTTGAGTGCGTTCTAGGCCGAGGTCAACTAGTAAATCTTCTAGCTCATGTTTTAGTCGTGCTGATGTACAGAGTCTACGCGAACGAACCGAATCTTCTTCTTCGGACAGTTGGCTTTGAACGCTGTCTATTTCCCTCTCAAGCTCGTAAATTCTAGTTGAAAGGTTTTCTGAGTCTGAGAGCTGAAGCTCATAACTCTCGCGAAGGTCAAAGAGTTCGCTCAAAGTGGCACCGTACTTGCGTTTGATGCTGTTTAAGAGATAGAGGCGTTCCTGAAGTTCTTCGAGATGACTTTCATCAGTCTCTAGCTCCATTAGAGCTTCGACTAGTTCGGATTTAACGTCTGATAGATCGATGAGCGAGTTTTGGACCCGACGAACGGCGTCTGTGCCTCCAGGAAACTTTGATAAGGTTCGTATGAGTTGTGCTAGTTGGTTTAAGATACTGCTAGATCCGTCTGAGTCTAATTGAACCAGTGCATCTCGAAGCGTTACTTTCATCTCCTCTGAATGTGATGCTACCTCTATCTGCTCTTGGAGTTTTGAATCTTCATGTGGATCTGATAGACCAATACGTTCTAGTTCAGCGATGACGATGGCTTGACTTTCTCGAGCTTCAGCCGCTTTACTGACTAGTTCGAGTAGCTGATCTTTCTCACGCTGAAGGTCGTTGAGTTTAGAACGAAGGAGCGTAATACCTCGAAGGTCTATCTGCCCAGATCGGTCAAGCATCCTGAGCTGAAAGCTGGGATGCTGTAGTGAAACCGCTAAATTCTGTCCGAATATCTCTATGTGGTTTTGTGTAAACTCCCGAAGTTCAGAGGTTGAAATTAGATTGCTATCTAAATAGCAGCGCGAACGTCCGGATGCTTTTAGCTCACGCTTTATATGATACTGGCGGTCGTCTATGTATAGAAGGGCTTCTACTAAGGTCTCGCCGTTTTCTGGTGCCTTGGAGAGCTTGGATCCTAATAAGAACGACAGACCAGAGGTAAGAAGAGTTTTACCAGCTCCGGTCTCTCCGGATATAACCACGAAGCCTTCGGAAAGATCCATGGCTACGTCGTCGATAACTCCTAGGTTTCTTACTCTGAGATGTTCTAACAACGATCTACTCCCTGAGCCCATTCTTGGAAGAAAGGCCGAACTTGTTCTTTAAAATGCTATGGAAGTGTCTAGGATGATACCTTACCAAACGTGCGTAGATTGTGCTCCGCTCGCAAAGCACGCAGTCTCCGCTTTGTAGTGATGCTACTACCCTACCGTCAACCATAACGGAAGCTTCGGGGCCGATCGATAGGCATAACTCGACCTTAGACGCTCCATCTAAGACTATGGCGCGATCGAAAAGCATATGTGGTGTTATAGGTGTGAGTACCATAGCATCAAGGGAGGGAGAAAGTATGGGTCCTCGCGCAGACAGTGAATAGGCAGTAGAGCCTGTAGGAGTGGCAACTATTACACCATCTGCGTCGTACCTGATGAACGAGTCGCCATTAATTCCAACGTCTACCCTTACGACATGTCCAGACTTTTGGCGTTCGACCACCACCTCATTCAATGCGAAGTAAACACCGCTATCTGTGCTCTGCCCGTGCTCTCCCTTGAGTACAATCCTGCACGAGAGGGTCATCCTCGAATCAATATAATAGTCTCCGGCATAGAATTTTGTTATTGCCTGCACGGTTTCGTTTGGGTCCACTTCAGTGAGGTAACCTAAGTTTCCTAGGTTGACTCCAAGCACCGGAAGCTCTCGTTCGAGCGACAGGTCGACGGCCCTGAGCATCGTGCCGTCTCCACCGAGGCTAACGACCAGATCTTCGTTACCGTTTAGCTTCGTGCCCAGAATCTCATGTACTTTAATACCCATTTTTTCTAGGCTGAGCTGAGACTCTTGAAAACATCTAGCCGCCTCAGGTCGTTTTGGATGAAGTAGAAAGCTAACAATTGGCACAGACACAACTTACTATCTCATTATGTCAAAGTGCGCAATGCTCGCTCGGCTACAGCTCTGAAGGTAGGATGCGGGTAGATGGTAAGGCGTTTTATCTTTCAGCCTGTCTTTGACCACTAATCGATTAGTAAGGCAGAGTTGAGGGCTTGTTCAACCAAAAGCCTTGTGTGAACTTGTTCTGAGTTCGGATATAAATGGTATTGAAATAATGCTACGAACTCTTGGTTACCAGCCGTTCCTTTCGGTACAGCCGGGGCTATCTGTGTAAGGATAAGCGAGTGTTCGTCAAAGCTTTCCATTACTCTCAAAATAGCTCTACGCCATAGTTCAACTGAGCGAACAACGCCTTTACCGCGAGATACAGCGGCTCTATCCAACTCAAACTGTGGCTTTATCAAAACGAGTAGTAGTCCTTTGGGTAGTTGAAGAAGAGACTTGAGTGACGTTGAAACAGCTTTGAGCGAGATGAATGATACATCACAGACAATTAGTTCAAAGCTGTTTTCACCGTTTCGTGCAAAGTCCCGAATATCTGTCTGTTCTACGACAGACATCCTCGGATGTGTCGCTATCTTCTCGTGAACCTGAGAGGTACCTACATCGACCCCCACTACGCTCAATGCACCGTTTTGTAAGAGACACTGACTAAACCCGCCAGTTGACAGACCTACATCCAGGCAGTTGAGTCCTTGAACTTCAATTCCAAACTCCTCTAATGCTCGTTCTAACTTATACCCAGCACGCGATACAAAGCGTCGGGCCTCCAGGAGCCTTATTGCGTCAGACGGTTTGACCTGTTGGGCCGCCTTTAGAGCAACGGATCCGTTCACAAGTACTTGTTTTGCAGAGATCGCCTCTTGTGCCTGTTCTCGAGTCGCTACGATACCGGCTTTCACAAGTTGTATATCAAGGCGTCGCCTATCCACAGTCATCTATGATTCTGGTGGATCCTCAGTTGAGTTTGATGATGGCTGATCCTTGCTTGCCCGGTTCGCTGATGATCTTGCTTTGGCTGCTGGTGATGTACTAGTTCGACGTCTTGGTTGAGGGCTGCTTTCGCCCTCTGAGTTCGCTGTTGGTTGTGAGTCAGAAGGGTTGTCATGGTGTTCGCTCCGTCTTTGTTTGGAAAGCACCGAGTCGACAACTGATTCTACGATCTTTTTCAACTCTTCCTTCGATACAAAATCATACTCTTTGATCTGCCGAGAAACCTCTGATCTTACCGTTTCAGTAATGGTTTCTATATTTTTCTTTGACTTAGCGGCGATCTCTTCGATAAGATCCTTTATCTGTTCTTTCTGAGCCTCACTGGTCTTTATGAACTCTCTCAAGACCTCTTCACTTTTTTTCTGAGTAACCTTGAGAGTGGAGCTGACCACTTCATTGAGCTTTTTGAAACTGTCTTTTTGTGTCCCCATTTATTTAAACGTACTCGAATCTAATTATTAACAGGAACTTATAGCAGAACTTTTTTAGGGGACTTCAGAGAAATATGTAAATTAATCCGCTTAACGGTTGTCGTACAGCGGTAGTAACGATCAATTTTGAGTTGTTTTACACATCGAACCCGAAGTCGGGTAAAGGGTCGTCTTGTTGACTCTAGAGCATGAACATAGGACAATGAAAGAATTGGGAACTAATAAATAATCCCCAGTTCTTTCATTGTAACCGTTAACTGACTTACGCTTAGGAGGCAAATCCTTTTGCAACCAATGCAAGATTTGGAATACCTAGCCCTGTTGCAGGATTATATATGGCGCCAGGAGTTCCTGTATAAAACAGGTTTCCATTTGTGAAGTTCGCTCCTGGAGCAACCGTTGTGGAGCCAGTCGAGCTATACTGCGATGAACCATATACAGTGTCTGAGCTAAGAGGAGTTAAGGCGGTACCAGGATTCATAGCAGCCATCTTATAGATCGCGGGATTCCAGAAGCCGACTCTATGACCTAAGAAACTCGCTATCACGGCGGAGGCCCCATTTAGCTGAGGTGCTGAGAAGCTTGTTCCACCAAACTCCACTACCGATGAGCCATATACGGACTGGAACTGCGGATCGTAAACTGCGTAGCCAGTCTGTGGATCGGCATTGACCGATAGATCGGGAACTGCCCTCATCGCTGGACTCATACCTTGAGCTAGCATTGGATTAGAGTTGAACTGGAACCCTGTTGGGAGATTCAATCCGTCTATATTTTGATAGTTAGTCGGAGTCAAGTACTGGTAGTCGTTGTACATAGAGTAGTTCAACTTCTGCTGGTACGAAGGCATGCTAAATAGAGACGAATAACCGCCACCTGAACCTACAACAAGGCTTGTGGCAGCGGACGCCTCGGAATTAAAGCCAAGGGCTTGGTACATAGGCCATAGATAGCCCCAGTTCCATCCCATCTCCTTGGGAACTGTTACCGTTTCCGTTCCACTTCCATTCGCAGTCGTATAGGTCTGAGTACTTGCTAGCGTAGTTCCACCAGCAGCAGTCACATAAGGGCTGTCAGCTGGATTGTCTATGGAGAGGTTTGTGGTTCCAAGATCTCTCGAAGCAGTGTATGCTCCCGAGTCTCCTGAAGATACAAAAGTCGACTGACCTTGAGCTGCGGCCTCCAAGTAAGCTTCGTTGAACGCTGCGGCATATCCAGAAGACTCTTGGTATGCGTTGACAGACGCCTGGATAGCAGTCTCTGACTCACCCCAAGATGCAGATATAGAGCCTACGGCGTTCTGGGATGCAGCTTTAAAGAAAGCATCTACAAATCCGTAGTCGGTATTCGGTGCTTGATATACCCTTACATTTGCATCTGGCGCGATTGACCCTGACTGTTCCACGTCTAAAGTGGTCTCGTCCGATCCAGCGTTTAGGCTGACTGGGCCGGCTCCCCCATTTACGTTTTCAAGCTGGATACGAGACGGTGACGCTGGGACTCCAGTAGCCTGCCAAAACGTCTCGGGAACACTTGGATTTAGGCTCGCCAGGGTGACAATTCCTATGGTCTGTCCCTGTCCTAGTGCGCCATTTTGTTGTAGCGGGGTCAAATTGTAGTGACTAACAAAAAACGATGGAAGGTGTTCGTTCGGGCTAAGCGTTATAGACGTGTTTGGTGCAGTATTGCTGGGTTGAGTCGTTGAACTCGTGGAACTTGTCGAACCCACCGCCGGCAGTGCCTGTGATACAAAAGGCTGATAGTTGGTGAGACCCAAGATCGCCACAATGTTAGAAGCGAGGTTTGCTGGTAACATAGGGTTCGTTTTGGCCCCGTAGTACGTCTTCGTTGTGGCGGCACCTGTCAGCGACGTCGAGTGGGTTTTGAGGTTAAAGTTGTCCAAAAGAACCGACAACGCATGATCAAATTGAAGTGCCGTTCCTTCGGCTACCACGACAAGTCTGTCTGGGTAGGCATGGGAGTGAATACCATAGGTGCCAAGATAATGCTTCAACATATCGATGAAACTCATGCTCTGGCCGAATAGTTGGGCAAACTGAGGGACCTTTAGATAGGGACCTGTCCATCCATTTGACACTTGATTCTCAAGCGCCACCAAATTATTAGCCTTTAAGATGAACGATACCGTCATAAGTTGAGCGGGGTCCGTCTGGCTTATTGGTGTAGCGTTAGCAATGACCGCAGCGCCGATTCCTTGAGGTACTGACTGTAGTGAATTGGAAGATAGCGCCGCTTCTGTTAGCGGTGCTGCTGACGTAGCTGCAAGGGCCACCATAGATCCAAGAGCAAGTCCAATACCAACTTTATTGGCCAGCCTACTCTTTGACGTTTTTAACTTTAATTTCTTCACTTTACCTCTCCGTTCAGTGATTCGACATCGACACTACTTAAGAGCACGCCGAGACGATCTAAACGACCATCTCAAAGTTATCTCACAAGGAGTGTCATCCTTACGCTATCATAATTCTCTTACATTTAAATAGATATTCGTCATACAAATAGCAACTAGTAGGTAATTAAGTCTTGTTTTGGTGTTTTAGAGATATGCAATTTGGAATCTCCTATCGACTCGCTCTACCAGCACCACGCAAAGTGCGTGTCCTATCATATAATGACACACACTGTCACGCACGGATTGGGTACAGCGTTTAGGGGGTCGTTTTCATTGAAGAAAAACTGCCACAAAGTCCCGCCAAAATGGCGTTAGGTAATGTGACGCTGGAAAATACATCGCTGGACTGAGGTTTTGGCCGACGGCACCGACACCAGGTTGGTAACTATATGAAGCAAAATTCACCCAGTCAGGATTGATGTCGAGCTGCATTGCTCGTAACGCCCCAGCCCAAACTAGCACTTTAGCGAGCATATATGGGGAAAGACCGGGACCGCCGACCCATACGAGGTTCCCGCTCGCAGTGACTCCAACCCCCGATCTCCAAGTTGAAACTAGATTGCCTAATGAGTACCCCCATGTGACTAACGGATTTACATTGGTTTGGGACGTAATTTGGCCGTTATCGACTAAAAGAGTCAGGTTCTGTCTAACGGAGTACACCTGCGGCGTCATGGTAACCTCAGTCCCCCACGATCCGACATTCATGGTACCATTTTGGTACTGGACTAAAGAAGCGGCGCCTGTTTTTAGCGCAATCGCCGTTATTCCATTTTGGTAGAAGCCGCCGCCGGCTACTTGGAATTGAAAACCACCTTCAAATGCAGCCACAAGGCGACTCTGTAGGGCTGGCGGGACGTATCCTTGATTAGGGAACGTACCATTTGGTTGAGTAGTTCCAGCGTAGATGGCGAGAGAGGTTTCGCTTTGATCTATCCACGCCACATCTACGCTCGGCGCTCCCGGATAAGGCGTAACTGTTGTGTAAAAGACTACTGCGCCACCGTATCCTCGTTGTCCAGTTGGAGCCCACTCGCCTTGATAAGATGGTGATCCTGGCACCATCGGAGCAAGAGGTGCGGGAGTTGGCCAGACTTGGGCGTTGGGCGCAAGAAGTGGATGCGATGCCAATATAGGCGACCTGTTATTGAAGATTCGTCCGATTTGGGGCCTATAAGGCCCGTATGCCGTCAGTTTAGCGTTGGCGTAGTAGTAAGTAGCTGGCCTTTGTGCCAGTGGACTAGAAAAAGAAGTAAGTATCGAAGTAGAAAGGCATAGCAAAAAAACTATGCCTGCTCTTTGAATGCTAAAGATGTTGCGAACGAGTATGGGCTTCACCTATCCGAAAATACCAGGCGCTCTGAGTCATGCCTTCAAGTTGTTAGCCAGCTACAGGTCCTATTCAGTTTAAAAAAATAGATAAAACAACTAGGACCTGTAGCGTTAGAAATCCTTGAGCGCTCTACATGGCACTCATCGACTTAGACCGTTACCTCCATCGGGGCGCTTTTTGTCTAAGCCTACTGATCAGGTCTGGGTCCACGGACCTACGACTCGAGTATCCGATCTATCTGTTCCATATGGGCAAGATCAAGGCGGGTTGCTACATCAGCCGCTTTCATGTTTTCTTTGACCTGAAGTGGAGAAGATGCACCTGTTATTACCGTTGAGACATTGGGATTCTTAGTGCACCAAGCAATTGCGAGTTGAGACAGAGTAGCATCTAGTGACTCAGCGACTTTTTGTAGCTCTTTAACCTTTTTATTCTTCTCAACGTCTGTAAGGGAAGCTCTAAGCCATTCGTACCCCGGAAGTGACGCTCTAGAGCCATCGGGAATGCCATTGACGTACTTTCCGCTTAACAGCCCAGAAGCTAAAGGACTCCATACGGTGAGTCCTATGCCACAGTCTTCATAAAGCCGCTTGTACTCGTTTTCGACCTTGTCTCGCCAAAACATGTTGTACTGAGGTTGCTCCATAACAGGTTTATGGAGATGGTGTCGCTCCGCTATCTCGTATGCCGCCCTAATCTCGTCTGCACTCCACTCGGAGGTCCCCCAATAGAGAGCTTTGTGTGATGCAACTATTTCATGCATTGTAAAGACGGTTTCTTCAATTGGCGTCTCAGGATCGGCTCGGTGGCAAAAAATTAGGTCTAAGTAGTCCAAACCAAAACGATCGAGCGAAGCATCAACTGCAGCTATGAGATACTTCCTATTTAACGTATTCTTGTTATTAACTCCGGGCTTTATTCCCCAGAAGAACTTGGACGAAACGATAAAGTTCTCGCGATCCCATTCAAGACGCCTGAAGGCTTCTCCCATAATTCTCTCTGACTCGCCTCCTGCATAGGCTTCTGCATTATCGAAGAAGTTGACTCCTGCGTCAAAGGCTACTGCCATGGATTCGGCGGCTGATCCTGCGTCTACTTGGGTACCAAATGTCACCCAAGACCCAAGTGATAGTTCGCTCACTTTGAGTCCAGATCTTCCAAGACGGTTGTATTGCACCTACTCCTCATTTCTACTACACGCTTTTCGCTTCAATCTAGTCCGGAATTTCTGTTGGTTGCACATTGAAACCAAGCGTTTCTCTGGAGGTGCTGCTTTACGGCCGGTATATTTGCAGGTGGGAAGTCCTATAGCTAGCATGCTCATTAGACAACACCTACTCGTTGGCTGGACAGTTTCGTGAAGAGCTGTTAAGTACTAAAGTACTTAACAGCTAAGTAGGTAGTACTTTGCCTTTAGGAAAGGTTTGAAATCAAGTTGCCGGAAGGGTACATATATCACAAGCCATCGGAGTTTGATTTGTCAAGCTCCAAGATCGCTAAGTTTCGTGATCGCCTTGAGAGCGAAGTTAATAGACGTTTTCGTACCTACAACGATCTGCATGAGTATTCAGTGGCTGAAATTGAATCGTTTTGGATGCATTGGTGGAAGTACTATTTAGAGTTCGATCGACAGGTGATAGGGATACCCGACACTTTACTTCATGACCGCACCAAAGTTCTTTCGAGTCGAAACTTCAAAGATGCAAAGTGGTTTCCAAGTGGGGATATAAAGCTTAACTATGCGGAGTTAGCTCTTCGCCGAGCCAACGAAGAGGAAGCGGTCGTGCAGGTCGATGAGACCGGTAAGCGCGTATCACTGTCTCGTGAAGAACTTTCCGATCTGGTTGCCGCCACCACTTCGTTCCTAAAAGAGGTCGGAGTTGAAGCAGATGACGTGGTTTGTGGATACGTATCAAACGGTGTTTTTGCATTAGTCGGTCTTCTGGCGACTGCGACGGTCGGTGCTATTTGGTCCTCGTGTTCATTGGAGTTTGGAGACAAAGCCGTACTTGATCGTTTCGCTCAGCTTGCCCCCAAAGTCTTGTTCGCGGTAGATGGATATCGCTACAATAGCCAGTATCACGGTCGAGTTGATGAATTAAAAAAAGTAATTGCCGGTCTTCCGTCTTTAGAAGGCGTGGTCGTTTACTCACCTCTAGGTGAGTCGACTAGCGAGGCTCTTAAAGGTTCCGTCCTAAAGGTAGTTGATTTTGAATATTTATTGGCTGACAAGGAGTCCGTAAAAGAGCTTGAGTTTGTGCCTCGCGACTTTTCGGATCCATTGTGGGTTCTCTTTTCTTCCGGCACGACAGGTCTTCCTAAAGGAATCGTTCAGAGTCACGGAGGTATCTGTTTAGAGCATTCAAAGGTACTCTCGCTCCATCTAGACCTTGGAGAAGATTCCAAGTTTTTTTGGTACACCACGACAGGGTGGATGATGTGGAACTTCTTGGTGTCGGGATTGCTTGTAGGCGCTTCTATTCTTCTGTACGACGGGTCGCCGACCTATGGCAATGTTGACTATACCTTCGAACTTTGCAAGCGTGAGAAGGTGACATTTTTGGGAACAAGCGCTCCATACTTGGCCGCATGCAAAAAGTCTGGTGTAGACCTTCACCGGCATCAGTACGATGAGCTATCTTCGATCGGTTCGACGGGGGCGCCACTTACTGGGGATATCTATGAATGGGTATATCAACAGTTCCCTTCTTCGCTTTCTCTGGTCTCCGCAAGCGGAGGGACGGATCTGTGTACGGCATTTTTAGGATCATCTCCGTTACACGAGATTAGAGAAGGTGAGTTGTCCTGTGCGACTCTTGGTGCTGACGTTGCCGTGCTTAACAGCTCCGGCGAAAGAGTAAAAGATGAAGTTGGAGAGCTCGTGATCCTTTCGCCGATGCCTTCCATGCCCATATATTTTTGGAACGATGCCGACGGCCGCCGACTTCACGAAGCATACTTTTCTACCTTTGAGGGGATATGGAGGCATGGGGACTGGGCCGAACAACGCTCCGATGGCGGATTTGTGCTTTTTGGTCGTTCTGATGCAACGTTGAATCGAGGTGGTATCAGAATGGGAACCGCTGAGTTCTATGCAGTGATTGAAAAACTACCCTATGTTGTTGACTCGCTTGTTATAGATACGTCGGGCATTACTGAGACCGGAAGGCTCATCGTCTTCGTTCAGCTGCCCCCGGGCGGGACTTTGGATGACACGGTAACTAATGAAATCAATACGGCGATTCGTACATCTTTGTCACCCAGATACGTACCTAATACCATCGTCGCAGTCCCGGGTATTCCGAGGACGATTAATGGCAAAAAGATGGAGGTTCCTGTGAGACGAGCTTTCGGCGGCCAAAGTCTTAGGGATTTGGTATCGTTAGGTTCTATGAGTAATCCAGAGTCGTTAGAGCCTATGCAAGGTGTAATCGAAAGACTAAGTAGGCCTTAGCAGTCAAGTCGTTTTAAAGTATCGTCACAGTGATTATATAAAGATAGAGATATATAGTGACTGCGCCACTTGAACTAACCGTTCGTGCTGCCTCTGGGTCCAATTAGATCTAGAGTTAATCTTCGGATGATTCGGGGTCCAATAGCCCTTTAGCTCTAGCATCTTCGATGATCGGCGTTAGAACTTGATTTGCATGCTTAAACTGGACGACTGCAGCAACGACCGCGTAGAGCCCGACTAGAGCTAAAAATGACTGCAGCAGACCGAAGTGTCCCAAGAATACTCCCGCTATGAGCAAGACGAACAGCAGAAAAAAGATGGTGTACATCGGCGGTTTATACTTCAACGTCCTGTTGTAGAGGCGCTCCAAATGCCAGTACTCGTTTTTGTCAAACGTTTTAGCTCCCGAATCGAGCTTATCTTTGAGATTGTCAGGGAAAAGTCCGTCTGCTATCCACCAGTTTGGACCGAATAGTTTGTTGCGGTTTGTACGTTCTATCTCCACGGTTACAATATAGTACCATCGGTTGGCAAAGTAACTGAGAGGCGTTACTCAACTATCGTAGAAGTGATTGCTGACTAAGTACTAATGGGAGTTGAGCTAAAGACTCTATCTGTCCTAAAAAACCAATATGTAGCTGTTCTGGAGGTGTGATATCAGGTGTTTGAACCCATAGAGCCCTCAGACCGTGTTGCAAAGGTGCTACTACCTCCCACTCCCAGTTGTCTCCTACCATGACGGCTTGTTCCGTCGTAGCGTGCAGGCTTTCTAGTGCGAG
Organism: Actinomycetes bacterium; assembly: GCA_021784785.1. GTDB lineage: Bacteria > Actinomycetota > Acidimicrobiia > Acidimicrobiales > Acidimicrobiaceae > Ferrithrix. Next base: position 3,270 of record JAJYHJ010000158.1, on the reverse strand, counting down.
CTGATAGATCGTCCAATCTGGTTTACCGATGCCGATCTCTCCCTCTATGACGATAGAGTCAAAGATACTGTCTAGTCCAAATCGGTTGACCTTGTCTCTTTGTGCATCGCCCTGACCGTTCGTTACGAGCGCGAGCGAGACACCGGCTTTCTTTAGCTTTATTAGGGCGTCACGATTTTCTTTAGGCAATGTCACTGAGCCCTCTCGACGTCTTGAAAACTCCGTTACAAGTGCTTCAATCCGACCGTCATCAACTCGAGCCGAGATGTTGGAGAGGGCTTTTTGCACAAAGTAAGTTCTCGCTTCGGTCATCTTTAACCTTCCCCAAGCCGAAAGTTCAGGATCGGACCAAAAGGCGTGCCGTTCGTCTACGATGGCTTGGTATAGGCGAGAAGCCGAGTCACCAGATAACCCTAGCTCAAAACTGTGAAGTACCTCGAACCAGAGAGCGTCTGCGTATGGTCGGTGCACTAAGACAGTGTCATCCATATCGCAAAGAACATACTCGATCGGCGTAGAAAGTGTTTTTGACATGCTTCTACACTAATTTGTGTTAATACTGATATTGGGCCATGCAGTTGAACCAAGGTCACATGCTCTCCTCCGTGAAAGACAGACCTGCGTAGGGAGTCTTATGTGGTTTTGATTGGCTAACGTTTCGTTATGCTACCGTAGTTGGTCTTCTTGGACTCTTCGTGCGATGTCATTTCAAGTCTTGATTCCGCTAATCCATTTCAACTTTGCCAGAATGGCAATTTTATTCTCCCAAAGTCGGAGTGTTTAATAATCGCTAGTCAGAGCGTATCACGCGTGCCTTCGTGCTACAGGTAATCTTCATGTCTGTTCTTGAACAGACATGAAGCAATGCTCAAGTCTAGGTTTCGACATCTCCGGTATCGAACCGGCAACGTACAAGAATCAGTTAACTACTCGTACTCACCTAGTCTCGAAGCTTACGGAACCTCATCGTGATGTAGATGGATCGACACTAAGCAAGACACGGTACTTAGTCTCTGTTCGCCTCTTCGCTAAGGAACAGAGTCTTTGGGTGCGTTGAGAACCTAGGCTAGTAATATGGCCCAAAACGATATTTTCGCCCGCGAGTTTTCATCTGTAGAGACGGCTCGTTCTCTTATGCTTGATCAAACAGTTTCCCCTCTGGATCTGTTCGTGGAGTCTTTGCAGACAATAAGAAGGACCGCAGATAAGTATAACTACATGGTGTTCTTGGATGAAGATGCCCTTGCTAAGCGAGAACGGACGACGAGCGGCTCGTTGGATAGGACAAAAGCGTCGCTCCTAGACAACATTCCAATCCTTGTAAAAGACAATATCGAAACCAAGGATATGCCCACGACAGCCGGATCCGTGATTCTTGCTCAACTTGGTTTTCCGAGTCATGATGCGCCAGTAGTGTCTACGTTACGGAACTCAGGAGCGGTCATCGTTGGTAAAGCTAATCTGTCGGAGTGGTCTAACTTCCGAGGAATGAATTCTATTAGTGGCTGGAGTGGTATCGGCGGGCAGTGCCGGAACGCTATCGATGAAGCTCGATCTCCGGGTGGGTCTTCGTCTGGATCGGCTGTGGCCGTTGCTCTAGGTGCGGTGAGAGTAGCGATCGGTACTGAAACTGACGGATCCCTTATGTGTCCAGCGGCATTTAATGGTGTAGTCGCTCTGAAGCCAACGCATGGCGTGATCCCTACTAAAGGTGTGGTTCCGATCGCCAAGAGTCAAGATACGGTGGGACCAATCGCCCGATCTGTTCTAGACGTTGCAAGCGCGTTTATTACCATGGCGGAGTTGGACCATCCTTTTGAGCTGTTTGAATCGATTAAGACTTTTACAAAGGAGAGCTTCACCGATGTTAAAAAGCCGAAGATCGGTGTCGCTACCAGCTCACTCTTTGGCTATCACAGTGGTACCGACAAGGTTGTATTTGAGGCGATCGACGCCTTCAGTGAAAGAGTAGAGCTGGTAAGAGACTGTGACAAAGGGAGAGGAAACGCCCTAAAGGTATCACATGAGCTCGAGTACGAAGTGCTAATAAGTGAGTTTGCCTTTGGCATCGAGGAGTACATGTCTACTAGAACTGTTCTTTCTGGCCGCGCACTTGAATGGCTGATTGAAGAGAACAAAAAGAACAAATCTCTTGAACTTTCTCTTTTTGGCCAAGAGCTTTTTGAAGACGCCATGAACAGGAAAGATGATCTATCTTCACTTCGATATCTACAGGCTCTTGCGGCGAACAGATCTACATCTCGAAGAAGAATTGACAGGGTCTTTACCAAAGGCGATATCGATGTCATTCTTGCACCAACGATGAGCCCCGCTCCCATGATCGACCACCGAATTGGTGATGCGATAGTGGGTTCAGGTTACTCAATAGCAGCCGTTAGTGGGTATCCGTCGCTCACTTTACCAGCGGGTTACGTAAACGATTTGCCTGTTGGTATTTTGCTCATAGGCAAACCTCATAAGGAGATCACTTTACTGTCGATAGCTGCACTCGTCGAAGATGCGCTGTCATTTAAGCTCAAGGCGGCAAATAGCTAGTTGTGGGTACCACGGATTGATCTCTTTTGAGCAACCCTTAGTGTTTTGACTCAACAAACAAAGTCTGTAAGGTGTTGCCAACGTGCCCATGCTCGTCGAAAAGTACTGTCTTTGTAATGCCGGATCCGTGTTCACCTATTGTGGTTTTGGCTTCCATTCCCATCCAGGCACCCTCTGGTACTCTAAGAACTGAAAGAGTCATATCAACTGGCACGAATAAGTCAGAGTTGAAGCTCAGCACCGATGAGGCCCCGTTTGCCGAGTCTAACATCAAAAGCGCCTTGGCTACTTGCGAAGTTGGCCGTTCGTAAACTAGAGGAACTCTGGGCCGAGACCATAAAACCGCGTTACCGGCCACGTCAAAACTACCAAGCACGAAGCGCCACTCCATGGACTCTATGTACGGCACCGTAGTTGCGCTTGGAAACTTTACTAGACTCTCATCCGTCGGTAACGAGAAGAAAGTCGGCTCTTCGTCAAATGGTATCGCAACGCTATTTCCTACTCGGAACCGCCAGCAGAGTCCCCTTAGAACGACTCGTTCTCCCTGAGTGACGAAACCTTCTAACAACTCGATTCGGACTCCGGATCGAACTACGCTGATCGTTACACTCATCGATTCCAAGTAGATCGGCCCCAGAATCTCAACAGCCATACGAGAAACAAAGCGGTCGCCTTGGCGTGGATAGGTATCAAAACACTGTCCTAGAAGGG
>JAJYHJ010000175.1 GCA_021784785.1 Actinomycetes bacterium | reverse complement strand
AGGACTTATACTTTTTTGCCAGTACGAGCCAGAGAAGCAGTGGTAATAGGAACAGCTTGGCCCCAATGGCTAAAGCTAGAGCTAGAGCGCTAACGACGGTGTTATTTTTGAACCTCCATGCAATAACTAAAAGAAGTAGCAACAGCGGTTCGATAGAAGCTACTTGAAAGGCTGTCAGGGCGAAACTTGAGACCACTATAAGAGTTGACGCGGTTACGCCGATGCGTCCTTTCAGTAGGACAACTCCGCTAAGGAGAAATAGTAGTTCACTTACCCTCCAAACTGCGAGCGCTACCTTGAACGGGAGAAAGCTGTAAGGTATAAAGTAGATCAACGTTGTAACGGGGTAAACAAAAGCATGCCCGCTGGATATTTCTCCTCGCCCTGGAGTTGGGTACGGTGAGTGTCCGGACATGAGAGTACTGGCGGCATTATAAAAGGTTTTGAATTCAACTGCTGGAATGAGTCTGTAGATCAGTACCCAGGACAAGGTTGCGGTAGCGATAAAGAGACAGACGTCGTAAGCGGTCTTCCATCTTTCATTTCGATTGACGAACAACGTAACCCATACCTCTGAAAAATCCCTTGACGACCGTTACCTCGATGAGTTTACTCCTCAATACTGAAGGATCCCTTTTGTGGTCTGTGTCAATATTTACAGGCTTAGCGGTCTACGATAGTGATACTGGTCAGAGGTTTCGATTGGAGAACTAAGCAATATAAGAAGTTGATCGAAGTGCATTAAAGAGTGTTGGAATGAAGGCGATATTTCTTAAATGATCATTCCAATGCTTTGATCACTCTGTTCCTTGAGTCTCCCAAGTAGCGATATGCTCTCATCTAAGTCGATCTCAGGGAAAATGGGTTCAGTTAGGTCTTGACCGTACTGCACGAGATATGCAAGATGGTCCGCTACTTGAAGTGTCCTCGATAAAATAGAGGTGCTTTCATGACTATGGTGCGACCTAACGGCGTCCTGCATCTCTGGAGGTAGGCTCCAAGATCGCATTATTGCTGCCCCTAAGGCGGGATGTGTAACCCCGTAACGTTCGAATTCTAGGGAGAGAAGAAGATCTTCGTTCTCTGGTGTTAGCGGCAGGTTGAATGAGCACCTTATCTTTTGATAGCCGTCTTTGTCGTACTCTTTGATAAGAGACGTTCCCAGGTCATGTAACATTCCAACTGAAAATGCTTCGCCGGTATCTGTCCCGAACTTGGACGCTACCAGTGCGGCGGCCATAGCTGTGATAAGCGAGTGTTTCCAGTCGTTCTCGTCTATGGGACTGACTGCTTGGAGGACGCTGGTGAGTGCTAAGGACTGTACGGTAGTCAGTCCGAGAAGAGCTATTGCTACATTCAACTGGGATACTTTCCCAGACATTGAGTATAGAGATGAGTTGGCCATACGCATAATTTTCGCTGCCAGAACAGGATCTGCAGATACAAGCAAGGCGATATCAGCAGCGCTAACCTCGTCGTCTGTGATAACTTCCAAGACCCTCACGGCGATGCTTGAAGACGGAGAAAGTTTGTCAAACCTCTGTAAGAGAATGTTTTCTACGCTCTTCATAAAGACCTTTCGGAAGTGGATCTGACACCTAGCAATACATCTATAACTCGACGTAAATCGGTATAATATTTAGCCTGTTGCTCAAATTAAAACCAGATGCCCCGATATATCGGGGCATCTCTGGCTGGCTTGGTTTTAGGGTTGGAAGCTTTTTGCGCCTAGTGCTTACCTTTCTCGATCTGCTCTGGCTCCAACAACTTTTAGCTTATGCTGGCTCCTCTCGTATCGGTAGGGCCATTGGTCACTACCAGATAGGGGATAAACACATATGCGCTGGATTTGTAGTCTTTCTAACTTAGATAAACCCAAGAGATCTATCGATAAGTTATGTTTAGATTGCAAAATGGAGTTGATAGTTCCACCGATAACGATCTCTTGTTTTTGGCTTGCAAAGTTCTAGGCGTCTCTCACTGCCCCTAGCAGCTTAGGAAGGCAGCCGCGGATGAGAAACTAAGGTGAAGACTCGATTGTTTCAATATCTGATTGGAACAGCGCGGTTAGCGTGGCAAGTACAAGTACTACAGTTGAGGCGAGCATCCCCGAGGCTACTCCGTAACGGTCTGAGACGGTTCCAGTTAGGAGCGGGCCAAATATCTGTCCCAGTGCCATAGCTGCTGTTGATATCCCCAGCGCCTTTGTGATCATTGACGCGCTGAGATTTCGTTGAGATACTTTGATAAGTGCCGTAGATGAGGCCATGAGACCAAGTCCGAATAGAAGCCCCGAGACGGTGGAACCTAGAGCTCCGCTAAAGACGATCGGTAGAATCGATCCAACTGCGACGACGAGATACGTGGCGGCTAATCCATTGCCGCCAGACAGGCGAGACAACGGTCGGGACCATACAAATGCCGAAAGGAAACTTGCACTTCCTAATATTAGATAAAAAAAGGAGATAAAAAATCCATCTTTCCCTTCGGAACGGAAAAAAGCGACTATGAAGGTCATGAATGAAATATATCCGGCCCCAAATAGGCCATATGACAGTATCGATGGCCAGATGTGGGTGACCTTGGTCGACTTTGTTGTTCTTTTGTGATCTACGGTCAGGTACTGCGGATCTTCAAGACTCTTCAATGCAAATACCACTGCAATCAAAGAGACGAGGGCTAGAGAAGACAGAAGATACCATCCGAACGCCCAATTGTTGTCACCAACCATTTTTAGGAGGTAGGGGAGTCCAAATCCGGAGATCGCGGTTCCGACTCCAGCTCCTCCGTAGTAAAGGCCAATCGCAAGCGAGGTGTTTTTCCCACCATCTCCGATCTTGTGAAGGTTGTGGGCGAGTAAGGCGCCACCCGAGATGAAGATTAGGGCGCCGAAGTAACCTGAAATCGCTCTAAGTACGAGGATTGTAACGTAACTCTGTGTGACTCCTACGAGAGACAGAAATAGAACTATGAGTGCCATGGAGGAGATAAACACCCGCTTATGTCCATACTGTAGTGAGACTCTATCTACCGTCAGTGCCCCCAAAAGGTAACCAGCGGCGTTAGTGACATTCAATGCTCCAGCTTCGACATAGTTCAGATTCAGCGACTTGGCCATGGCTGGGAGAAGAAGCGCATAGGAGAAACGAGCAAAGCCCAAGGCGGTGGCAGGTCCGAGGGACATCAGCAAAGATATGGATATGGGACTTAAGGTGTTAGAGCTGTTAGTGCTATGTGCACTGATCCTCATGAAATCAACCTCCTTCCCACTCGTTCTTGCTTGCGTGACAGCTTACTCTAATAGGCGAGATGCACCACGAAGATCATGGAGGCGTCTTGGTGTGAGTAAAAGGGTCCATCACCATTGGAAAACACAGCTACGCATCAAAAGCTCGTGGTTGAGTAGTCCCTATGTCCACAGTGGTTAGTTGCAGTCAACATAGTCAGCTGTTCGGCCAGTACCTCAGAGGAGCTATATGACACGTTAGATACTTTGTGCTTGGTATGAAGCTAAGCATAAAGTGATACCGATGACGCTGAATGTATAGTCACTGACGAGAAAGAGATGAGTTATTGACTGCCTTGAGGGCTCCTATGAGTGTGAAGTTATGGGACTTGGCAGATAATGAGACTTTACGAGCGGCTTAGACTCTCAAAGGTGTTTGAGTTTTACGGTCCAAGTACGAAGCGCAGTTGCTTTCATAGATCTGACCAGACATCTATCGGTAGTCCAACCGATCTGAAGAGATATGTAGTTTGTTTCCTCGACCCCCGATGTCGATAGACCATAAGCTTTCATCTGGGTCTAGACGTGAAGAAGTTTTGAACATCGAGATAACTCTGGTTCATAAGTAGAGCTGTGCCGTCTTTAGAGTAAGGAAGCTCTGGGTCGCACTGAAGTATGAAGGTATTGATGCTATGGGCCAATGGAGATGACTTCATCGGAGGGTACTCCTAACTAGGTCTCTATGTGCGGCGTATCTCCAGTTAGATGTAACTAGGAGATACGCCGCAACCATTGACTTATTTACTTACAATCTGGTACTCTATGGACTCTTGACTAGGGATTATTGATCTTCAAGGACGGCAGTATCTTTGTCAACGGAATAGCCATTATCCAGTCATAACTATTGTCTACGTACATAGTACCTCCAGCGATAACTGGATTGACAATTCCAAACCTTCCTCCCATGTTGTGGCTTGCAAGTACGGCACCTGTAGTTGCATTGAAGGCATCGATGCTTTGTGAGGTTGAGATCCAAATCACCCCATCTGCATAAGTTGGCGCTCCTCGTCCGGCTCCTGCAGGTAACGCATTTGGTATCTTGGAACTCCACATCTCCTGGCCAGTCTTAGTGTTGATGGCGAAAAGCGTACTAGTAGCTGTGTCGGATACATACGCAACTCCATTGTGTGTCATAGCGACCGCACCACGATATGCTGCTGGGAGTGGTCCTCTACCTAAGGAATCTTGCCAAACAATGGCACCGGTTGCAGGGTTTATGCCGTAGACACCAACGTTTGCAGTCGGACTAGTAGCCGAATTCTCGAGCCTTACCGACTCTGCCTCAATAAGCATGCCTGAGGTTTGAGAGTAAGCAGGAGTCTCGTCGCCCATTCCAGTGAGCGTTATTCCTGGAATTGCAAGGGTCCATGCCAGTTGATGGGTAGTCAGGTTTATGGCATTGAGCAGGTTTGGATCGGTAGTACCGACGATTGCATAGGACTGCCCATTGGAAGGGTTTGTCCATAGAGTGGTCGATGACATACTGTCAAACCCGCCTAGGTATAGTTTCCAATTAGTCACGCCGGTACTTGCGTTCAGATCATAGAAGTATCCGTTGCCATTTGCAAAGTACAAACTTCCGTTACTTAGAGCAGGGGTTGGCATCTGATCACCAGAAAGTGGGTGGAACCACTCGATACGCCCAGTAGCGGCGTCCATAGCGTAAACGCCACCGTAGCCACCACCACGAACCGTTGGCTGGGAGTTAGTGAAGGTCATGAGGGCAGGAAAATTAAATGCCACATTTCCTGTACCTGCATATACCGTTCCGTTTGCGACAAGAGGATTTGACATATCAACGTTCAATGTCCTGGTATGCCACTGCATTTTGCCATTGATGGCATTAACCGAGTAGATATAGCCTGAACTAGATGCAGCGTACACGCTGCGACCCCAAACACTAACGCCCACTCCGTTGCCAAGGTTTTGGGTCATCGTTACCGCAGCATTTACACTCCCGCCGAATGCTCTCGTACCTAGTGGTTGTCTACTCAAGGGCACTGCATTAAACTCTTTTGTCTCCCACTGGACACCTCTTTGAAGACTACCTGGAGCGGTTTTTGATAGATCAACGACTGCATTATGACTATACGACGCATCATAACTAGTCCAGCTTGAGTCGCTAAAAAAAGAAGCGGACGCCGGTGATGCCTGTGCTAGTCCTTCAAATGAAATAGCGCTAACTGATGCGCCTGCTAATATAGCGAATACATAGGCCGACTTACGCCTACCGCGATTAATTGTTTTCATTTCCCCCCCGAGTGAATGACTTCATTTAGTTACGACGGACGCGCTTATAGGTCACGTTTTACTGTTGACATTTCCAGCCCTGCCGTCGTTTACAAGGTAGTATTTCGCTATAAGAAATTGATAAGATGTGCGTACTGTATATTGGAGTTTTGCCAGCATAACTTACGCTGCTTTGGTAAAGTAAATCGTTTAAGTTAATGTCACTTTGTCTTCACCTCGTATCGCCTCCATAGTTGGAGCAGTGGCATAGGCACGTGATCTATCAAGAACAGCTAGCATCAAGTGGCTCCGGTATTTTAGTCTTGCCACATCTAGAGTTCGACTAGTAGTCGCCACCTTAGTGGTTCGCGTATAACTCCCACGGACATTCACATGGCACTATAGGGTCTCGGACATTAAACGCAGTGATGCGCTATTGGAAGGTGTGGATAAAGGGCCCTCACCTCGGAGCTTCAACTGTGAACTTGGGGACTTAGGCAAAGATTCTTGGGTCTTTTTGTAGAACTTTAGGCACTTAACCTTAGTCATGAGAAACCCTGACCGG
>JAJYHJ010000092.1 GCA_021784785.1 Actinomycetes bacterium | reverse complement strand
TCACCAAGTGGGCCAAGGCATGGAATGACGATCCCAAACCCTTTATATGGACCAAGAGTGCTGACGAGATCTTCGCTTCCATGCAAAAATACCTAGAGCCCATCATTTCACAGCGAAACTCTGAGGAGGGCCATTAGGTCCGCCTTAAATAAGTGACGATCAAGGACGTAGCTCGTTGAGGTTTGATTGTCTGAACCCAACCTCTTTGAGACCGGGTTCGACGCGGTATGAGAGAAATTGAGTTGATGTAGTATGTAGACGTGCCGTGGTGCGAGTCGTGTTCCAAATTTAAAGAGTCTGAAGAGATAGATCTTGAAGGACACTGTCCATCTTGCGGAACGGTGATAGTATCTCCAAAGAGGTCCCCGTGGCACTTCAAACTCCTGGTGGTAGCGACGATTATCTATCTGACGTATAGATTTATACAATTGAGTGTGTGGCTTTATCATCACCTTTGATCGGTATCGGCTGTTTAACGAATCTAAGTCTGTCCTAAGCTGTGTGTATTGCTATTGCTGGAAATTTGTGGTTTTCTTAGACTATGTTTAGACCAATAGAAGATTATGGAGTTATCGGCGATCTTCATACGGTTGCGTTGATATCCAAGGCTGGATCTATCGATTGGATGTGCCTTCCAAGATTTGATTCTGGTGCTTGTTTTGCGAACCTTTTAGGTGGTGAAAATCGGGGTCATTGGCGAATCTCTCCGCGAAATGGGGGAGTGTCACAGAAAAGGCAGTACCTGAAGGACACTTTGGTACTTGAGACGTACTTTGAAGATCAATCGGGTTCGTTCAAAGTGATCGACTTTATGCCTCCACGCCTTGACAATCCGTGCTTGATTCGGATTGTGGAAGGAGTCTCTGGAATTTCTCAGGTTGAGTCGGAGTTGGAGGTACGCTTTGACTATGGACAGACCGTACCATGGGTCAGCCGAACGAGCGACGGTATAAATATGATAGCAGGGCCTCACGCGCTTTCATTGGAGTCGAGCGCGAGTTTGAAGGGACGCAATATGGAGACATTTGCCGACTTCGTCGTGGAGGCTGGAGAGAGAGTATCATTTATTCTTACCTATCATGGATCTCTAGAGCCGGTTCCACGTGCTTTGGATGCATCCATATCTCTCGAAAACACCGTCGAGTATTGGCAGAACTGGGTACTACAGTGTCGCGATAGCTTTGATGGATATCACGAAGTTGTTACGCGTTCTCTTATAACTTTGAAGGCTCTTACGTATGCCCCAACGGGAGGCATAGTGGCTTCTCCCACTACCTCGCTACCTGAGCAACTGGGCGGTGCTCGTAACTGGGACTACCGCTACTGTTGGTTGCGAGATGCTACATTTACGCTGTACGCGCTGATGGTTGATGGATACGCCGAAGAGGCGCGCCGATGGCGTGATTGGCTGCTAAGGGCTGCCGCTGGTGATCCAGGACAACTTCAAATAATGTATGGGGTAGCTGGAGAGAGACTCATTCCTGAGTTCGAACTGCCTTGGCTGCGAGGGTACGAGGACTCGAAACCGGTTCGCGTTGGCAATGCGGCCTCTGAACAGTTTCAATTGGACGTGTACGGAGAGTTAATGGACGCCTTCTATCAGTTCCGACGTAGTGGTATTCCATCATACAACGATGCTTGGGATCTCGAGACTAAGGTGGTGGAGTTTGTAGAGAAGAACTGGAACCAGCCTGACGAGGGAATCTGGGAGATTAGAGGACCACGACGCGACTTCACTTACTCGAAGGTTATGGCATGGGTAGCGCTTGATCGAGCTGTTCGAGTGACAGAACGTTTTGGATTTGACGGCCCTACGGAGAGATGGAAGTCAGTTCGGGACGAGATTAAAAAAGAGGTTATGACGAAGGGTTACAACGAAAGTGTCGGGGCGTTTACCCAATACTTTGGATCTAAATCACTAGACGCGGCGGTGTTGTTACTGCCTCTGGTGGGTTTCATAAGAGCCGACGACCCAAAGATGATCTCGACTGTAGACGCAATTGAAAAAGGTCTCTCTGCCTCTGGACTACTTAGGCGGTACTCAGATGAGGATGAAAAAGTCGACGGACTCGAAGGCGAAGAAGGAGTTTTCCTTGCGTGTTCTTTTTGGATGGTAGACAACCTGGCTCTTTCTGGGCGCAAAGAAGAAGCAAAGCGGAGACTTGATCACTTGCTTACCCTCGGTAACGACCTGGGTCTGTTTTCTGAAGAGTACGACGTTCACTCCAAAAGGATGTTAGGAAACTTTCCTCAGGCCTTTACACATGTTGGAATTGTAAATACGGTGCGTAATGTATTAAACTCTCAGTCTCCTGCTAAGCATCGAGCTGAGTAGAGTTATTACGGCCATACAGGCTTCGGTGATAATACCGCTTTCGAGTAAGGAAGACAGATGATAGTTGGGGTTGATATCGGAGGAACCCATTTTCGAATGGCTCTTCTTAACGAAAAAGGAGAGATCTTATGTCACGAGCGCGTCGAGACGAAGTCTATAGAAGATCCTCTTCTGACGCTTAGATCTATGAAAGCCGTGATAGATGCGGATTCAAAGGCCGATCTCATCGTCGTCGGTGTACCGGGTGTCGTAGACTACAAAGCGGGAAACCTCGTTTTTGCTCCAAATATAGATCAAAGATGGGTGAATCTGCTTGATGTCGATCATATACAAACAGCTCTTGGAGTCGACACGATATTGGTGAACGATGCTGATTTGGCGACAATTGGTGAGTTCTTCTTCGGGGCTGGCAAGGCGCTCACCTCGATGGCTTATGTCACGGTCTCTACGGGCGTCGGGGTTGGAGTGATTCTTGAGGGCCGACTTTTGAGAGGTAGGCTTTCAAACATGGAGCTCGGTCACAGTTATATTCCGTCGTCTAACTCTATTGGAGTGCGAACGAGTTCACTTTCACCTGTAGAAGACCTAGCCTCCGGTACTGCTCTTGCAAAAAGAGCTACTGAGATTGGGTTAGACATGGACAATGAGCTACTCCTCAAGAGGGCCGAGGTCGAAGGTTCTTCGGAGTTTGAACTATTAGATGCGGTATCACAAGATCTGTCGGTGGCGTTAGCTAATCTATGCTGGCTAACATCGGTCCAGGAGTTGGTGTTGGGAGGTGGCGTAGCATTGAACTCCAGCTTGCTCGTAGCTTTGGTGCGAAAACATCTTCAACCAATAGCTCCTAAATATCTCGACATCGATATACAAAGAGCCACACTTGGTGATGATGCTGGATTAATTGGCGCGGCGGCAGCTAAAAGAGCCATGATCTAACATTTGACGATAGCTTTCATAACCTTGAGTAGTAATCGTTGTCGGTATTTCTAAAACGTGTGAAAGTTTCGTTGTCGTGACCATGAGACGGTGATTCGCTTATGGAGTTCAATGTAAAAGTGATCTCTTTTGCAGCGGAGGACTGCTCGTCTGTCGCAGTGGCTATTTGGGCGATCATGTCTCTTACGAGTTCGATGTTGTGCGCGATGGAATCGATGGCATCATCGGCTTGCTGGGCCTTGTCTTCCCCATCTTCCGCTTTGGCTCTTGAGGCTTCAATAGCCTCTACTGCGCTTTGTGTACCGTCTCGGATCTCGTCAACCTTGGAGGCGATCTCAGATGCTGCCTCTCTTGCCCTACTGGCAAGTTGCCTTACCTCGTCGGCCACTACGCCAAATCCTCTTCCAGCTGATCCAGCGCGTGCAGCTTCAATTGCCGCGTTTAGGGCGAGTAGGTTAGTTTGGTCAGCGATTCCCTGTATTGCTGACACGATAGCTCCAATCTCCTGAGATCTGACATCGAGGGTTCCAACTATCGAAGCGGCCCCCCTAATCTTCGCTGCAATCTCTTTCATTGTAGATCCAACTAGCTGTACGATATCTCGGCCCAAGGACGCGCTATGGGAAACCTCGTTAGAGGTTAAAGATGCTTCTCTAGAGCTTCGCGCAACCTCTGCGATCGAAGCCGTCATCTCTTCGACTGCGGCGGCTATAGCGCTTACCCTCTCGGCGAGCAGGTTTTCTCGTTGGAAATCTTTTTGGCGCCTGGCTTGGTCGAGTTCGAACTCGGCTGTAGCGTCTGACCAGCATGCCATAAAGCACTGTAACGCTCCTTTTGAGTCCCAGATCGGATATACCTTCGTTTGGAAGTGAACGTCCCCAAGTGGAATCAGAGCGGCGTGAGACTCAAGTGTCTTATCGGCAATGGCTGCAAATACGCTTCTTATATGTTCGGGGTTTCTATGAAACTGGTGAATCGATCTTCCCATGGCATTTGCTACGTCAGCTCCATTTAGAGCGGAGTTAAGTCGATTTCGATACGTAGAAAGCGTTTGACGTGCCGCATGGTTCATATAGTTGATCTTGTTCTCCGGAGTTGTGTCGCACAGCATAACGATACTATCGACCTTATCCAAGAGTTTGATTGTCAGCTGTAAGTCTAAAGAGTTGCTCGTTCTTGCCATGGTTAATTGTCGGCCTTTAAGGCTTGCGCTTGACCACGTCGTTGATATTTAAAAGTTCGTGTCTCAAGAACTGCCATGTTTGCGACGCCGGTTCGTATGTCAGAGACGCTCTACTGAGGAAGTGGCAGTGTATGGTCCTCGTTGGTTTGGGGACTATCAAAATAGGCGCGCACTTCACGCTCACCCTACTCCTACCACATTGTAATCGACTCTACATGTGTAGGCCTTTTAGTTAGTGCTTGAGTTATCAGTTGGCGGTGGTCTTTCGGTTGTGTACTATGACCAAAGGCACCTTAGCATGATGGGCTAGCTGGCTTGATACAGATCCAAGTACTAACGACGTGAAGCCGCCATGACCGCGTGACCCAACGACCAAGAGATCTGTATCTTTTGCCTCATGTGCTAAGATTACGACAGGGTTCCCTTCTTTTAGAACTGTGCTAATCAACGCATCGGGATCTATTGAGTGTCCAAGTGCAACTGCCTTGGCTAATATCTCCTTACCTCCAGTTTCGAGGTCAAGTGCTTCATTTGGATACGCTCCGTAAGCCAATGCTGGGTATTCCCACGCATGCACGACTATGACGGTAGCCTTGCGCAGCCTTGACTCCTTTACGGCCCAATAGAGAGCTTGGTTGGCCGCATCGGACCCATCGACCCCAACGACTATCTTTGCGGTAGAATCGAAGTCAATTTCGTAATCATTGAACTCATCTGTCATCTTTTACACCTTCTATTCAAAGAAATTATGACTACCTTCATTAGATATTATGAATAGTATTGTCTTTTGTGTCTAGGGTCTTTGGAGAGTAGTTGAGATGATTGTGGTGAGGGGTACGCGGCTTTGTTGATTCAACTGTTGAATTTGTGAGGTATGGACGGCCTAGACTAGATCGTTAGATGGTCTAGGTCAGAGGGGTATGATCAATCCATGACGGTACGAGTGTTTTTGGTTGACGACCATGAAGTAGTTAGAGTGGGAGTATCGGCACTTATCGATGCCGAAGACGATATGGAGGTAGTTGGCGAGGCAGGAACTGTTTCTGATGCGATATCACGTATTAGCATTGCGAAACCTGACGTCGCGTTGCTGGATGTACGTCTTCCAGATGGGACTGGAGTTGAGCTATGTAGGGACATTCGTTCTAACCATCCGGAAGTGGCCTGTGTGATGCTTACTTCGCACTCTGACGACGAGGCTCTATTTTCCTCTATTTTGGCCGGGGCATCTGGATATCTTCTAAAGGGTGTAAAGGTTGACGACCTCATTGAGGCTATAAGGAAGGTGGCTAATGGTATGAGCCTCCTCGACTCCTCTGTTACAAATCGTGTCCTTGAACGTTTGAGAACTCCGGGTAAAGATGATGAGCCAGTTATGAGATTGTCTAAGCAGGAGAAGAGGATTTTAGAGCTCATAACTGAGGGAAATACCAACCGTGAGATAGCGGAGACGATGTTTTTGGCTGAAAAGACTGTTAAGAACTACGTCTCAAACCTTTTGGCGAAACTAGGTATGAGCCATAGATCAGAGGCCGCCGCCTACGGAGCTCGATTAATAGAGCGCAAAGGTACGCTTTAAACCTTGTTGAAGCTTTCTATTTGAGCCGCTATTCCAGCGATGAGAAGGTCTAGA
>JAJYHJ010000086.1 GCA_021784785.1 Actinomycetes bacterium | reverse complement strand
TCAGTTCAAGGGACAAGAATTCTGCGGCTGTGATAGTCGTCCGGGCTGGTTTCAACCCGGCTGGTGTTGATGGCATAAGACCTGGGTGTCCGCTGGGCACTCAGGCTGCCTGAGCCAGGAATCCCCCGGATTTATCCGTGGGGAGGTTTCAATTTGTCTAAAACTCTCGTGTGCCAAGCGCCCTATTTTGGCTGCACTAGGTAGATCTATTTAGGTTCTGTTGGAGTGAACATCTTCGCAACCTTGTGTAAGGCACCGGCTTGAGATAGCGATGATAATGGTGTAGTTGAGGTTAGAGAACCTCTAAGCAACCCGTGCGCGGCAAGCGCTGAGTCAAAGTAAATATCGCTCTCGACCGCTTGGCAAGGTTCAACCCAAGGGCTGTTCGAACCTATGGAGAATCGACCGTATCTCGCTGAAATAGTAGGAATACTATCTAGCTCACGAAGCTCAACTAACGAAAGTGAGCAGAGCTCTCTTATGATGTGAGTGGCTGCGAGCTTGGTAAATAAAGTCTTAGCGGCGTCTCGTAACAGAGCCGCTCTTTCAAACTGTCGCCGTTGAGCGTAAGTTTGCATTCGGGATACAAGGTTACTTTGTAGCTGTTCGAGCCATAGATCTCCATAGAGAGGGTCTGCTCTGCTTGAACTAGCGCTATCGCCTTCGTATAGCGCTCTTAGGGCAGCCCTGGAAGCGTGTTTTGAGAAGAAAGGCCCTATCAGTGTCGGATCTTCATGAAGTGAGGTACCGGAATTAAAAATTGTGCAGTCTAAAAGCTGATCGTGTACGAGTGAAATCCACCAGAGCTCTTGAGTTTTCTGGCGGTAGTTAAACCTTGGTTGAAAGGTTCGAATTAAACGGCTCTCCAAAATCTCCGCCTCAAGGGTTGACGGAGTTACTATGTACTCGATTCTATGGAGGCGCTGAAGAAGTACAGGGATTTTTCTGCGCTGTTCTGATCCGAAGTAACTTCGAACTCTGCTTTGGATATCAGAAGCCTTGCCGACGTAGATTGGAGTAGGAGTCTTGTCTAGGAAGATATAAGTGCCACTGCTGTGTGGCAACTTGTTCGCTAATGATACCTTATTATCTGCATATGCTCTACTTAGCGACGGCATAGTACGAAGGTCTTCAAGGTGATGGATGCCAAGTTGCCCCGCCCTTTCGATGAGGACATGTAGGAGTTCCACGGTCGCTAAAACGTCACTCATTGCTCGGTGGGTAGGACGGTGGTAGGTTTTCATGTACTCAGATAGGGTACCTAGACGAAAGTTATCTACCTCGCCCATGAGGAGTTTGCGACTAAGAGAAAGGGTATCTAGATGTTGCGTGGACAGTGGATCTAACCCGAGTCGTAGCCAGGCTGCGTTTAAAAAGCGAAGATCGAAGCCTATGTTGTGTCCTACTGGTATCGAGTCTCCCAAAAACTGCAGAAACTGCGGTAATACGTTCTCTTCACGGGGTGCGTTACGAACCATAGCATCACTTATCCCTGTTAGAGCTACTATCCGCTGCGGTATTTTGTGATCTGGATGTAGTAAGGTCTCGAACTGTTCCACGATCTTTCCACCGATAACCTTGACGGCGGCAATCTCCGTGAGGGATGATAGTCCTGGATCGTTACCTGTAGTCTCTACATCAAGCACGCAGAAATTAACCTTAGATAGCTCGGTAAGCTCGTAATCTAGCGTGAGTTGCATGGAAACTATTGTACTTCACGGCCATAGTTGTGAAACATATGTTCGATAAACATAGGCAGTTTTGTTCATACTTCAAGTAACGTTATGGACGCTCAAACAACTCAGATTGTGTGTATTCTTCGGTGATCTTCGTAAGAAGCCCAAGGGGAGGAGAACCGTAGTGTAAGAGCGCTTGGTGGAACTTACCTAGGTTAAAACGAGTTCCAAGTGTTGACTTGGCGTAGTCTCGAGCCTTGAGTATCTCCTTTTTCCCTAGGGAGTATCGAGCGTACGTTGGATCGAACAGTGCACGTTCGGCCTCTAAGTATGCGGCTGGTCCTCGTAGAAATGCAATCTCCTCAAAGAGTGTGGCCGCGTATTTGACCGATCGTCCGTTGGCATGTTGAGCAATAGTCGAAAGTACGCGCGCTACTCGAACCAGGGCCTCTAGGGCTACGCCGACCTGGAAGCGAGGGTCTTCTTCCATAAATCCCTCTTCGTACATGAGTTCCTCTGCATAGTGAGCCCAACCTTCCACGAATGAATTGGAGAACAAGGTCCGGGCAATATCGGAGTTTTGGGTTCTGAGCATCTGCCCGTGGGCGAAGTGTCCCGGTATGACTTCGTGGACAGTTATTGCCGGAAGGGTTGTTTGGGAAAACACCCGCATCCACTCGTTGACCTCACTAGGCGAGTAGCTCTCCTTTGGTGGGGTTATGTAATACATCGCAGGCGCCGGTCTCTCGTAGGGAGCGTTCCATGACATCATTGCCATAGCCCATCGTCTCGAAGGGGGTGCTGGTCCGACTATGCAGGATCCACCGAGAGGTGGAAGGATGTCTTTTCCTTCCACAAAGATACGTGCTTTTGAGATAGTCTTACTTGCCTCATTGTAGACCTCATCCATCGATGGGTAGTCATCTAACAGATCATTCAACTCCAGAGTCGGATTCTTTAGAAGTCTTTGCGTCTTTGCTATCCCTTCTCTCAAGAGGTTATGCAATCTATCGACCTCTTGTTTGGCCCACGCCTCAGTCTCTTTGACGTCAAAGTTCGCTCCGTCAAAGACTCCTAGGTATCGCTCAAGGTGCTCTCGACCAAGCGCTGCTGAACGCGTATTGGATGAATCGTTGGAGAACGTTTCAAGGTGTTTTCGAAGTCGTTGAAGCGCCAAAGCTGCATTATCTTTTGTCAGTTGCGGAAGTTCTTCTGCCAAAACGCCGTTCTCCATATTGTCTAAGGTTCGAATAGCAGCCAGCGCCATCGGAGCTGAGACATCCGTAAGTGTTGTTATGGCTCGATCTACAGCATCTCGCCAGGCCTCAAGGTGCTTGACTTTCATCTCGAATCGATAAGCGGCGCTCTCGTAGTCTCGATCGTAACAAGAGACGTCAAGATTATCTAGGTGTACAAAGGGGTTGGTCTTGTGTACTTGAAGCTCTTCGTATTCAAAACGAATTCCCTGTTCGTAGATCTGAAGATGAGATCTCTCGATACCGTTCATGTCAGGATCTTTGCCGGTACCGATGTTCTCTAGCATGGATAAGACGGAGTCGTCGCTTAGGTCCATTACCTTGCCGTCGTATTTTTCATGTAGACCTGCCAACTCTCTTAGCGTTGGAACTATGAACTCGTGCACATTAGATAGCCGTAGGGTCACATCTTTAAAGGTAACGTGCTTAGCGTGGAAACTCTTCGATATCGATGTACAAACTGCGGAAATGTGACCAGATTTGATGTTACTACGGACGTTATCTCCAGAGCCTTCTATCACTTCAGTGTCGGGGGGGAGTTAGGGATTGAAGGTGAGGAGGTAATCAAGCGCGAAATTTTAGATGTTTCGTGCCGATGGTGTGAGTCCTCGAAGTGGGTGACTGAGATCTAGCATATTTGTTAGTTCGTGACTAATGTCCAAGGGGTCATCTGCTACCTCCTCTTCGGTATTATTCTATTTATGTGGAAAATGAACAGAAAAGTGGCGACGTAGAACTGGAAGTTCCAACCCCTACTCGAAGACCCCGGCTCGGTCAAGCTCGTACCAAGCCTCCAGTTTGGAAGCTTGGTAAGGTGGTTGGAGTCGTGGTTGAGACGCCCGAGACGAATACATTGCAGATTGAAGTGCCAGACCCTACGCCCTTTCTTCCTGGTCAGTACTATAACATACGGATACCAATAGAAGGAAGGCCAAGGCCCATACAGCGAGCTTACTCTGTAGGATCTTCCCCTTACCCAGATTATTCTGTCGTTGATGTGGGTATTCGAGAGACACCCGGCGGGCTTGTGTCGCCGAAGTTGGTGCGAGATAGTTATATCGGCCAAGAGTTAGAGGTGAGAGGTCCTTATGGGGCTTTCACCTGGACAGAAGAGAATGGAGGACCGGTTCTCTTAATCGGTGCGGGTTCAGGTGTAGTTCCACTTATGGCTATGATTCGCTACGGTGTGAACAAAGAGTTGGATGTACCGATGCATCTACTGTTTTCTTCGAAGTCCTATGAGTACGTCATCTATGGGGACGAACTCAAGAGGCTAAGTCAGGAGAACTCTTGGCTCACTGTATCCCATACCTTTACGAGATCTAACGATGACGCTAGAGCTCAGTATCATCGTCGCATCGACAAAGAGATGATCTCTGAGGTCTTTCATGAGGTAAACGCGAACGTTGCATATATCTGTGGCCCTCCCGAGATGGTTGAGGAAAGCGAGAAGGTGTTAGTTGGACTAGGGATGCAGCCAGAGTCGGTGAAAACAGAGAAGTACGACTGAGAGACGTGCGAAATGGTACTCGTCGATCGACCGCTATGGCACAAAGATGGAGAACGTTGGTCGCATCTTATTAGTAACTCGTCGTTGGATGAATTACACAACTTTGCACAGACGTTAGGGGTACCAAGAAAGGCGTTCCAAGGGGACCATTACGATATTCCTGAGCGCCTATTGCCGCAAGCCTTAGCGCAAGGGGCGTCTCTTGTCGATGCTCGAGATCTGTTGCGCCAGCTAAAAGCAGCTGGCCTTAGACGGACCCCTAGCAGTTCGTGAGTCGAGGGTTTAGCTGGAGTTGTCAATAAAAAAGGGGGAAGAAGTGGATGCTATCCCGATGTCTCCGCGTGCTCTGACATCTCATTCGCTTGAGGAGATTTTGAGGGGCGGGGCTGTAGCGGTGGGAGTTACATCTGCTTTAGGTTTTGAGTCTGATATGAACTTTATCTTCCGGAGAAAGGCCACCGGGAAGAACGACTCTATGCAGTTTACCTTTCGTGATCCGTATCGCTCAACTCACATAACCGTCAGTTATCCTTATGCAAGATCAATTGTTTCGGCAGCGTTTGCTTATCCAAAACCTGTCGACAATAGTACGAACCACATTGCTAGTTACGCTCAAAAAGACTACTATGGAGAGCTTCGATTGATACTTGAAAAAGTTGCATCACGCCTGCGGGAACTAGGGTATCGTTCTCAGGTGGTCTTGGATGACAACGCAATCGTAGACAAGGCAGTAGCCCGTCGTGCAGGTTTGGGTTGGATCGGGAAGAACTCGCTCCTACTCGTTCCTAAAGTCGGATCAAACGTGGTATTGGGATCTATAGTAACGAGCGCGAGACTCGAATCGTCTAAGACTCCTGTTAGCTCAAGCTGTGGTAGCTGTCAAAGATGCCAGAAAGCTTGTCCTACGGGTGCCTTAGATGACGCGGGTGTATTGGAGGTCTCAAAGTGTATCTCCTGGCTTCTTCAGCGAGAGGGACCCTTTCCTTTAGAACTTCGAGAGTTGGTTGGACCAAGAGTCTATGGTTGTGACGAGTGCCAAGTTGTCTGTCCGATAGGTTCAAGAGTTGCGAAAAGTGCAAGACACAGTTCACCTTTAGTAGATCGCGGGGAAGAGATCTCTCTCACTGATCTTCTGTCTTTAGGAGACGACGAACTGCTTCAGAACTTTGGACGACTTTACATCCCGAAACGTTCGCCAAATCACCTAAGAAGAAATGCTCTATTGGCTCTAGGTAACAAAGACGCGTTGAGCATTGAGGAGCTCGAGATCTTAAATAGGTATAAAGCAAGTGATGATTTGATACTAAGGGAGCAGGCTAGCTGGTCGTTGTCGAAACATGGATTCAAAACTCCATGTGATTCCAATACCGTAAATATGCGAGGGCGCTGACTCCGAATAAATTAATGCTCGATTTCAACGACATTGAGATCATCACTGACTATGGCGTATCGGTGATCAGATTGCGTGACGGGCAACAGCTGGATCTTTACGACGGTCGAAGTAGTCGGCTCCAGAGTCCACATACAAGGTGCTATTGGTGAGTAGATGCCACATCGTATCGAACATGGAGTGTGTTACGGCGACTGCTGCCTTATTGGGTCCTCTTCGTTTAGCGATACGGGCATACTGGGTTGAGTAGTAGGTACCTTTCGTACGTGCGGCTGCTCG
>JAJYHJ010000135.1 GCA_021784785.1 Actinomycetes bacterium | reverse complement strand
GGGACTGAGTCCGTCCGACCTACAGAGCACGCTAAACCAGTGGCCTACCTTACCACTATAGCTAATTCAACCGAGGCTGCTTCTTAGTGAACGACCGGATCCTTACATATGGTAATTTACTAGACATTGAAAATGGTGAATTGGGCGATGTAGCATCTGTCACTATCTTCGTTTCATCTAAGGCTCTCTGGACGTCAGAAAGTGAAAAGGTCGCTATTTTATCTAAATCCAGTTGTAGCAATTCCTCTTACGAACCACTTTTGAAATACTAGAAATATCACGGCAACCGGAACTGTGGTCATGACGGCAGCTGCCATCAAGTACGGCCAATTGACGAAGTACTCCTGTTGGAACATTACAACGCCGAGTGGTACTGTCCAAAGATGCTGTCTGTTAGCAACGAGTAGCGGGAGGAGAAAGTTATTCCAAGACAACATAAAAGATATAAGTGCGAGCGTTAAAAGTGATGGAACTACTAACGGTACGCTTAGTTGCCAAAAAGTCCGAAACCTCCCAGCTCCGTCGATGCTTGCTGCATCCTCTAGGTCGCTTGGAAGATTTAGAAACGCTTGTCTCATAAGAAATATCCCTACTGCTTGTACCGCAAGAGGAACGATCAGGCCGTAGTAGTTGTCGAGCAGATGGAGATAGCGAAGAATTATATAGACCGGCAACATAACTGCTTGGAAAGGGACCATTAGCATCGCGAGAACTCCGATAAAAAGAAGCCTCTTGCCCTTGAAGTTAAGTCGCGCTAAGGCGTATCCAGCCATAGAGTCAAAGACTAAATTGCACAGAGTAACTCCACCCGCTGCAATTGCGCTATTTGCGAACCATTGAGCAAGTGGAACGAGGTGCCAGATCTTTACATAGTTCGACCAGTCAAAGATGTGCGGTATCCACACCGGCGGGTATGCAAGGGACTCTGACAGTGGCTTCAATGAGGTGGATAGACTCCAGACAAAGGGTACGAACATAACCAATGCGCCGCCCATCAATATTATGAAGTAGACCGAGCGTGATATGCGAGAAGCGATTGCTTTACGCGTGAGATTACTTGTTCGGGCCATATCTAGTACTCGATCGACTTTCCAAGCCATCTGTTGACGATTAATGTGGCGATCATCGTGAATGCGAACAGGATTACTGTGACGGCGGCGCCGTACCCGACTTTACCGTAGCTGAATATGTACTGGTAGATGAGGAGTACGAGTGTGGTCGTAGAGTGCAGTGGGCCGCCGGTCCCTCCCGAGAGAATAAAAGACTGGTCGAACATCTGTAACGTTCCGATTACCCCCATAACGACGACGAAAAATGTGGTTGGTTTCAGGAGCGGGACAGTAATTTTGCTGAATCGTTTCCAGGCGTTGGCACCGTCCATCTCTGCTGCGTCATAGATGTTTTGCGGTATTGCCTGAAGTCCCGACAAGAAGACGACCATGAAGTACCCTGAGGTTGTCCAAATATTCATGATCATTATCGATTTGAGAGCAAACAGAGGATTTGCTAACCAGTTCGGACCGTGGATTCCAAGAATGGCAAGAAAACCGTTCAAGACGCCAAATTTGTTGTAGATCCACATGAAAATTATCGAGATAACGGCTGATGAACTTACCGCAGGGAAGAAAAATGCCAGTCTAAGAAATCCTCGTGCTGGGAGGTTTTGGTTTAGGAGAACGGCGATAACTAGCGCTACGAAAGTTTGTGAAGGTACAACGATAAATGCAAAAGAGGCGGTATTCCAAACAGCAGTCCAAAACAGATGTGAAGTGAAGATGTAGGTAAAGTTTGAGAGCCCGACATAGTGCATTTGATTTAGGAGGGACCATGAAAAAAAACTTAGATAGAATGCGTATAAGGCAGGTCCAAGAGTGAAAAGGAATAGGACTAGGACAGCTGGTAGTGTCATAGCCACTCCCATTCGAGCTTCGTTTTGTGCTCTTGTGCCCTTGAAGAGTTGTGGCTTACTCCTACGCCGACCCTCTCGGGTTAGCGTAGGAGTACTGGTTTGAAGAGTAGTCATGAAATTAGTCTTTTGTCAACCGTTGTTCGAATTTAGGATTGACTGCCCGCCGTTTTGCATGTTGATCAACGCTTGCTTTGGCGTCTCCTTATTTTCGATTGCAAGAGTGGTCTGATCTACCATCGTGGTGGATGAGAACTGTACGAACCCCGGAGGGAACGTCCAGGCAATTGAGTGAGGGAGCTGAGATAAAAGCCCTTGCGTGACTGGGTGTTGCTTGTAGTAAGGGAGACTGACAAGAGATTGTCGAGTCGGCAACGCAAGACCTAACTTCATCCATCTAGTCATACCTGACTGACTTGTGAGATATGATATGAGCTTCCATGCGGCGCTGGGATGCTTGGAGTCTTTGGTTATCCCATACGCTACCGGAAACGTGAGGGAGAGGTTGTTTGCTGGTCCGCTTGGTAGAACTGCCGTGTTGTAGTGAATACTTGGATAGGTTTGATTGAGAAACGGTATCAACCAGTTTCCAGAGAGGACCATAGCGGCTTTCCCCATACCAAATGCTTGACCACCCCAAGTGGCACCTACCGTTGTTGGCACGGTCGCATATCCATTTTTATAGAGATCGACGAAGTAGGTATAGCCCTTTATGGATGCAGGACTTGTGAGGGTGAACTTAGTCATCGATGAGTTCATTACGCCGCCGCCAGCCTGGTAGAGGAACTCTGCCCAGCGTGGTTCTTGAACTGAATTTATGAGTCCGTAAATATGTTGTGATGGATTAGTGAGCAACTTGACGTCTGTGGCTAACTGTGACCATGTAGTAGGAGGGTGAGTTATTCCCGCTTTTGCAAACATCGAAGTGTTGTAAAAAAGCGCAAGTGGTGATTGGTCTTTTGGTATGCCGTAGATGTTGCCTCCCTTTTCGAAAAGCGAAAGCGAACTTGAGTAAAAATCCTTAATAGAAAAGTTTGTACTTTTTATGTAGGAGTTGAGTGGAATCAAGTCGTTGTTAGCGATAAAGGTACTCGACTCCCCACCGTTGTTCACGTAAATTACATCTGGTGCGTCGCCTGCGACAAATCTAGTTCGAAGTATGGACTCGTAGTTGCTGCCTGAACCAGATATTGGGCGGTAATCTACGTGTATATTAGGATACTTTTTGCTGAAACCAGCTAGGTCCTTTGTAAGTAATTGAGCTTCGACAGGGGACGAGGTCCATCCTGAAAGGGTTATCGTAACCGGTTGGTTCGACGGCGGCGAGGTTGTAGACGCAGAACTACTGCTACAGGCTGCTAATAGGATCGGTGCACTTAGAAGCGACAGAGATCCTCTTGCTGATATATGAATATTACCCAATACTTTCACTTCTTACTCTCCTTTCCCCCAACGGAGGTAGCTAATTAATTACATCTAAAAAACTTGAACGCATAAGCTGTAGCTCTAGGGCGGATCTGTCTCTAGAGTCCATCCCTTCGGAAGGCCCCTATATACAACGGTAGAACCATCGAACTCAAGGTCAAAGTAAGAGTCTCCAACTCTGAGACGTGAAATCTTTATGGAATTGGCTCCATTCCCAGGTAATGGACGAAACGATATTCGCCGATCTACTGCATCTACCTCAAGACCAAATAGTGTCGATATAACGAACCATGGCGATGCTGCTGCCCATGATTGAGGGGAACACGCGCCGGGGTACGGGAGAGGGCCGTCGGCACCTCTCTCCTCTCCTGAAAATAGCTCTGGAAGTCGAAAGTTCGGAAAGCTGGCACCTGCGTCGAGTAAAGCATTCGCCAACTTGATTGCACCTGAAAATTGCCCACTTAACCGTAAGGCTGATACGATGAGCGCTGTATCGTGGGGCCATACGCTCCCTCTGTGGTAGCTGTAAGGATCATATGCTGTATCTATTGAGCTGAGGGTTCGTACTCCCCAACCCGAGAATAGCTGCGGAGACAAAAGGATATCCGCGGTCTTATCACGGAACTCTTTTGGGATCACACCAGTCCAAAGGCACTGTCCAGGATCCGACGACAGTGAATCGAGTTTTCTACCTCTCCCGTCGACGGCGAGCGCGTAATAGCCCCTCTCTTCCATCCAAAATGCTTTGTGGAACGCCCTTTGAATCGCTTTGGCTTCAAAATCGAGCAGCTTAGCCTCGTCGTATTGCCCGATAGATTGGTAGCATTTAGCCATCGACATAAACGCTTGATAGACATATCCTTGAACCTCTGCAACGGCTAGAGGTGGTACACCGTGGGTTCCGTCTGCGAATACCATTGAATCCGACGAGTCTTTCCAAGACTGGATTAAAAGACCGTCTTCGTTGCTTGGAAGAAACTCAAATAGCCCAGTATCGTTTCGTTGACTTAGAATCCACTTGATAGCCCTACCCACCACTGGGAGCATCTCATCTAGGAGCTCTTGGTTCGCTGTACGAAACCAAAGTTTTGCGACGAGAGTGACAAATAGAGGAGTTGAATCCACTGAACCGTAGTAACGTCCGAACGGCACCTCACCTAATCGAGCCATCTCTCCTAGCCGGAGTTCGTGAACGATCTTGCCAGGTTCCTCCTCCGTGTCGGATTGATGCTCGCTTCCTTGGAGTTGGGAAAGAGCAATGACTATTCCTGTTGAAAGCTCTGGCGCAAATGTGAGAGTTTCAAGCCCAGTTATAATTGCGTCTCGGCCAAATAGTGTTCCAAACCACGGAAGCCCCGCCATGGGTACGAAGCCATTCTCGCTGTAAGCGGTCGTGAGCATGTCGATATCTTGTTGTGACTGTTTGAGAAGGCGGTTCCATGATACGTTCGAGGTTTCGATTGTCGGCCATTGAACTTCCGGTGGAGGTTCTAATGTGATTACGGGATTAGTCCAACCTACTGTGACTTTGAGGCTGTCACCCAGAGGGACAGACGGTATAGTCCATCTCCACCCGGGTTCTGATGATTTATCTGGAGGTTGGTCGGTCGATATCTTTACATTGTTTTCAACTCCATCCCTGGCAGTGTACGATATGTTCAAGGAGTCGTCTTCTGTGTGCGTTGTTATCGATCCTTGCCCACCGGGATTCATACCGCGAATAGCAAATATATCTTGAAAGTCAGAGGCGATCGATAACTCAAGAGTCCATGGATAGGTTGATCCCCATCTATTCCAACTCCATTGATCGTCGAGGTGGTCTGGGAAGATTGTAATATTTCGCACTATTCGTAAAGTAGAAGTTGGCGTTTTTGTTATGTAGTTTGCGCGGATATAGTCTTTCCCATAGTAAAGGGTATCGGGAATGAGAATTTTGCCATCAACTTTTGCTTGATAAAGCGAGACGATCCGCGTATCCCCAACGTATACTCCGTGGCGCCCGCTGACTGGCCTTATCGCGAGTTCTTCTGACCATACGGCGAATGCGGGGCCAGACTTGATCACAAGTTCGTTGAGCGCCGTGTCAGGAGTTGCAAATGATCCGGCAGGCGCTGTCGAACCTCTAACTACTAATATAGGTGTTACGGTTGCTCCGGTATGATCCTCTCCGGAAAGAGCGGTTAACATGGACCTGCCTGCTTGTTCTCCTAGCTCTTCCCAGCGAGGAGAGATCGTCGTAATTGGAGGAATCGCTTGTGAGCCGTGATGAGTGTCTCCGTATCCGACTATCGAGAGCTGTTCTGGCACTCCAATGCCAAGATTGGTGGCTGCAGCTAACGACCCTTCTGCCATGGAGTCATCCATTATGACCAGTCCGGTAGGTCGGGCGATTCCCGACAGTAGTGACATTGTGGCTTCGTAGCCTCCTTGAAAATCTCTTGTGCCCTCCACGGTAACAAGGGTTCCGGAGGCTCGTTCGATGGTATCTTTACAGGTACGTTCCCATATCTTTGCAGTCGGTGATGGGTATTTTACCAAAGCTATTCTTTGATGGCCCAGGTCGCATAGGTGGCTAGTGGCAAGTTTTGCTGCTGTACGGTGATCAGTGTCAATGGAGATGACTCCAGGAGAAACTGATCCTATAAGGACGATAGGTATCCGTATGGACCGAGACCATGTGAACGTTTCACCCGATAGTGCAAGCGCGACAACTCCGTCGACACGCCCCGAGTTAGCGGCTTCTTCAAGGGACGTAAGGTCACCTTCCGCCTCTCCTGCCAAAAGAAGTAAGTGATAACTGTTCTCGAGCAATAAAAGAGTCAGTGCCCTTACAAAGGGTGCAAAGCCATCAGAACTCGCCAGGTTTGGGTCTGCTAGCAATCCGACGGTCTGTGCGTGGCCTAACGCCAACGATCTTCCTCGAGCACTTGGAGTATAGTTAAGCTCCTCAATTACTTTGTGCACCCTTTCTCGCGTCTCTTGAGAGACTCGTCCCCGTCCGTTTATGACGTACGACACGGTCGCTATAGATACCCCTGCTTGCCTGGCTACGTCTTCGATTTGAGGCGAGGACCTTGTTGCCTCTGGTTCACCCATAGGCTCTGGTGAAGCGTTTAAGCTATCTCCCAAAAGACTCCTATCAGGCTGCAATACTGTTCCCCCTTCGTGCCTTATTGCTGAAACGCTTAAGCAATAAGGTGCATAAACGTGTCGATGTGACGTTATCACCGGATGGTTGGAATTGCAAGGCGTTTGTATGTAAGTTCGATGTTGGAAGCGCCAACACTCATGAAAATCTTAGATTTACTCTTGTGCGAAGCTGGGCTCGAATCGGTGTGAAGCGGTTGCCTCTATCAGTAATTAGAAACTCGGTGAAGTATGGATTTTAGTAGAGATTCAAGGGGTTCGCAGTGCTATGTCGGAACGCAACCATGGAGCAACCGTTTCAGAGCGCCGCGTGAGTCCTAGCCCTGAGCAGCCGTCGGTATAAACCCTTTGGTTTCTCGTGGATTTCTTCCATGGATTGAAGTAGGATCAGTTATAGATCCTTGATCTGCCGTCGACCCGATCTCTATGGCCGCCACCATTGAACTTATTTTGGGTCATCTGAGATGCTTGGAGGTACATTCCAATCTGTGCTTACTAACCAGGTTTACTGTATGAAGGGATAGTAACTTGATATGGAGCCAGATAACTAGCTCCTTTTAGCCTGCCTATGTGCTTTGGTACCGATGACGTTGGACTATCCTATGCTCGAAGGCGGCCCTGAAAGTCAACGGGTTGCACCGTCTTTTCGTTAGTGATGCCAAATGCTGAGCGTCTTTTGCAAAGGTGGTTGTTCGGAATCGTCTCGTGTTGACGACCGGAAAAGATCCACTGCATTACGCCTTCTTCAAGGGACTCAGGGAGATAATTCTGCGATTTTCGATACGCATCACTCTCTAAGGGAACGGATTGCTAGCTCTAAATTCTTGTAAAAGCTTTCGATGTTTGGCCAGTCTTGGAAAAACTCCTCCAGTGTCCTTCTAACTGTCGCGGACTTGAAATGTCCAGACAGGTGGATGTGCCCTTGCGTCTTAGAAAAGATGGGAACGGAGCTCGATCACCTCAGATCAGAGGTGTAAAAGCTCTACTGAGCTGCTATTTCTGCAAGAGAACCACAGTTTTTGAAAGATTCTTATCAAATATTAATTATTACAAAATAATTGATCTATAATCAGTGCAGTTTACCTCGCGTTAATAAATGTGGGAGGGCTGAAGATGTCGTATATTAATGATTCTATTAGCTGCGATAGCACGAGAGGACGTCTACTTCTAATGACCCGAACGTCGCTGATTGGGGGGTTGATGTTAGCGGCATGTGGAAGTACGTCGAGTTCTCCTTCAAAGGCACCTAGCACGGTAAGTAGTGGATCTGGGAGTTCTGTCTCAACCGTGAGCCTGGCGAACTCGCCACTTAGGCAGGTTCAGCTAGTCGCAAAGTCCACAACGACCGTGAAGACGTTGCATCTCGACATCTCATCAGTCGGCACCGTCACTCTTCCATCTGGGCAGAGTATGACTGTGACTATCAGTGGTGGAGGCGACGAGGACATCGTCAAGGGACTTGCAAGTTTCACTATGAAGGAGTCCTCTTCAGTTCCGGGATCCCAAACACTGTCATTTCAGGCCATTATTGATAAGGGAACAGACTATATGTCTTCTAATTTGATGAGTGGAGTACCTGGAGTAGACAAGCCGTGGATATCCGCAAGTATCTCTAATGAGTCAGGTTCGAGCGCGGTGACTGGAGTCTTGACCGATCCCACTCAAATGCTTTCATTTCTATCCAGCGTAGGCACTGTGACTAGCCTCGGTTCTTCGGTGATCAATGGGGTGAACGCCAAAGGATACAGTGTAACAGTTGATCTTTCAAAAGTTGGAGAAACAGCTGATAATAGCTTAGTTGGAACCATGCGTTGCCTTGGAACAACAACTATCCCTATGAAGATATGGATTGATGGTCAAGGTCGTGCAGTTCAAGTGGCTTTTGTCTGGAATCTTTCGTTGCCGGCTGGTGCTGCGAGTATGCACGAAGCCATCAATGCCACCTACTCGTTTTCTAAATTTGGAGAACCGGTTTCGATTACGTCTCCATCGGCTTCGGATGTTCAACCACTTTCATCGATCGTTTCTCAGACCACTTCGGGATCCAGCGGGACGGGTGCTTGCCCTAGCGCGAGTTGATATCTTGTGATGCCTTTGAGTTGATGAAGCCGATCACGCCCGAGATCCGTGTTTCAGCCAGGGTGGGTTGAAGGACTACGTAACTTATAAAGAAAGGAGCTACAGTGACGGGAGAAATAGGTTTTACGAATAACTATCAAGATAACTCCACACAAGATGGATTTCAATTTGAATTCTTTTGCATGCGTTGTGGTAATGGATACCAATCCCCGTTCCAACGAAGTGTCGGTAGCGTTGGTCGGATGATGGCCATAGGGGGGAGTCTCCTTGGAGGTACCGTGGGTACTCGAATTGAAGAGGCAGGCTTCGACACACAGTGGCTTAAAGGCGGCACCCGTGGGAAAGGTTGGGATAAGGCATTAGCTAATGCTGTCGAAGCGGTAAAAGGACACTTCTCTCAGTGTCACAGATGCGGCCAATGGGTATGTCAGGATGTCTGCTGGAACTCGGAAAAAGGTCTATGCGTCCAGTGTGCACCCAAGATCGACCAGGAAATAACAGCGATGCAGTCTACAGCTCAGGTTGAACAGTTGCAAGCAAAGGTTCAACAAAAAGATTGGACGGAAGACATTAACTATAGCGACGTGTCTACCGCAATGTGTCCGCAGTGCAATAGAGAAACAGGGGGAGGGAAGTTCTGTAAGTTCTGCGGACATCCACTTTTAGCGGCACCGAGCGCCTTTAGCACGTTCTGCTCGAACTGTGGTACGAAACTAGGCGATGCGAACTTCTGTCCGGAGTGTGGCGCTAGTGCAAATTGAGTCGTCGAGAGGCGTGTGTTAGCCGAGAGTGGAGGGAACCAGTTTGATGGCTCAATAGAAAGGAGGCTCTAGGTGCATTTCAAAGTTTTTGATTTGAACGGATCTTTGATAGATGAAAGTGATGGGACGGTAAAAGTAGCAGCAGGCGCACTTGTGATAGAGCCAGAAATGGGTCAGCCGCTTACGATTGAACCTCGTTCTATTGCCGAACTCTCGGAACCGGATTCCTTTTCCATAGGCATGCGTCTCAGCGATGGTTGCAAGGTGGAACTGTCAAAACTTGGACAGATGCGTACCCAATTACTCTCCGACCTCAACGCGATACGTGATGATGACGCAAAAAAAACTCTACTGCTGGTGGGAATTGGCAAGCCTGACAAGTTTAAAGGATTTGTAAACGGTTCTGAATGTGAGGTCTTCCTTTACGACGACGCGTTTGTGGCTATGTCTCACTCAGGAGAGCCGTTACAGTTACTCTACTCCTTTGTGGAGTCTGTTGAGAGCGGCGCCACAGAGTATCAATTGAAACTTTCAGTAAGAGGAGGTGAACCTGTATATTTAGAACGTTTCGCTAATAGAACCGGTGAACTCTTCAAGGCGCTGAGAACCAAGGTCGCTGGAGCTGCTGTCCGAACGTCGGCGTTTCTTTCGACTCTTCTCCCTGGCTTAGGACCAATCGAACTTAGGGCTGTCGCTAGTCTACTCAGAGACGGAATAGCTAGTGAGGCAACGGCTTTAAACTCTGTCGATTCCACAGTCTTTTCGG
Organism: Actinomycetes bacterium; assembly: GCA_021784785.1. Lineage (GTDB taxonomy): Bacteria > Actinomycetota > Acidimicrobiia > Acidimicrobiales > Acidimicrobiaceae > Ferrithrix. The sequence continues at coordinate 17,320 of JAJYHJ010000135.1, read as the reverse complement.
TGCTCCTTGGGGCAGCTACGATACCACCTCTTGAACGTTTGGCTAAGTCGCTTGTGAACTGTGGCGATGCTCGGATAGGTTTCAAGCAACGCCGATCGGTACAACGGAGAGCGAGTGGTGGTGAATCATGGCATGATCATACCCACGAAGCTATTTACGATCACGGTGGGGTGCCGTCTGCCCCAATGGGATTTGGTGGAATGATGATGGCGTCAATCGTGGAAGGGGAATCGCGCCAAGAGCAGGGTTATGGATTTACGAGCGCCTTTGACAGCGCTGGCTTACCTCTAGCTTACGAAATGCTAGGAATGTCAGTGTGGGATCGAAACTCAGGCGGTAGAGGGTTGATGGGAATGTTGCCAGGTGCCAATCAGAGTTTCCATGAGGTCGTTCGTAGAACCGTGTTACCACAGAGCCCTTTGATAGCTGCTCATAGCGACTATGAGAAACTTCGAGTAGATGGGAGTCGTCCAGCAATACTCGCCTTCATGCTGGTTACTACCGGCTCTTTGGCGATTTACTCTCCGCTCAATGATTCGCAAGACCCAATGGTGGTTTTTGATACCTCCACTATCGACGTGATAGCTATAAACCGAGCTCTTGCGTTGATCGACTTTGAAGTGGGTGTTCTCGCAGAGGACATGAACTCAGCTGGGTCTCGGTTCCGAAGTGTACTCGAAAGGCTCCCTAGCCTAAATCAACTCCGGTCAGCTTTCCAAGTGGCGATTGCTACAAATGATACTACCGGAGCACTTAAAGAGGTGCTCCAAGGTGGCAAGATCGCTGGTGAGATCTCGACCGGTGACTGACCTGGATCTCTGGAGCTATATGATCGGCCAAGGATAGGGTCTTTGGTCTTCAGGTAAGTCAAATAAGGATCCTCTTTCCAACAGAAAATCTGCTCGGGCTGTAAGAGAGTTGATCTCAGCGGTACTGAGGTAGGAAGTTAAGAAGGCAAAATTATCTTCGCGGGCCTCTTGTAACGAGGATAAAAATTGAGGACTTAGTCGGGCGTTCCCGAACTCCCAGATAACGGTTCGTAGCTTAAACTCTTCGTGAAAACATAGGCCGTTGTCGATTGCGAATATCCTGCCTTGTTTGTCAATTAGTATGTGTCCTCCTTTTCGATCGGAGTTGTTAGCTAAGATATCGAAGGCAGCGATCTCGATGAGCCTAGGATGGTTCCCGTGATCTTCAATGATCTCATAATAAGTCTTAGAGAAGTCGGCATCGATAAAGTACTGTAATGAACCTAGTCCGTAAGGAAGGTCCTCTCGTTCGACCGTAACGGGGACAAAACCTAGCCCTAGTGCCTCTGAGAGTTGATATGCTGCAACCTCTCTTTTGTATAGACCCGGCGAAAAGTCCCAAAGAGGACGTTCTCCAGCGAGGGGTTTATATATAGCTTGCATCTTGGGCGCCTGAGAGGCCACTTCCACGAGCAACGTCGCATTTGAGCTATTGACGATGCGCCCAAGAATCTTTATGGACTCTGTTTTTAGGTACTTCGCTATTTGAAGTTTTACAGGTTCGGTGCTCTGTGACCGTTGGTTCTTGGGCAACTGTGTCCGTTCGGATCTAATGGATACCCGCACAAGGGGCATGGAGGGCGTCCGCCTTCAACTGCTCGCGTACCTTCTATCGCAAGAGCGGCGGCTTGTTCTCGGCTAACTCCAATAAGTGCAGTTGAAGAGTCCTCGTCGGCGCTAGCTTCCTCGATCTCAATGATGATCAGGTCTCTAAGTTCGTCGTACGCTAAAGCTATCGAACCGGCGATGAAGTCGTACTCTAAGTCCTGCGGGATGGGTGGTGGAGTTGGGAGTTCTTTGGGCCTCGGCAGGTCTTCAAGTAGTTGAGCTATGAATTGAATTAAAGATATTACCTGTGTTTTTTCTATCTTTAAGGCGAGCCTTTCTCCCTGGTATTCAGCCCAGAGGAAAAACACTCTCTTGCCCGGTTCTCCAATTGTTCCTACTGATAGAAAATTAGCTTCTGTAAAGTCGTAGTTATGCCCCAACCGTCGAGACCTTTCTAGGTAATTCACTTCCCGAGTTCATGCATATTAGACGGGGTACGCCATTTGCCACGCCAATTACAGAGACTGAGGCTGTGTCTATCTGTATTTTTTGAAACTGATCGAGATGCATTCCCAATGCATCTGTAACGATGGCCTTGATGGTGTCCGCGTGAGAGAACGCTACAACTACGCCGTTTGGATATTTGCTCTCCACTTCAGTGACAAATGTAATCATACGATCTAGCATCTCTACGAATGACTCGCCCTTTGGAAATCTAAACTTCGATGGATGGCGTTGCACCGTCGCCCACTCTGGATGCTCGTAAAGCTCCTTGAGCTCTCGCCCTGTCCATTCGCCAAAGTCACACTCTACCAGGTGCCAGGAACTCTCTATGACGGGCGACGGTAGCTCTAGTGATTCGATATAAGGCTTTGCGGTCTCTTGGGCCCGCTCTAGAGGCGAGAAGTAGACCGCAGCGGGCTCGGGATATGATGTGTGGAGTAGCCCTGCAACGTTTTCTGCCTGGATACGCCCTTCATCTGAGAGGTGGAGTCCGGGTGTGCGTCCAGGAAGGATCTTTCCTGTAGTGGCGGTCTTGGCATGACGCACGAACACTATGAAGGTTTCTGCAGAAGATGAGTTTTTCTCTTTGCTTTGTTCATCAGCTGACTCCGTCGATAGCGTTGCTTCTTCAACAGCCAATTAATGACTCCTAACTGCATCGTTTGATGGACTCGATCTGTAGTTGAGACTATAGCAAGCTGGAATTATGTAAGCCTTTCAACGATCATAGCCATTCCCATTCCGCCGCCCACGCACATCGTTTCAAGCCCGACTGTCTTATCATGAACCTCGAGCCCGTGTAAGAGTGTCGTCATGATACGTGCTCCAGTCATCCCAAATGGATGTCCTAGTGCGATAGCGCCGCCTTGTAGATTCAGCTGACTCTCAATGCTGATGCCCACCTCTGCGCACACAGGGATTACTTGGGCAGCGAACGCCTCATTTAGCTCGACGAGGTCGATGTCACTGATGTTCATCGAGGCTCGCTTTAGTGCTAACTTACATGCTTCTATAGGTCCAACGCCCATTATTTCGGGCGCTATGCCGGTAACGGCGGATGCAACTATTCGGGCCAAGGGTTTGATCTCAAGTTCTTTCGCCCGACTCTCGCTCATAACCACTACGGCCGCCGCACCGTCGTTTAGGGGACAGGCGTTCCCAGCCGTAACCTTCCCGTCTGGCTTAAATGCAGGGGGAAGCTCAGACAACTTCTCTAGCGTCGTATTTGGACGGGGTCCATCGTCTTTATCAACTACCGTTCCGTCGCTTTTGACGTATGGAATGATCTCGTCCTTGAAAAAACCACTTTCAACTGCTGCAGTAGCTCTATGTTGAGAGATGACAGCGTATTCGTCCATCTCTTTTCGCCCGATCGCATACTTTTCTGCTACGTTCTCTGCGGTTAACCCCATCGGTATGTACATTTCGTTGATGAAGTCCGCTCTTGATTTGTCTGTAAATCGTGGGTTGAGATCCTCTATATTAAATGGCGTTTTGCTAGTTCTTGAGACACTCTCAACGCCACCGGCCACGAAGACATCACCCTCCCCAGCTTTGATTGCGTGATAGGCCATTCTTATGGTCTGCAAAGAGGAAGAACAGAAGCGATTTACCGTTGTGCCGGGAACAGAGTCCGGAAGGCCTGCTAAGGCGGCTACATTGCGACCTAGGTTCATTGACTGTTCGGCGTGTTGGATCGCCGCTCCCCACATGACATCTTCAATCTCAGACCACTCTAGCTGCGGTACCTTCTTTAGAACCTCTGCCAGTATGTATCCACTCAGGTCGTCCGGCCTGATGTCGGTGAGTGAACCTTTGAATGCTCGACCGATAGCCGATCGACCTGTCGCAACAATTACAGCCTCTGACATATACATCTCCTCAAAGCGCGCTTGTTGCTTATATTAGCGGGTAAGCCCGTACATAGCCCATCGAGGAATCAAGTATGTCAATGCGCTAGCAGGTAGTCAAGAACTCGCTGTGCATTTCCTTTTGCCTTAACGTTGTAGAAGGCAGCTTCGATGTTGCCATCTGGAGAGATTATGAACGATGATCGAATGACACCTTCGTAGACTTTGCCATAGTTCTTTTTTTCTCCAAAGGCACCGTAGGCTTTGAGCACTTCTTTCGTTGGGTCGCTCAGAAGTCGAAAGGTTAGATTGAATTGAGACGTGAACGCCTTATGAGAGTTGATCGAATCGGGAGAGACTCCAAGGAGTTCGACATCCAACGACTTGAGCTTTGTGTAGATCTCGTTATACTCGCACGCTTGAGAGGTGCATCCGGGAGTGTTATCTTTGGGATAAAAATATAGGACGACTCGTTTCCCTCGAAAGCCACTCAGGCAGACAGTGGAGCCTTCGCTATCTTGGAGACAGAAGTCGGGAGCTGACTCGGGCGGAGAGAGTCTGTGTTGGGAGACGTTGGCCATGTCTGACACGATATAGCTTGTCGTGTGAAGCTACAACGTATATTCGAAAGTTTTTGAAGAGTTTGTGCTCCCATCGAGCACAAACTCTTCAATCATCCAATTTTATAGCTAGCTGTTCTTGCCTTGTGAGTATGAACAGATCGTCTCGATCATAAGTCTTGAAACGACATACGGATCAATGTTGGCGTTGGGCCGACGGTCCTCTAGGTATCCCTTTCGAGCTTTTTCAACTGCCCAAGGTATGCGCACTGAGGCACCACGGTCTGATACTCCGTAACTAAAGACGTCATAGCGCGCTGTCTCGTGAGCTCCGGTTAGCCGACTCTCAATTCCGGGGCCATAGTTGGCGATGTGTTCGTCTGCGTTCTTGCCCAAGGCCTCACAGCCTTCGATAATAGCGTCGTAACTCTCTCTCATCGCCTTGGTTGAGAAGTTGGTGTGAGCTCCAGTTCCGTTCCAATCGCCAGCGACCGGCTTAGGATCTAAGGAGACAGAGACACCGAACTCCTCAGCTACCCGAAAGAGCAGCCAACGGGCTAGCCAAAGCTGGTCACCGATTGCGGGGGCCGGTAGGACTCCTATTTGAAACTCCCACTGACCCATTAGCACCTCGGCGTTTGTGCCTTCAATTGCAACTCCTGCGTCTAAGCAAGCCTGCGTATGGGCTTCGACAATCTCGCGACCGACCATCTTTTCTCCACCGACTCCGCAGTAGTAAGGGCCTTGTGGAGCGGGGAATCCGTTATCTGGCCAACCAAGTGGTCGACCGTTTTGCATGAACGTGTACTCTTGTTCGATCCCGAAGAGTGGTTCGAACTCTTCGTAGCGTTTTGCTGTCTCTACGCAAGCACTTCGAGTATTGGTCGGATGGGGAGTGTAATCGGGAAGTTCTACTTCACAGAGGACCAAAATGTTGTCGCCTTTTCGGATCGGATCCGGCGTGCTGTATACGGGTTTTAGTACGCAATCAGAGCTGTTTCCAGGCGCCTGGTTGGTGCTAGATCCGTCAAAACCCCAGATGGGAGGTTCTTGACCATCTTTCAATATCTTAGTCTTATTCCTCATTATTGGGGAAGGTTTCGTTCCATCGATCCAGATGTACTCTGCTTGATAACTCATGTACGCTCCAATGTTTTGACTTTCGAAAACGTCTAGGCGGCGATTGGCCCGACTGAATAGTTTTGACGCTATGTGTTACAGATATGTTTCGTTAATGCAACAACTTTGTAAAGGATGCGATTAGACGGTGCCTTATGGCCTGCCTGCAGCTCGTTGTCGATGCCGCCGATTGAGGCGGTCGACTTGTTCGTTTGATTGGAGTCTCTGACTATGGTTGGTGGCGCTATTTTAATGCTTGAGTTGGATGGTTGTGGTGTGAGTCACTCGGATTTAGTTAATTATGTAACGCCTATATTGTGATTATGTAAAGGTGGTTAGGACTTTGTTGCGATTCGTTATCTAGTCGTCGACTTGAGGTGCTAGTTGGATATCGAGAGAGTTCAAAGGTTGAGGTGGGCTGCGCTGGCTGTGCTATCTGTCAGTCTCATTATGTTAAACCTCGACAATACCATTTTGAACGTAGCTCTTCCGACTTTGGTGAAAGACCTGCACTCGACGACCTCTCAACTCCAATGGATCGCGGACTCCTATACCCTTGTATTTGCGGGGCTGCTGTTAACGGGCGGCAGCTTGGGTGATAGGTTCGGTCGGAAGTGGATCTTTATGATCGGACTTTTTATTTTTGGGATTGGATCTGTTGCATCGGCATTCTCTGGTAGTTCGGACACACTTATCCTGACGAGAGGGTTTATGGGAATAGGTGGTGCAATGGCTATGCCTGCCACTTTATCGATCATCACCAACATCTTTACTATCCCGAAGGAGAGAGCCAAAGCGATTGCAATCTGGTCGGGCGCCTCTGGACTGGGCATAGCCCTTGGTCCTATCACGGGAGGGTGGTTACTCTCGCACTTCTGGTGGGGTTCGGTGTTTTTAGTAAACGTACCTATAGTCGCGGCGGGCATTGTCGCGGCAATTTGGATCGTGCCCAACTCAAGGGATGTAGACATCCCTCGGCCTGATCCAATAGGTTCGCTCCTTTCAATAGTTGCTCTAGGTACGATTCTTTGGTCGATCATTGAGGCTCCCTCAAAGGGATGGACTTCTTCTATCATTCTCATTGGATTCTTTACCGGTGGTGTGCTTTTAGCGTCTTTTCTTATTTGGGAGATGAAGAGTTCCCACCCGATGCTCAGACTGCACTTCTTCGAGAATCCGAGGTTCTCGATGGCAGCTTCTTCGATTGCAATTGCGTTTTTTATACTCGGTGGTGCATCATTTTTGCTAACTCAATATCTCCAGTTCGTTAGAGGCTATTCACCACTTAAAGCGGGAGTGCTGTTTTTACCTTTAGCTGGAGCACTCCTCGTTCTATCCCCACTGAGTGCTCAGATAGCTCACAAGGTGGGAACAAAAATAACGGTGGCTTTTGGCCTTTCCATGGTGTCGCTATCAGCGTTCTTGATAAGTCGCTTTAGCACGACATCAACCCTCTTGCGGATCGAGTTGACTCTAACGCTCGTAGGGGTTGGTCTGGCGTTTACAATGCCACCATCGGCTGAGTCAGTTATGGGATCTTTGCCTAGGTCTCAAGCGGGAGTCGGTTCTGCTACAAATGGAACGTTGATTCAGGTTGGAGGAGCGTTGGGAGTGGCGGTACTTGGCAGCCTGCTGGCAACGAGCTACGGTGCTCACCTGACTGCTTTGCACGTATACTCATTGCTACCTTCACAGCTAAGACCTGTACTTAAAAGCTCGATCGGAGCAACATTAATTGCAGCTAAGTCTTTGCCGTCGACTTTTGCTTCTCAACTCGTAGTAGGGGGCAAGGGTGCCTTTATCGATGCATTATCGTCATCGCTACTAGTGGCATTGACTGTTGGTGCGATAGGGACAGCGTTGGTTCTCTTTATCCTCCCAGCTCGTGCTCGGATAGATCAAAGCGTAGATACGCTGTCTGTGAACGGTGACGAGCCCAATGGGTTAGATCCGACATCCATGAATGAACTGGATCTCTAGGCGATCGGTTTAATTGTTCCCGTAGAGTTCAAGCGACAGCGACGCACTAACTTTGGCGGTTCTGACATCTATCTTGTTTCTTGATTGCTTTACTAAAGGGCATCGTGTATTAGGGCTATAAAACCTGGAGAAATTGAGTTGCTGGAGAGGCACTTAGGTGTGCAACGCGGTCGTAATGGGCTTGTGTTATATCGGGGCAATACCGCAGAGGCATGGAGGACGTGAGTTTTTTAACAGTGAGTCCTTTGATATAGACTCCGAGAGAAAGCATGGCTTGATGGAAGGATTGCACTGATGGAAGCTCTTAGCCATGTCTAGATGTCGTTCCACAAGTGCTCCTTCGCTTTTATATGGTGAGCTGTCGGCTAAGCAAGAAAGAGGTCTGTCTCATTTGGAGTGTGGGTAAACGCCCCCTCTTTGAGTGGAAACATTGACACTTGAGGTACTTTCGTTCGCCTCTGTATCATTAGGCGTCCTGCTGCTAAGTTCCGCGAGATAGATAATAAATTATTGGGGATTCCGCTGCAGGTGACAGGGGTATCTTTGGTGATCGGACAACGTCTCTAATGCGGTTAGAAAGTTCCCTCGGTGTCTGACTATTCCAAGTTGTGTTATCTGACTCGACTGCCTATGGAAAACTTCCTTTGGCGAGTTAGGCTTGGCTCGGTAAGGTTAAATATGGAGCGTGAGATGTCGGAGTTAGAGGCTGTACAGCCGGTAGATAAGGTACTGATCGTAATGGCACACCCTGATGACGTAGACTTTGGTTTAGCCGGTTCAGTTGCTTCATGGGTTAATCAAGGATCAAAGGTTTCTTATCTCATTGTCACCGATGGTGATGCGGGAGGATTTGACCCGAGTATTCCACGTCGGGAGATCCCTGCTATTCGAAGAGAGGAACAGAAAAAAGCGGCAGCGTACATTGGAGTTGAGACTTTGGAGTTCTTAGGATATCGTGACGGCGCGCTACGAAAGGTGCCATCGCTGGTTCGCGATATTTCCAGAGTAATTAGAAGGATTAAGCCAGATCGTGTGGTCTGCCAGTCTCCTGAGAGAAACTACGTCAGGATGCCAGCATCGCATCCTGACCATCGTGCGGCGGGGGATGCGACTTTAGATGCAATCTATCCGTACGCAAGAAATCCGTTTGCATTCCCTGAACTACTAGAAGAAGGACTGGATGCCTTTATTGTAAAAGAGGTGCTCCTCTCTGCTCATCCTGAAGTGAACGCCTTCGTTGACGTAACCGAAACTTTCGACGCCAAGATCGGTGCTATCTTGTGCCACAGCTCCCAATTACCTGATCCCTCCGCGGTGGAACCAATGGTTCGGAAATGGCTTGTGATGAGTGCTCAACGTGCTCAATTGGGAGAAGGTAGATTAGCAGAGGTATTTTTCAAGGTGACTATATAAACGATTAGATGGGGCTTTTGTATTGGGGATGACATGTTAGATGAACTAGGGCGCAAAGCTTTCTATGAGACCGTGTTTTCACGGAGGGACGTTAGGGGTCAGTTCTCTGGGGAACCTATGGATAAAGAAGTGCTTGGCCGTATCTTGTTAGCGGCTCATGCGGCGCCAAGTGTAGGAATGAGTCAACCTTGGGACTTTGTCCTTATTACTGATGGGAGTATACGTAGTAAATTTAGAGATCACGTCTATGAGGAACGTGACATATTTGAGCGCTCCTTGGATCGATCGAAGGGTGAAAGCTTCAAGCGGATCAAGATCGAAGGAATCATGGAGTCGTCCCTGGGGGTTGTTGTCACCTACGACCCTAAAAGAGGAGCGCCGGCTGTGCTTGGAAGACATGCGATTGATGATGCTGGACTGTATTCTGTATGTCTTTGTATCGAGAATCTTTGGCTAGCAGCTGCCGCTGAGGGGATTGGAGTAGGTTGGGTCTCCTTCTATAGGGAAAAATTTCTTTCGAACCTAGTTGGCTTACCTAGTGGAGTACGTCCGGTGGCTTGGCTGTGCCTAGGACCAGTTACTCATTTCGAGGCAGTACCAGATCTGGAACGCTTTGACTGGCAGAGCCGACGACCTTTGCTGCCTCACGTGGCGCACAATGTATTTTCGGCGAGGACTGATCTAGACCAAGTAGTCACGTTGCCGCAAGATTCAGAGTTCAAGAACTCGGGAATTGGAGTGTGAAGAGTCGTTTTGAGTTCGCAAGAACAGGGATAGGTAAGCTGGTTGCTTGATGTCTAAGGTGCTCATCACGGGAGTAGGTTCAAAAGGCGGAATAGGCTTTGCCACGGCGGTGCGTTTTGCGCGTATGGGGTATCGGCTGTTTATAAGCTCAACGACAGAAAGGATCTTTGATAGACGGAACGAACTTAGAGAGTATGGAGTGTCTGTTGAAGCAGCTCCATTTGATTTAACCGACGAGACGCAAGTGATGCAACTTGTCGGGCAAGCGGGCGAATATCTTGGTGGCATTGATATAGTCGTCAACAATGCAGGTATGGGGAGCCTATCCTCGCCAGAACAGTTCGCGCTTACGGTAGATACGAGCTTAGAACAGTGGAACCTGTCCTTGTCTAGGAATCTAACCTCAGCCTTTTTGGTGTCCAAAGAGTCGATAACGTATCTGTCTGAAAGCCAATGTGGACGTATAGTAATGGTCGCTTCCACTACAGGAGTATTGCAAGCTAACGTAGGGGAAGTGGCATACGCTGCCTCAAAGGCTGCGATGGTGGGAATGGTGAAAACCCTGGCTCTTGAGTTGGCTCCTAAGAACATAACTGTCAACGCTGTAGCCCCAGGCTGGATTGCAACTAAATCCCAGACCCCACTTGAAGCTCGCAATGGACTTGCATCTCCCCTTGGGCGTAGCGGTACGCCAGACGAGGTCGCTAGCGCCATAGCATTCCTAGCATCAGAAGATTCCTCCTACATCACCGGACAGACCTTGGTGATTGATGGAGGTAACTCTTTACCTGAAGGAAGAGCACCAGCGTAAAGCGGTCGAGATAATTGTGACCGAAGTTCATTTCATGGAAGTTTGTGCCGATTCTGCTAGGGTGAAACTGTTGGATGGTACGACAATGAGGTTTGCCATCGACTTGTCAGTCCAGGAGATGTAGATGGAAGAGGTAGATCGGGGATCTCGAGCAAAGACGCTGGAGTTACTTGGTAAATTAGCAGGGGAGCTTCCCGTGGAGCTTGAGCAACTTTTTGATTACGTGGTTAGAGGAATGAGTTCTGAAGAGATCTCTTCAGTGCCGTCTAACCTGATAGCTAGAGCAACCTTTGAACTTCACTGTGCTATAGGTACTTATGATGTGAATGCCAAAATAGGTGTTGAGGTTGGAAGATGCCGGACGCTTGATGGTGTTGGGCTAGAAGAGTCAGTAGTTGATGCAAGAGGCGTCGAAAGCTCGACGTGTTTTATCGCCATCGTGACTCCTGATATGAAGTACTTAGTGGACACCTTTACCGAGGTAATGAGGGAATACGGCGTTTCCGCTACATTTTCTATCCACCCTATGGTCCCCACATCTCTTATAGAGGTAGTGCAAAAGAGTGAGCCTCAGTCTGGACAAACCTCATTGTTCTATGCGGAGTTTGAGCAGCTCGCCACCTCAGAAGATCTTGAACGATTGGCTGAATCTTTCAGAAAAGCTTACTACCAGCTTATCTTGTTACATGGTGACCTGAACGAGATGTTTTTAGAGCTTGATCGACAAGCACAACCTTTGACCGGAGAAGATTTGGAGTCCGAGTCCTCCTATGATGCTCTTGGACTTGGAAACTTTCTTCCCGTAAGTGCTAGAGTTCAGTCACCTCAAGGAATTAAGTGGCTTGGATGTCAAGTGGAAGAACTTGACGATGAAGATCAGGAAAGCTTCCTCGGTAAGGTTAGTCCTACCTTCCAACGAGGCGAGAGTCGTTTGTTTGCGGGGGTAGTGAACCTTTCCTCTCCGGTCGTAAGAAGGAATAGGCTTCGTGTGATCGAGTTTATGGACTCTGCGCAGGGGATAAGAAGTACTTTCTTTGGCGTGTTTATTCCACCTAGGCTCTCGCATGCCGTCTCTCGCTTGCCGTTTCTCCGTGAAAAGGTCGAATATGCGACGTCGTCCCTCTCACTTACCGAGACGAGTTACGCATATAGATCGGCTCTAGACTTTATTCAACTACTTGCTCCTGATGAGATCTTGTCTATTTCGAAAGATGAGCTTCGAGACCTAGTTGCGGTGGCACTTTCGGTGGAAGAGATTCCCAGATTGAAGATGGTTGTCTTTTCGAACGGGCAAGACTCTCGCTTGGTTCAGCTCCGATTGGATCTAGTCTTGCCAGCCTCTCGATACTCGGAGCATTTAACTGACGACCTCAGTTCAAGGCTGGAGGCGTACTTTGGACCAAACAGTATAGAACTGAGTGTCTCAATAGCTGAGGGACTGAGATGCTTTATGTCGTTTGTCGTCGATACTACAGTTCAGGCTTCAGGGATCGACGGTTACAAGCGACTCGAAGACGAGCTTGACCTTATCTCGATGTCTTGGGGAGATAGATTTAAGCTTGCACTGGTTGATACCGTTGGAGAGTCCAGAGCTTTGGCCCTTTACCAAAACTATTGGAAGAGTTTTGAGTCCTCCTATCACGATGACTACGCCCCTGAGCAGGGTGCAAAGGACGTGGTGCACTTTGACGAACTTCGGAGATCAAAGCGTATATTAGACATTGAACTCGACTATCGCGATCAGCTTAACACTGATCTACGTTTGCGAATTTTCAAGACGGGTCCCTGGATGGCTCTATCAGAGATACTTCCTGTGGTCGAGCACTTCGGTTTTACGGTGATTAACGAGCTACCCTACAGATTCAATTTTGGAGAGGATGCTGGCTGGTTGTTGGACCTGGGAATAGAAGTTAGAGACCAGAAAAGGATGCGTGGACCTATTGACGTCGAGGATCTTTTTCGCGCCAAGGCAGCGATGCTCGAGATCTGGAGTGGGTTAGGCGAGGACGATGAACTTAACTCATTGGTGGTAAATGCATCATTGACCTATCGAGAGGTCTCGTTACTTAGGACTTACGCACAGTATCTTAGGTTTTCGAATCTTGGATTCTCAGCTAGCTACATCAAATACGCTCTAAAGAGTAATCCACGGATATCGAAGACCTTGATTCGACAGTTTTACGCTCACTTTAACGTTGTAGATGCTACTAACTTTTCAGCGCACCCGAACGGATCTGATTACGTGACGGAGCTGCAGGAGCTTCTCTCGCAGGTAGAGTCTTTAGACTTTGATAAGATGTTTCGTGCACTCTCAGCCCTGATTGAGGCTACAGTGCGTACAAACTTCTTCCTGCGGACGACTCCGATGGGGGTAGCTCTTAAGTTTGACCCGTCTTCCCTTGGATATCTTCTTCCTCAACCTCTGCCTAAACACGAGTTTTACTACCTCTCCAAGTTCACTGAGGCTGTTCATTTAAGGGGCGGCAACGTCGCAAGAGGAGGCATTCGGTGGTCTGATCGACTTGAGGACTTTCGTATCGAAGTCTTAGGATTGATGAAAGCGCAAAGTGTTAAGAACTCCGTTATAGTCCCAGTCGGAGCAAAAGGCGGATTTGTTGTGCGAGGTGACGGTGTCAAGGAGTCGTCGAAGGTGGTTGAGAGCTATCGTGAATTTATCTCGGCTCTTTTTGACCTTACGGATAACATCGTAGACAGTAAGGTTGTACATCCGATTGACGTCCCGGTACTTGATGGTGAAGACGCTTACCTAGTTGTAGCTGCAGATAAAGGTACCGCTACATTCTCTGATATCGCCAATGAGATAGCAGTTCAAAGACGATTCTGGCTTGGAGATGCCTTCGCATCAGGCGGCTCGGAGGGCTACGATCACAAGAAGATGGCTATTACAGCTAAAGGTGCATGGATGTCTGTATGCCATCACTTCGGAGATCTCGGTATAGACCCCGAGCGGGACGCGATATCGGTCGTTGGTATTGGCGATATGTCGGGAGATGTATTTGGAAACGGAATGCTGCTGTCGGGATCGATGCGTGTGGTGGCAGCCTTCGACCACCGAGACATCTTCTTGGATCCTGACCCAGATGTAGACGCCTCCTTGAACGAGCGCAAGAGACTCTTTGAGTTGGAGCGATCGTCTTGGCAGGACTACGATAAGGCCAAGATCTCCAAGGGCGGGGGAGTGTATTCAAGAAGACTAAAGGCTATTGATATATCTTCACAGGCTGCCCAAGTTCTCGGGATCGATCCCGGATCTTATGAACCAACGCAAGTTATAAAGGCTATCTTGAGAGCACCTGTTGACCTTTTATGGAACGGCGGAGTTGGAACATATGTAAAGGCATCGACGGAGACTCATGAGGAGGTCTCAGATCGAAGCAACGACACAGTTCGAGTGAACGCTAAGGAGCTTAGGGCTAAAGTTGTAGGAGAGGGAGGGAACCTTGGATTTACCCAAAAAGGTCGTATCGAGTACTCGCTCTTGGGTGGAAGATGCAACACAGACGCCATCGATAACTCTGCTGGTGTAGATACTTCAGACCATGAGGTAAATCTCAAGATACTTTTAGCATCTGCGATTGAGTTTGGGCGCATTGATGCTGCGGAGCGAACCCCTTTGCTATTTTCTGCTACCTCTCAAGTGGAGGCCCAAGTACTCAACGATAACATCTATCAAAACTGGGTGTTGTCTTGTGTCCAAGAGCAAGCAAGATCGAAGATGAATGCCATCTCTCGTTTAACTGAACGACTTGTCGGTGAAGCTGAGCTGGATCCAGAGGTAGAGTTTTTACCAACTCCTAAAAGAATTTTGGCGATAGCCTCCAAGGGCGGAACTATAACTCGTCCTGAACTAGCGGTTCTGCTAGCGTACGCAAAACTAGACCTTTACCATCATATATTGAACTCGCCCTTGGTTTCCGATGAGTTCAGTACCTCATTATACTTAGAGTACTTCCCTGAATTAATCTCATCCAAGCTGAGTCCGAAAACGCTTTATCATCCATTAAAAAAGGAGATAATTGCTACCGTTGCCGCTAACCGTTTGGTTAATCTTGTCGGCATCACTTCGGTATTTGAGCTATCTGAGATCTCCTCAGTCACGGTCCAAGAGGCATCAAAGGCGCTGTTGGCCGCGTTGGAGATACTAGACGCACAAGGTTGGGTGCAACGGCTAATCGAGCAAAGGCAAGTTCCTCAGAGCCTTCGAGTGTCGCTCATGAACCGTCTAGCGCTATCTTCATTCAGGATGGCTCGTTGGCTCATTACCTCTGGCCAGATGAGCCAGAGCTTGTCTGATATTATCGGGCGTTTTGAGCCAGCATTTCCTGACATTTTCGATAACTTAGCTTTCGTACTGGACAAAGCAGGTTTTGATCGGCAGCAAAGGCGTACTTCGGAACTCATAGAGAGTGGACTAGATAAGGAGGTAGCAACTTTCTTCGGAGTCATCGATACCTTGGTATCTGTACCGGCTGTAGTGATGTTAGAGGAAGAGTTTAACTTGGGATCTCCGATTAAGGCGGCTCGGATATTTTTCGCGGTTGGAACACTTTCAAATCTCCCAACGTTGAGGTCTTATCTTTCGTCTGTACTGGTCGGAAATCATTGGGAGGAGTCATCAAGAGAACTTTTGTTTGTTGATCTATCCAACATCCAGATGGAGTTGGCTCGAAACGCTACTAGGTATCTTGAAGCCCATATCGATGAAAGCGAAGCCTCGATGGATCCTTTGGCAATTTGGGGCCTTCGACATCGAGAGCATCTTGAAAAGATCAAGTCGGTTCTTCGATCCCTTGAAGAAGATGACGTAGCGGTATCTTTGCCACAGTTGTACGTGACGATTCGAGAGATAGCTCTATTGGTAAGGTCGATAGAGCATCAGGAGAGTGATCTGATCTCCTAAGATACGGCCTTCTTCTTGGTTATACAGTGTCCAAGCATCGGCTGGGAAAGAGCGTCAGCGTTCTGAAACGTCGTATGTATTGGAATAGTACCGCTCCATAGCCCGTCTTTTATGGAAGTCTCTAGGCGATCCTCTCTTACCTTTGCGCTTGCGTTTTGGAGATCGAGTGACACAACTTTGGTTTTAAGCAGTTCCACCTTGGTATTTGGTCTCAGAACTTTGGACCTTTCGGGATACATCCGCTCGACGAAGTTTACGAGCAATGAGTCTTTAGTCTCTAAATCGGTGATCTCTTTCCCGATGGAGTAGACGACTACTGAGGCGTAGTTTATGGAGTGATGGAACATCGTCTCGGCAAGTACAAACTCCGACACCTCTGTTACCACAAAGCTACAGGGGTTTCCTATCGCCAGGGAAAGTGCATGGTTGCCAGCTGCTCCGTGAAGGTAAAGGGTGTCGTTGGCTAAGGAGTACGCGATCGGGATAGTAAATGGGAAGTTGGTGGCTTTATCAATCACAGAAAGATGACCAAGGTAGTTTCTCTCAAGAACCAGGCGAACCTGATCCCTCTCAGTCCTTACTCTTTCCTTGTGGCGTCGGCCCTCTACTGGAGGAGTTACAAGTTTACTCATGATGTGATTCTAGCCAGATCGTTACCTCTCTTCTTGGAGTAAACCGATGGTGCTTTGGATGACCACTTAAAGCAATGCGAGCGTGAGTTCCATTGATCTTTCTAAGTGTTGAACTGTGGTGCCTGGATGCATGAGATATTTTGTGTAAGAATTTGGTGATTGATCATGATCCTCACATTATGGATTGAAGATGCGTTAGAGTTAGTTACCTGGGTTGGAGCCCGTCACTTGAAGCAGATCGGAGGTCTGTACATGAATGCGGATGTAAAGGGAACGACTATGCCGGTATTGGAGGTGTCTCTTGATCCTGGCGAAGCCGTGATATCTACTCACGGCGAACTCTCTTGGATGACTCCAAGTCTGCGAATGAGTCAGACTATGGGTTCAAATCCAACCGGCCGGGGAGGTCTACTCTCTGGCATAAAGCGCGTCGTCGGTGGAGGTGGCTTGTTTTTGACCAAGTATGAAGCTCATGGGAGTGCCGGTATGGTCGCCTTTGCGACCAAGCTTCCAGGGAGGATCTTCCCGGTAGCCATCTCACCTGGTAGCGGTTACTTGGTACATAGACATGGCATGCTATGCGCCACCTTGGATGTCATACCGACCGTGGGAATGCAGCAGAGTTTTAGAGCTGGTGTGTATGGTAAAGACGGCTTTATCCTCCAAAGGCTTGAAGGGTCAGGTACTGCCTGGGTAGAGCTCTCTGGCGAGATTATCAATTACAAGCTTCAACCTCAGGAGACTTTACTCGTGCACCCTGGTCATGTTGGAATGTTTCAAGATACGATACAGTTTCAAATAACGACCATGCAGGGGATGTCAAATATATTTTTTGGTGGAGATGGTTATCATCTAGTAGCACTAACGGGACCAGGTGAGATCTGGCTTCAATCGATGCCCGTTCCAATACTTGCTAATGCACTTTCGCCGTATCTAGGCAGTGGAGCAGCCACAACGGCTACTACTGGAGGTGTCATGGGCGCCATCTTTGGAGACTCTGTATAGGTGCATTAAGAGTCTTGTGGGTATATGGGTTTTGCGGTGATCGGGTATCGAGAGTCGCTAGTATGTTTCTGAGGTTTGGGGGTGTAGCTCAGCTGGTAGAGCGCTACGTTCGCAACGTAGAAGTCGGCGGTTCGAGTCCGCTCACCTCCACTTGTTGCACTTATTACAACATTTTCGCTTCGTTCTCGTGCATGGAGGCTAGCT